>DAIDMG010000022.1 GCA_027449105.1 Acidiphilium sp. | reverse complement strand
CGACACGCAAGGACGGCTACGCCGCCCACGCTATCCTGCCACACCCTGAATAGAAGCGCTTGTCACACACCGGGTCATGTTGACGGATTTTTATGTCAGAATTTCTTCTTGGCCTTGTTGGCAGCGTTACCAATCGTGCCACGGTCATAGTATTTCGGGCCTTGCGGCCCAATGCTTTTTGAACCAAGAGCGAGCGGTATCCTCATCAGAAAACATTTCATTGAAAGCGCACCGCGTCATGGTCACGCTTTATTCTGTCAACCGCGCCCTACTTAGTCACATGGCAATTCCTGTTCCGATTATCCACGCCGAGCATGAGTAGAAAAAGAGCGGCTACGCTACCGAGCAATTTTTAATTTTCTGAATGCGGTAAGTGCGCGTTCCCGGCTCGTCTTCAGATCTGCGATGGGGAAGGGGTACGTTTTACCTAAAGCGACCCGAGCGGTACTAAGAGTCGATTCTGGGGCATTCCAAGGAGAATGGATGTACTTGGCCGGTAGGCCAGCAAGTTCCGGGATATATCGTCGTACATAGTCGCCTCCAGGATCGAATTTCTGGCCTTGCAAAACGGGATTAAAGATCCGGAAATACGGCGTCGCATCGACGCCGCACCCGGTAACCCATTGCCAAGAGGTTGCGTTTGACGCGGCATCGGCATCGACGAGGGCGTCCCAGAACCAGGATGCTCCGTCTTGCCAGCGGATCAGGAGATTCTTGACTAGAAAAGAAGCCGTAATCATGCGGACACGGTTGTGCATCCAACCGGTTTCCCAGAGTTGGCGCATTCCGGCATCGACGATAGGGACGCCGGTCAGACCTCGCTCCCAGGCCCGTAATTCGGTCGGCGCACGGCGCCAAAGAAGACTAGCGAAGACCGGTTTCATCGGGGTGCTGGCCAGTGTTTGGTGATGCCATAGGAGGTGGGCTGAGAATTCGCGCCATAGCAACTCCTTCAGGAATGCGTTCTTGCCGACGTGATGCTTCGTATTGGCGTTTTTTGTTGCAAGCCAAACCGCGTCCACGCTGATTTCTCCCCAATGAAGGTGCGGGGACAGCATCGACGTGCCGGCGGCAGCCGGGAGGTTTCGCCGCTCATTGTACGGTTCGAGGCCGAATTCCAAAAAGTTTTCGAGCCGCTGTTGCGCGCCCCGCTCGCCGGGTTGCCAGGTCGCCCGCAAGCCGTCGGTCCAATCGAACTTTGTAGGCAGCAGTCCCCACTCATTGATGGTTTCGCTATCGATCTGGCCGATTCCTCGGATCCGTTTTGGTGCATCGGTCAGCGGACGAGGCATATAAGTCTCGACGCAGGCGGCTGCGAACGGTGCGTATACCCGGTAGCTGTCACCAGCCTTCGTCTTGATCTGCTCAGGATCCAACATCAGTGCAGAACGATGCCTAAAGAAGGTTCGACGTTGGGTGCTCAGGCTTGTCACAATGTCCTCATCTGCCGCTCGGAGCCAAGGCTCGTGTGATTTCCCGGCGTGGACAGCGTCGGCCTTGATCTGTTTCGCGAGGGTTGGAATGATTTGCCGCGCTTCACCACGTCTCAGCACCAGACTGGCGCCTCGAGCGGAGATCTCTGAGGCAAGGGACGACAGGGAGTGATGGAGCCACCAGCGTGAAGCCGCTCCCAATGTCATGGCAGGATCAAGCACGAAGACTGGCACAACTTGGCCTGCTTCTAGAGCA
Source organism: Acidiphilium sp. (assembly GCA_027449105.1). Classification (GTDB taxonomy): domain Bacteria; phylum Pseudomonadota; class Alphaproteobacteria; order Acetobacterales; family Acetobacteraceae; genus Acidiphilium. The sequence goes on along the minus strand of DAIDMG010000022.1, from coordinate 25,159 downwards.
GCAATGAGTGCCGGGTTATTAGCAAGTCGCAGGTCGTTACGCAGCCAGAGGATGTTCCTTCCCATTATGCAGCTCCGCATGTTTGGTCATAATGCATGCGCCGCCTTACGATTCCTTGACGGGCCATACTTCGAGTCTGCGGACCGGCGCGATGGTGATCGAGCAGATCGCAGTTTTGGAGGCGCATGAGGAAATTGGTCGTCGCGCTGTACCCGCAAATGCGCACGAGTGTTCGTTGTCTTTCCCGAATTCTGTCGTGCTATATCTCACTCAGATAATCCCGAATCTCTATATTGGGCGAAGCGGACGGCGGTATGCCCGCGGGATGTCCAGAGGCTTGGCATGATCAAAAGGCAATCGTCGTGGGGTGTACGAATTTCATGAGTGCCGTCATAACCGATCAAGGTGTCCGCTTTGGCGATAACATGGCCGCCTCGAAACGGCTGCAGGAAGCGGAACCTATCAGTTTTGGCGGTTACGAGCTTCGTGACCTCCGCAAACCGTGGCACTTCGGTTTTTTCGGGCTCGGCAATCTCGATAAGCCCAGAGCGGCGTAAAACAGCGTTGATGGCGTCAAGCATCTGGACGACGGTGGCTTGCCGCCAGTGTTGTCCGGCCTCGAGCAGCACACAGGAGGCATAACCCGATGAGGCCGTGAAACGCGGATAGTCGACCAGGCGCCGGCCGCCAGCGTGACCCGAATCCGCAACGACCAATCTCGTTGTTCCAAGAGACAAGGCAAGAGACTTGCTACGCACACCAGAGCCACACAAAAGAAGGGGATCGGATGGCCAGAGCATCGAATGCAGATCAAGAACTACATCTGCACGATCGATAACACTGCGAATTTCTCGGGCGCGGTCAAGCTCTTTGGAGCGACGAACGCCGTCAAGAAGCGCCGGATCCCAGACCCGGTTCAAGTCTTCGTCTACGAAACGCGAAGCGATCGGCACGGCCGGATCAAAGCGGTGAAACGCCTCAAGATTTGCAAATCCAAGAGTCAACATGCCGCGTACTGGATACGGCTGGGTACGCAACATAGCATCGAGTGCGATGGCGCCGGCGATTTCATTACCATGCATCAATGCGATCACTGCGACGTGCGGGCCAGGCTGCTCAGCGTGGAACTGCCAGAATCCAGCAAGCCCGCAATTACCTGGCAGCCAAGGAGCGAGATCGGGAGGGACGAGCTCCACCTCGAACTCCAGCGTCGAAACAGGGTCAAGTGCAGTCGGACCGGAACAGGCGATTTCAGGAGATCCCGACGGGCCAACGCCAGCTTTCCGTTCATCTAATTCAGACATCGGAGGTACTCTAACGCCCAATCACAGCTTCGCAACTGCTGCGCCGCACGACGATCGTGGGGCGTGCTAGACGGGCGTGTTTGAAATAGGTGGGTGCTCCCGTCCGACGCTTCGTTCTCAACATTCAGGTGCATGTCACTCGTCGATGCGGCAAGCTCGATGAATGCGAGCTTTCAGGCTTGACGGGGCCCTTAATTGACGAAACCGTTCATCAATTCCAAAACCACGGCGATGCCACTCTTGATGCCAGACTCAGTTGCCAGCGACATGCCCGTGACAGTTGGTTCAGGTAAGCGAGCCGTTGTTTTTACGGCAGGCCTTGCAGGCCTTCAGTCACAGGCAATTGGTTTGGCAGAAGCTGCCGGCTTCCAAGCGGACAGCCGAATCGTGCAGATTCAAAGACCTTGGTCTGTGATCGCGCCACGGTTGTGGCCTTCTGTTCGCCGGGCTGTCGCACCGGAAGTGCTAGCGCCCCCGTTTGGCCACGTACTGATTGGCTGTGGCGGAGCGGCGGCACGGATTTTGGCCGAGCTTCGACATACCGAACGGCCTGCCGTGATAATCCAGAATCCCCGCCTCGACCCGGCCCGGTTTGATCTAGTCATCGCCGGCCCCCATGACCGCATGGCTGGTCGAAATGTCTTCGTTGCACGGACGGCTCTGCATGGCGTAACCGGGGCACGACTGGATTGGGCGGCACGCCACTTCGGTCCACGTTTTGCCGGGCTGCCACGGCCTCTCGTCGCGGTGTTGGTAGGCGGTTCAAACGGCCGGTACCGACTTGATCGGGCAGTGGCGCAGAGTCTTGCAAGTGAACTTGCTGCTATGATGCGCCGTGACAAGGTAGGATTGGTTGTCACTCCTTCCAGACGAACATCTATGGAAGTGCAAGCCGTTCTGGCCGAAACGCTTGCCCCCCTCGGTGCAATGATTTGGGATATGGATGGCGAAAACCCTTATTTTGGGATGCTGGCGCTAGCGGATGCCATCATTGTCACTGCTGACTCGGTATCAATGGTCTCCGAGGCGGTTGCGACGGCTGCTCCCGTGTTGCTCGCGCGTTTGCCAGGACGATCATCGCGAATCGGCCTTTTTATGGATCAGATGATCAAGTTGGGGCGGGTGCGAGAGTTTACCGGGCGCCTCGTGACTTGGGACACCTCGCCACTTAACGATACGCCTGCAGCGGCTTCCGCTGTTCGTCAACGCTTGGGATTCTAGTGATGCTCGACATTGAAACGTTCGATAATGTGCATGGTGGCAACACGGTCTACAAGGCTCTGGCGCATCCTGTCGCTGTGCTTCACCTTGAACATTTAGCCGAGCGTTTGCGGCAGGTTGGGCCGGTTGCGGTATACGATCCCGACGGGATTTTTGCCCCGCTTCGGGCTCTGGCGCCCGAATTTCCAGTCGATCAGGTGTATGTGCATGATGTTGTGGCGGTGGGCAACGACCGTGCCGGGTTCAAGGCGCGTGCGGTAGTCGATCTTGTCGAATCATCCGCGCGGACCGTCCTGATTGCCGCCTTCGATGCCGACCGTCACACCGCTCGCCTCCGTGATTTCGTGCCCGAAGGAACAGAGGTTGTGACGCTTGATGCTGTCCGTCTGCCCGACTCAATGTTGACCAATCGGCGCCGCTACCTCGATCCCATTAACTTCGCGACTAATTTCGTGTTTTTTCGTGATGACGATCGTATGGGTACGCGGCTTGTGACTGCTAATTATTGGTCAGGCTATGGCGCAGTGCAGATACGGATATGGTGCCGCTTGTTTGATCAAGGAGGTACAGTTATTGCGGAGTTCGAACAACAAATTGGCGGTCGTCCCGGCACAATTGTGATTGATAGCGCGGACATTCGCCGTTCCCATAATCTGATGCCGTTTACCGGGCAGCTGTTCCTCCACGCGATCGGGGTGGCGGGACACGACGTCGTGAAATACGCTCTTGATACATACGCGCATGACGAGAGTGGAAGCCTGTCTTGTACGCATGACGCAAATGCATGGCCATCTGAGCGGTTCGCCGGCCTTCCTGCCCCGCGCGACGACGAGCGGGTAATTTTGTGGTTGCAGAACAGTCACGCCCAGCCAATCCCGGTTGGGGCGATCAGCCTTGATCGCATGGGCCGCGAGCGGCCCGTATCTCTAGGTGAAGAAATTCCTCCGTTTGCCACGCGGGAACTGGACGTAACCGAGTTGTTGCCCGATGTGCGTTGGCCGGCGCAGATTGAATTGCGGTCAGGGCGGCACGTGGTTCGGCCCCGCTATGAGGTGCAGCGTGCAGGACGAATGCGGATTGCCCATGTCAACGTTGAGCGCGCTGATCTGGAAGCCGACCCCGCAATCGCATCTCTCTCACCGTTGTTAGGCCGGGGCTATTTGCTGCCATTTCCGATCCTGCCTCGACGGCAATTCACGTCTGTTGTGCTACCTACGCCTATGGCGCGTGGTCAGCAGAGTTTGCCGGTTCGTCTCGACATATTTTCCCCAGATGGTGTCCAAGTGGCCCAGAGATTTATAGGTAATCTGCCGCGAGATCATGCGTGCGCCGTAGATATCGACGATCTGCTCGCCGGCAACTTGCTGCTCGACGGGGGACACGGTGAAATGGTCTATGACTTCACGGATGGCGGGGAAGCCGATGGCTGGCTCCATGGGTTGTTTCGGTATGAACTGCGAGACGGTTCGCACGCGGCAGAGACAAGCTTCGGAGCACACATGTTCAACATGATCATGACATACAGGAACGAACCTCAGTCATATGCCGGCCCTCCACCAGGGCTTTCGACTCGCTTGTTTCTTGATCTGGGGACGCGGGAGGTAGAAAGCTTCTGTGTGCTGATTTACCCAGCATCGTCTTCATGGCGTTCGTTTTCCGAAACAACGATGATCTTGTATGACCGGAATGGTACAGTGGTGGCAGAGCAGCGGCTGAGAATCAGATGTTCCGGTTCCGAATATGTGTCACCCCGTAGCATCTACAGGCAGTCTGATCTCTCTCGTGCCGAGGGCGGATATGTGTTGATTCGGGACCTTACTTGTCGGTTGTTTGGCTATCATGGCAAGCGCGCCAAGGGCGGCGCGTTCTCGTTGGATCACATGTTCGGGTTCTGAAAGTTTCGATCGTATGAGTGCGGCCGAAATTCCGCCGGAGCCATGACACTGGAGGATATTCGGTCGTTGAAGGAGGTTGAGGATGCGCTGGCGTGGTATCATTGTGTTCGTTGTCGCGCTTATCGTTATCGTACCGGTTGCGATCATTTCTGTCATGGTCGCAACCTTCAACCCGAACCGGTACAAGCCGCAGGTAATAGCTGCGTTCGAACGGGCTACTCATCGGCAACTGACGATAGCCGGCTCGTTGCGATTGAGTGGCTTGTTTACACCGACCGTTTCCGCCGAGGGAGTAACGCTTCTTAACCCCCCAGGGTTCCCTGATCCGGACCTGATGTCCCTAAAGCGTATCGAGGCCCGTGTGGCATTGCTACCTCTACTAACAGGCGAGGTCGACATCACTCGGCTTGTGCTTGATGATCCACAAATCCGGTTTGAGCGTAATGCCGCTGGTCAGGGCAACTGGCTTTTTGCGTCTGTCGGCTCTGAGGCCACCCGCCCGACGTCGGCGCCGCCGAGCCACAAAAATGCGCTTAAGGTCGCCCTTCAATCCGTAACCGTTCATAACGCTACGATCACTTATGTCAAAGCACCGAAACCCATTACGGTAATGATAGGGCGATTGGATGCCCGGGCCAATTCCGTAACTTCACCTTTGCATTTTGCTATGTCCGCTACAGTCAATCATGAACCGATCAGCGCGAGCGGAACCGTGGGGCCGATTGCACGTCTTACCGGCGTGCTCAGCCAGGGAGCTTGGCCGATCAATGTCAAGGTGCTGGCCGGTTCGGCTATGGTGCACGTATCGGGCAACATCCAGCAGCCTCGCGCTGTTTCGGGGGTTGACTTCGCTATTGATGGGGATGTTGGAGACCTCTCAGCGCTCGACGCTTACCTGCCGGGCATGTCACTGCCTCCAATTCGCAACGTTCAGCTTCACCTACGCCTTACGCTGGCCCGTCTTGGAGACATGCCAGCTGTTACTGATCTTCGTGTGGCTGCGAGTAATTCCGATCTCGGCAGTTGGCGGGCAGGGTTGTTGTTAACAAGGCTTGACCTGGGCATGACCTCCCTTGACAAGCCGTTAAACCTGTCACTTGCCGGACAATATCACACACATCCCCTAACCTTCCGGTGCACGGTCGGCCCTCTGGGAGCTGTATTGGAGGGGTTGATGGGCATCCGTCCTTCTTCTTCGCTGGTTACTGGCCAGCAACAGAGTACGATGGTCAATGCCGATTTGCGCGCGGACCTTGGCAATGCGACGTTAAGTGCCACCGGTGGGATGGCAACACCAATGGACTTAGCAGGGGTCGCGATCAAGGTAGCGGCGCAAGTCCCTGATCTGAGAAATTTGGAACAGTTGATTGGCATGAAACTGCCAAATCTAACTAATCTTGCTGTCTCGGCGCTATTGACCGACCGCGGCCAGGGGTTACGGCATGCCATTGGTGTCAACAGTCTAGCAATCAGTGCGAACCAGATGCAGCTTGATGGTTCTGCTGACCTAACCTTCGGCTCTACGCCCCGTCTGAAGGCGATTGTAAATATGCCTAGGCTTGATCTCTCGGCGTTCTTGGGGTCGACAGCGAACTCCGCGGTGTCTGTCACAAATTCCAGCGTTGAGCCGCAGCCCCAGCAGGCCCGGGTCCCAGCGGCAAGAGCCCTTCCACAGGGCGTAATCCCGACCACGCCGATACCCTTCTCTTTGCTGCGGCGCGGTGATGCCGATGTTGATCTTTCTATCGGGGATTTGCGGTATCAAGGCACAAACTATCGTACAATCGTCGCCCATGCTGTCCTGTCTAACGGAAAACTGACGATCCGGCCTTTCAGTGCGAAGCTGCCAGGTGGTGCCGTTTCAACGTCGGTGACGGTGGACACGGGCGTTACACCACCAGCCGTGTCCGCCAATGTTGCTATCCCCTCGTTTGACGTTAAGAACCTCCTCATGTTGCTTGGCATTTCGCCACAATCGGCTAATGGTCGCGTTGCATTTTATGCGACTCTCTCAGGGGCTGGAAATTCGGCTCATGCCATCGCGTCTCGATTGGATGGAGCGATGGGCCTCTCGATGGTCAATGGAACTGTTGGGGGTGAGGTACTGAACAGTCTGTTCGGCAAGGTGCTTACAAGCGCCAGGCTACCCGGCGTGGCATCGCTGACTCCCGGTCCGGTCGCGGTACGCTGTTTTGCGGCGCGACTGGACTCGAAAAGCGGCCTTGGCACGCTCAGTGCGTTTACGTTGGACTCCAGTCGTTTGCTGATGCAGGGAACCGGCACTGTTGCATTTGGGTCTGAAGCGCTTGATCTCGTTTTGCAACCACATCTCTTGGTGGCAGGTCAATCTGTACCGGTCCCGATCGCAATAACGGGGACATTTCGTAAGCCGCAATACGGGCATGCACCGCCAGGGGCCTACGCCGCATCGCTTGCTCCGCTTGCATCTCGGGTTGCTGCTCCAACAGGAAACTCAGTACTAACGCAATTTGCCCAAGCTCTTGGTCTGGCATCCAAATCAAAATCGCCCGCTGCTCCCGGCAGTAGCTGCGTTAGTCAGCTTTCGCTTGCGCGTCTCGGTCATCCCGGTCCGCTTCCGGCGGCCGTGAGTGCGCCGGCAGCGCCTGTGGGAACCACAACGCCTGCCCCCACGCAGAGCGGCCCCCAGAATCTGCTTCGGTCGTTACTCAAGTAGCCGAGTAACAGGGTAGGACTTCGTATGATCCGCTTTTGGAGTGATGTGACCATAAGTCGGTGTCCTGACGGTTATGGGATCAAGCTCGACACTAAATCAGTGTGCCTCCCGAACGGCAAGGCTCTCGTTGTGCCGCAGCGAGCTCTTGCAGAAGCGATTGGCGATGAGTGGCGAAGTGCTGGACCCTCGTTGGGTGCTGTCGTCCATCCGAATAGTCTGCCTTTGACTCGACTGGCGGGAACGGCGCTGGATATGGTTGCGGCAGACCCGGGTTCTGTGGTGACGAAACTCGTGAGCTATGCTCATGCCGATCTCCTCTGCTACAGGGTTGATAGGCCAAAAAAATTACGCGATGCTCAAGCGGTGTATTGGCAACCATGGTTGGATTGGGCTGCACGAGACCTTGGGATCCAATTGGTGACTACCAATGGATTGGCGGCCATTGAGCAACCTGAGGCGTCGATCGACGCAGTTCGTGGGTTGGTCGAGGATTTTGATGCCTGGACTTTGACGGCCCTCGGCGTATTGACGCCAGCGCTCGGCAGCATTGTGCTTGGACTCGCGTTACAGAGGGGGTGCCTTGATCCTGATGCCGCGCACAAGCTTGCGACACTTGAGTCACGAATTCAGGCAGAGTTTTGGGGAGAAGACGCTGGTGCTGTGGCGCGGCTCGACCAAATTGCAAAAGACATTGCAACTGCTGCCCGATTCGCTAGGTTTACGCGGTCATGATCGCCAAGCACGTATTTCTTGCGGGTCAGGTCCAAGGGCTTGGATTCCGCGACTGGCTGGTTGGTCGTGCCCGCGAGCTCGGTCTTGTGGGCTGGGTTCGGAATAGATGTGATGGACGTGTTGAGGCACTGATTGCCGGGGAAGCAGCTGTTGTCGAGGAGTTGCTTCGTGCCTGCCGATGTGGCCCGCCAGGGGCCTATGTCAGGGAAGTCTCCGAAGACTTGGCACAAGTACCGAGCGAACCAGGGTTTGTACGTCGGCCCACGGTGTGATTGATGGGCAGTCATTCAGACTGAGGGTAGTGTGACCGCGTTCCCGGTTTTTGAATAGGGCTCATACATGCTCCGATGGGGCACTATTCGTTGGTGTTGGAAGGGGTAAGGATAGTGAACGGACTTCCCCCATTCGCGCGTGTGGCAGGCGGCAGTTCGGCGTCCCGCTTACGCGGATAAGGGTCGAGCGCAAGCGCGAGTTGCTCGGTCAGCAAAATGCCGAAATCGGTGTTTTGGCCACTAACCGGGATAATATCTGGTTCGTCAGCCCTTTCTTCCGTACGCGCCGCAATGTCGTGCGGCATAAGTATGAGTGTTGCCTGCTCGACTATTGACTGCTCGACAGGCTCCAACGTTACCACGCACGTTTGGGTAACTGCCGCCGTTACCTCGAGATGGACTCGAAACTGACCGCGGCGCTCAGGTGTGACCACAAATCGGCCGGAGAGCGTGGCGATAGCCGGCAACCCGAAGAGGGAGGAAACCGCGCTGCATTCTTCATCTGTAGCGGTAACCGTAATGCGCTGTTGCCGTACGATTCCGGCAAGTGCAACCGGCCGCGACAATGGGGCGGGCACAGCGGGCTCGCTACCGGGCGTTGCATCATTGAGTTTGCTCACCTGTCCATCATTACCTATCTTGCGCGCTGATGGAAGCTCCCGCATACCATGCCAGCACAGACCGGGTGCATCGGTGCGCCCCGTGCCGTTTGGCCCGGTCAGGGATATGGATACATTACCTGATGCCGAGATGTCTGCACTTTGGTCTCCCTTTAGCCCTTCCGCTGTTGCTAATGGCGGGACTCTCCGGTTGTGCGTTTTTCAGTGCACCTCCGCAATATCGTGGCAACAACGTGACCAGCGGCGAATTAAAGCAACTGACTCCGGGTGTTTCTACGACCTCCGATGCCCGAGCCTTGCTCGGTTCGCCGACGCTCCACGAAGCCTTTAACTCGGGCAACTGGGTATACGTGAGCCAGGTGACCAAAGAGCGGATCGCGGAAACTCAGGGCGTGAGCCACCAGCATGTCGTTATCCTGCATTTTAATCACCAGGGTGTCCTTGAGGGCATCAAGCAATACGACCGAGGTAATGCGGTTTTCGTTGCCATGGCCGGTGGGATGACCAAGGCGCCTGGTGGAACCCCGAGCCTCTTGCAGCAGATAATAGGCGGCGTCGGCGCTTATAACCCAGGGATCTTTGGCGGCCAGAACGGCGGAATGGGCGGGCTCGGGGGATACTGAGATGCTCAGACGGCGTGGCATTCTGGCTGGTGCCACTGCTCTGGTGAGTCCTGCATTAGGCCTGCCACGCTTGGCCCTTGGGCAGAGCCGGATGATAACGAGACGGTCGGAGGCGCCAACGCTCGGTGATCAGCCAGCGAAAGGTTGGAGTCGTGACGTACTTATTCGCTGGGGTGACCCAGTCCTACCTGGCGCGCCGAATTTTGAGCCTTACCGTCCAAGCACCGCGGCGGCGGAAGCCCAGTTTGGCTGGGATGCGATTGTCGCGGGTGTTGTCTCGCCGCCACCGGCCCCGGACGGCGTGCGCCGGCTAGTTTTGGTGGCTGCCCATCCGGATGTGTGGCCTCGAATGGCGTTTCCGAACGAGCGAGGGGATCCACGCATTGCCGGCAAGATGCAGGGGCTTTCTATTATTAACCTGTCCCATCGCGGCGGGCGTTGGGTCACAGTCTATGGCGGATATCAGAGTCGACGAATTACTGATGGAACCCTATGCCGTTTGACCGGTCCAGCTACCAACGCGCTTGGTCGCTCTGTGCAGGGGGTGCTTGCGCCGGGAATCGGTTGCGTTACGCCCTGGGGTACGATTTTAGTTCCGGAAGGGAATGCTAACGTCTGGATCCAACGGCTTAGCGATTCGATGCCTTGGCTTGCCAAGCCGGGAGCGGGCTTTCGTTTCGGGTGGGTCGTCGAGATTGACGCGCTCAATCCGCTGAGCTTTCCGGCAAAGCGTACTGCGTTGGGGCGCTTTCCACGGGCTGGTGTCGCGTGCGGCGTGGCTAGGGACGGAACGCCCGTTGTGTTCATGACTGAAGCCAGGCCGTTCGGTAGGCTGTTCCGTTTTAAAAGTGCGCTGCTTCCCGGAAGCCCGGTTAACGCACTGGACGTTGGTGTTCTTTCTGTTGCGAGGATCGACGAGGATGGCATTACTTGGCACGATTTGCCGGACGGTTTGCCGAGTTTGACGGCGACCGATTCTGTCGCGCGGCAAGGTAGCGGATTTGATGCACCGGGCGGAATGGCCATTAGCGATGAAGGGCATGTCTTTCTGGCGTGTACGGGCAATCGAGGACGTGGAATGGACCAGATTGATCGGCTTAATCCACGCGCCGGCAATGGCGATGGCCATATAGTGGTATTTACGCCGGGCGGTGGTGATCTTGGCAACCGGCATTTCGCGGGCAGGGTTATATTGCTCGGTGGCAGGCGCTGGGGAGAAGGCCCAGACGCTTATTCATTGGCGTCGACGGTGTGGTTCCGCAAACCGCGAACGTTATCCGTGGACACAACGGGCGCAATATATGTCGGTACTGACCAGCGTGGCGCCGGGGATAAGTTCGCAAACGGGCTGTTCCGGTTGTCGATTGCCGGCGACGGTCAAGCTGCCGGGCTGGCGGAGGTTTACCGAGTCCCGGTTGGCGCGGCCTTGGGTGGCTCGGATTTTGACCATGTCTCGCGTACGGTGTTCGCAGCGGTACGGCATCCGGGTGCGACGCGCGATGCAAGTTTTGCCAACCCAGCGACCCGATGGCCAACGTTTCTTAGGGCTATGCCGCCACAAAGTACTGTTGTCACATTAAGCGCACCAGAATAGTGCTCGGTCTGGCTTGGTGCGTGCGTCCGCTATATGGATAAGCGCAAGGATGGGTGGCCGAGCGGCTTAAGGCAGCGGTCTTGAAAACCGCCATACGTGAGAGCGTATCGTGGGTTCGAATCCCACCCCATCCGCCACTCCCCATTGGGACCTATACTGGAGACGTGGTTTACCGTTTATTCCGGAGAGATGGTTGACCCTTTCTCCGGCGTGAACGGGCTCGAGCCTGATTCGATGCCTCCTCGTCCTGATCGAAGAGTCCAAGATCACGGTCGAGCAAGGAGACAAGCTAGAAGCTCGCGCCTTTAATCTGGGAGAAATGACGGGCTCTTGGCCAGATTTCTTATCGAAGACGAGGTTTGACATGCCGCAAGCTGCATCCGCCGCCGCCCCATCGCGGCTCAAGAAACACCGAACCATTTCGCTCACTAATCTCAGCGTTGGCACGATCGGAAACGTGTTGGAATGGTATGATTTCGGACTCTACGGCTATCTCGCGCCGATGATTGCCGGCCTGTTCTTTCCTTCCACTGACAAGATCGCCTCGTTGCTCGGAGCCTATGCTGGTTTTGCCATCGGCTTCATGATGCGCCCGATCGGCGGTGTAATCCTCGGCCATCTCGGCGACCGAGTCGGCCGGCAGAGCGTTCTGGTGACCTCGGTGGTGATGATGGGGCTGGCCACCACGATGGTCGGCCTGTTGCCTACCTATCAACAGATTGGCTTTTGGGCGCCGGTACTGCTGCTGGCGGTGCGCCTGTTCCAGGGATTTTCCGTGGGCGGCGAGTTTACGGGGTCGGTATCCTATCTGGTCGAGACCGCGCCCACGCACCGCCGGGGTTTCGCCGGCAGTTTTGCAAATTTCGGCTCGACTGGCGGTTATCTTCTCGCTGCAGGCGTTGCCGCGCTCACCGTCCTGCTCGTCGGCCATCACGCCGCGCGTGGGTGGGTTTGGCGCGTTCCCTTCCTTGCGGGTGGTGTACTTGCGGTGATGGCCTATCTGGTGCGCTCGCGCCTGACCGATACCAGCTATGAGCCGGATTGTGTGATGAAGGACGCCGAACTGCCGATCCGGCAGGCTTTCCGCCGCAGCTCGAAAGTCATGGTCCTGGCGACGCTGTTTACTTGGGGGTATGGCGTCGCCGACTATCTCACTCTGGTGTTCCTGCCTACCTTCGCAGCCAAGTTCGGCGCGATTTCCGACAGTGTGGCGCTGGAACTCGTCACCGTCACTCAGCTCTTCGTGCTGCTGCTGATTCCTGTTTCCGGCTGGCTGACCGATCATCTGATCCTCCGTCGTACTTGGCTGATCGCAAGTTTTGGCGCCTTGTTAGTGCTGGCGCTTCCCTTCTTCGCCATGGCGCAGGAAGCGATGCCGGCCTTCGCAATCGCCCAGGTGATCTCGGGGCTGCTGCTTGGCGCGAGCATGGGGGGCGCCCCGGCGATGCTCTCCGAGCAATTCCGCTCGGAATACCGGCTGTCGGGCTATTCGCTCACTTTCAATGTCGGACTTGGCATTGGCGGTGGCACCGCTCCTCTGATCGCTACCGCGTTGATCGGGCTGACCGGATTCAAGCTTGCGGCCGGCGCGTATCTGCTGGTCGGCTGCGCGATGTCCGTGGCGGCTCTCTGGATGCTCGAGGACCGTGGCCGCCAGCCTTTGCGATGAATCTACCAACTCCACAGGGAGCGCTAGGGAGGTACTCGTCTCGATTAGGCAGATTTCAAACGGAAAGTGTCATGAATGTTGACTTCAGTGATGTCGGCACGCGGGGGGGGGGCGTCGCCACGCTGATCGGATTGCTGATCGCCCATGATGGCGTGAACTTGCCCGCGGGGTCGTGGTCTTGCCACTCGGCGCTCGCCAATGGGCACCTCAGGATCGGCGGAGGCTGTATCGCCCATGCAACGCTGTTGGTCGCACCCGAAGCCGCCGGTGATCATCCCGCGCGAGCGCCTTTCCTGCGGATTGAGGGGAATATCAAGAATTTCAGCTGACCGGGGCCGGCGTGGCTGACGGCATAAACCAGGAAGCCATAATACGCTTCGTCGCGGCACTTCTATTAACCCGAGTTTCCCTTGGAGCTAGTACTTCTGTTTTGATGTTGAAATTAAATCTAGATCAATACGAGGCGGCCTGATTTTTTATCATTTCCGGTCGCCTGAAACGGTTGAGTGACTTTAGCTCCCGAGGAGAAATTTTTTCTCATCGAATTTGCTCGAATCTTTGGTCTACTCTAATGCCGCTGACGGTCGGTAAGCCGCCTTTCGGTCCGGTTCCGAGAAATCTTAGGACCATGTGCAAAAGACAAATATGACATATTGATGTTAAGATGGTATTCCATGCCTGATGACATATAGAGACCGAATCGCGCTGTTCGGGAAACAATACGCGGGGCGTTTTTCAAGTTTTCATACTTCGAGACAAACTCCGTTATCCGGAGATCTTCTATCTCTTCAATTTCAGAGAACATCATAACGCATGCCGTTTGAGAACACGTTGTCTGGATAGCAGAGCGTTTGACGTATAGTTTGAACCGATATTATACAACGACTTTTATATAACGCGTATAGAAACTGAAGAATTTGTAATTCTTTAGCTTATGCGTGAAACCAATTATCCCATAGACATATGGGCTCAGAAACGTAATTGCGAATTAAAAACAAATAACATGTCGCTGCCCGTTACGAAAGAGGTTTCATATCCCGCGTGACAACAGGTTGGCAATAGTTGCACAATGAAGACAAAGATGATGGCAAGCAATGCTTTAAGAGGATAAACATTGTAAGGACGCCATAAGATCTGTCCAAACAATGCGAAGCGGCTAGGAATTGGCAGTTGAAAGAAAGAAGTGAAGAACGTCAGAGTCGGCTCGAGTTGCGCTAGTCGGCTATTTTAACCGTACGACGCCAAGAAAAAATATCTCCGTATATTGATCGAGATCAATGCCGGTATCGACCGAAACTGCAATGAACTCGGTGTCGGTTTCCATATCGGCACTGATGTCGGTGCCACTGATCACCTTCCGACATTAAGGGGTTGTCGTGGTTCTGGTCGCTAGGAGCGTTTGGATATGAGCTGCGTGACGCTGGAAGACACGATATATTTGATAACACAGAGCGTAATTTACGAAGCGCTGTTGGTTTGCGTGTGTTGTCGGATAATGACGACAGCTGAGCGTCAATCGTTGGCTATGCCTAGAAAATGGGTGTGATCTGGAAAATCCTGATGCGGCATCAATGGGCAGCCCTGACCGCCAAAGCGCCACGAGAAGAGCCCGACGGGCACGAACCGAAGAAGCAAAACTGAGAAAAGCTATGAGACGATATCTCTTCGTGACGATAATGCCGATCGTATGGTTCTCCTGTGCTCGTCCAGCTCTGGCCACTGATGGCTATTTTCAGACTGGTTATGGGCAGAAGGTCATTGCAATGGGCGGTGCTTCCGACGGTTTGGCAATAGGTGCAATGAGCGGAGCCAATAACCCTGCAAGTATTGCGTTTTTTGGTAAATCTATCGCGGTGGCAGGCAGCTTGTTTGTTCCACATCGAAGTGCGGAACGGATGGGTAATGCATACGGGCTCAATGGTTCAGCAACCAGCAAAGACGACGACTTTATTATTCCTGAATTTGGTTTCAACGCGCCTATCAACGCGCGCTGGTCTTACGGTATCACCATGTACGGTAACGGTGGAATGGCGACTGACTATGCAGGTTCGGAACTGGAATGCCCAAGTGCGACAACGGGCCAATTGGCGCCAGCAAACCTGTTGTGTGGTTCGGGACACCTTGGGGTCAATCTCGAACAATTGATCATAGCGCCCACCGTTGCCTACAAGATCACACCGAATTTCGCCGTCGCCGTGTCTCCACAAATCATCTACCAGATATTCTCGGCGGAGGGATTACAGCCTTTTGAGGCCCTATCAATCCATCCGGAGGCCGTTACCAACAACGGCGCCGACGATGCGGTGGGGATCGGAGTCAAACTTGGGTTTTTTTGGAAGATCGAGTCAAGGCTTTCGGTTGGCGGATTTTTTGCGCCTCAAGCTGACATGGAGCGGTTCACGAAATATGCAGGATTATTTGCAGGGAACGGTAGCTTTAACGTGCCAGCAAACTTTTCTGTCGGGGTTGGTTGGCACCCGACGCGAAAGCTGACGTTTGCGGCGGATTTTCAGAGAATTTTTTACCGAGAGGTACCAGCGATTGGTAATCCGAGTGCCAGCATGGCCCCGCTCGGTACAGCCAATGGGCCTGGGTTTGGCTGGGCCAACATCAACGTGTATAAATTCGGTGTCGCCGATCGGTTAAGCCGATATGTCACCTTGCGTACCGGGTTTAATCATGCAGATAATCCCATATCCTCGGCTGACGTCACCTTTAATATTTTGGCTCCAGGCGTAGTGCAAAACCAGGTGTCGGCTGGCTTGACGTTTCATGTCACTCGCCGGTCCGATATCACGGTCACCGCGGTACATGCATTCGCCAACTCAGTGGCAGGCGCTACAAGCCCCCTTCTGCCGGGTGGTGGCACAGACCGAATTTCGCTTGAAGAAAACGTCATCGGCATCGGATTTCTGCATCGGATGTAAACAATCAGTTGCGGTTGCCTGATTTTGGGGAGGGATTCCCTTAATGCACAGGTACAATGATATCACGATAATCTGATGCTTGATAATGTAAATATTGGTTGCGTGGAAACTAATATAACAACAAAGTATGACCATCTAGATTACCAATTTACTTTGCAATTTGGCTAAAAAGAGTGGCTTTCAGACTGTTGCTGAAGCTCTTTCTTGACCATCCCATCGGCCAAATTCGGGCGACGCTAGCTGGTTAATAGAGGATTTGGATCATGCATGCTCAAGCTGCAACGCTTCTGGGTTTGAAAGCTTCATTGGCAAACTCGGTCGTTCAAACCACAGATCGCCCAAAAGAGCAGCATAGCAACGAGGAGAGTGTTTCTCGTACGATCGTGGTGCGGCGGATAGAACTCGACGACGTAATCGATGCGATCCGTAAAGGATTTAAGGATTTTCACGAAAGTCGCACCGATATTTTGTTCTTATGTTTCGTTTATCCAATTATTGGCCTGATTGCGACTGCCGGCGTTTCAAGTGCAGGATACGCTCAAATGGCGGTGCCGCTCGTATCGGGATTCGTCCTGGTCGGTCCGGCCTTGGCGATTGGCCTTTATGAGCTAAGCCGGCGCCATGAACGTGGCTTATCCGTCAGATGGGCCGACATGTTCAGCGTATTGCGTTCTCCGGCGATCCACTCGATTATGGGTCTGGCGTGGATTTTGGTTCTTTTCTGGATGACCTGGGTAGCGGCAACTTATTTTCTGTATCGGGATTTTGTTGGAGACCAGATGCAGACCTCGATAGTTCACGCAACTTTGAATGTTCTTGAAACAAAAGACGGCCTGTTAGCTTCGGCCTTTAGTCTCCTAATAGGTGCTGTTCTTGCGACGTTAGCACTTGCCATAAGCGTTGTTTCCTTTCCGTTGATGCTCGACTTGGAAGTTGGGTTACGACTCGCTGTTTTGACGTCTATTAATGTGGTGCGCCGTAACCCGATTGCTATTGCGATGTGGGGCCTGCTTGTCTTGGGCGGGCTCATCATGGGATTTGCGTTTATGATTGTGGGACTTGTAGTGGTTCTGCCGATCTTGGGGCACGGAACTTGGCATCTATATCGGAAATTGATCGTTGCCCCTGATGACAGCGAGATGGAGTTGAGCGCGCCGCATCATGGTTTCCAATAACCTCAGGTCCCATTCTGTCGTGGTCATCCGCCACGGGTAGCGCTCTCATCGGGTTGTCCGAACATAGACGCTAGATTCTTCCCCCCCCCCCACCGAGGTGTGCCGGTACGGCAGGGACCGATGTACAAAAGGAAGAGTGGAAGGGTACGGAAGGATGCGTTGAGGGTTCAGCGCTGCGCTACCCCGACATCAGCCGGGCGTCTGTGGGTACAGGGGGACGGGTTGCGGTGCCCCGGCATTTCGTAGAGGTAAAGAGCACTACTGACCGGCTAGACTGAGTCCTGAGCGTTTTTGAGTGGAGAGAACGGGTAGATGCCGGGAGATGCCTGAAGCACGTTGATCGGGAACGGCCATTTCGACTCGTTGTAATGCCAAACGAGCGGCCTGTTTGTCGGGATGTTTTGGAGGTGTTTTCCGGGCCAGTATATAGGCGTACGCATTGGCCCCGGAGGGGAACGGATGATCAGGCCCAAGTGCGCGGTCTCCCCTAGGCACTGTTGGATCAAGAGGAATATTAAACCGGGCGCTAGCGGTCTCGAGAGCTTTGCCTTCTAGCGGGGCAATACCAAGCATGGGGCCGATGCGCGAGATAATCCGTCCGACGGCGGGGGCGGAAACGTAGCCACCGGTGGTAAAGCCATGCGAAAATGCTCGCATTTTTTTGGTTGGTTTTGGGTGTATCACGAGGACATAGACTACGTACCGTGGTCGATTGCTTGGGAATACCGCCATAAATGAAGCATTGTTGAGATGCGTTCGGTACCGCCCATCCGAGACTACTTGGGACGTACCTGTTTTGCCGCCCACGAGATAGCCTGACACGCGCGCGTAGGTGCCCGTGCCGGACAGCACGACGTCGCGCATCAATTTGCGCATAATCACCGAGACGCTGCGACGCATGACCCGAATGCCAAGGCGTGGTTGTCCATTCCTCCGCGCCAGTAACGTTGGCTTGTACAATATCCCGCCATCAACATCGGCAACCACCGCATTCGTAAGGATAATTGGTGCCATTGCAATGCCGTTACCAAAACTTACTGTCATGGTCGTCAGCAGTTTCCACGTCTCCTTCGAGTGCCAAATCGGTGGTTGCGTGCCTGGCATTTGTACAGGTGATGGTTTGAAGAAGCCCATTTTGCGCAACCATGCTCGTTGGATTTTAGGTCCGAGGATTGTCGCAATTCGCGAGGCGCCGATGTTGGAAGAGTAAGCGAGTATGGCGGGCATTGCGAGCCAATGATGCACGGGTTCGTAGTCAGTGATCGCGAACCCATCAACGAATAATGGATGTGTCGTATTAAATCGATCCCAATAGTGTACGAGACCAGATTGCAGAGCAGCAGGCAGGGTCATCAGCTTCATGACGCTTCCCGGTTCGTAATCGCCAGAGATACAGCGATCGAGAAGTGCGTTAGCGGGAGCATCGTGGAGATCGTTGGCGTTATAGTCAGGCAAGCTGACCATAGCGACAATTCGTCCGGTCATGCTTTCGACAATTCCGCAAGCGCCACGTGCTTTGTAGTCGCGTACCGCACGGGCGAGTTCACGATGAACCACCGCCTCAATCCGGAGATCAATCGACAACCTAAGGGGTTTCGTCGGTTTTTTAATCAGCCTTTTATTGAAATACTCTTCTACGCCAGCGATACCTCGCTGATCCGGGGTTACGCCGCCGAGTATATGTGCGGCCAGATCACCTTCCGGATAATGGCGCATCCAGACTGGCTGGAAATATAACCCCGGGATTCCGAGGCGGTTGACTGCAAGCTCTTGCGACGCTGTCAAATGGCGGTCGAGGTAGACAAAACTATAGTCGCGGAGGCTTAGACGGTGCGCAATCGTTTTTTCATTGAGCGTTGGTATTAACTCGCTAAGCTTGATAGCATCGGCCTGTGGGTCGCTGATTTGACGCGGATCAGCAAATAAGGCGGCACCAGGCAAGGATATAGCGAGGATCCTTCCGCTCCGGTCAACGATCGGAGCTCGGTCGGGTGCGGGGAGCTTGACGCTAAAGTTGGGTCTTTCGGCGCTGAGTGCGGCAGCACTCGGCTTGATCGGATGAAGGACCGTCGCATCGATCAGTTTCACGGCCAATGCAAGGTAGATTAAAGAAAAGCCAGCGACGCCGAGCCAGACGCGGGCTCGAAAGCGGGTTAGCCAGTTGCTACCGTCGGTTGGGTTTTGGCGCGTTTGCTGCGCAGAAATCAATGGCCGGTTCACGGTGTTGCGTCACCGTCTGGCGTAAAAATCGCAATGTCCCGACGGACTGACCGGGCCGGCGATCAATTGACATCTCCCCGGGCGCCAGCGGTCGGTAGGGTCAGGTATAAAGAACTCGCAGGTCATGCAATCGATCCCCCCGACTCCCGGGTGGTCGACATAGTGAGCACTTTGACGGGACGCGGGATTACTTGCCCTCAATTGCTTTTTGGAAGTCAGCCATACGAAGCTTCCAAGCCACCATAGCACCATCCATCGTCGGCTTGTCATATTGCGCGCGCAGTGATCCCTGAGTGTACGGTGATCAGCCAGGGATCAAACATCTGGGCATTCCCTGCGAATTCTGGGTTCATGATTACAAGGCAGATCGATGCATTCTGAGGGCCATTTCCGACTTCCTCGCGCGCAAAATATCGTGCTCCATCTATTCCTCAAATTAGACAAAGGCCTTACCTCTGATTCAAACAAGTACATCGAAAAACGGCTGCAGCCGATCATTTCTGTAGCTCAAAACGCCCACGAAATCTGCGCACTGACCTGTCACAAATCTGTCAAATAATCACATTAAAACATTGGAAATAACGGAAAGTTTACTGGATGTGCTTTTTGAGCGCGGTCGTTTTCAGTAACAGGGCTGCTGAGCGCAGGCCACCGTCGCGTGCGGTGTGCTGAAGCTATCTGTGCAACCGAACACCGTGACGCTGATCCGGCCATTGCCCAATCAAGTTGACACGTCAGAGTGCCGACGTATTAACGATCATCTGTCGTGTGATCCCGATTTGCGACCACTAAAGGCCAAGCCGCGTAGTGTTTTCCGGAACTGATGACCGCTAGAGGTCGCATCGCTATTGTCCATTGACCACTAAAATGATCGGCTGCTGGCTCGGTGTATGTTCCCATTTCGCTCTGCCTTGGTGGAAATTATTCCCACTCATCTGTTTTCGGCTATCGTAACGCCTTGAATTCAAGGCGCAAATTTTTTCCGCGCACGATCGCCGTCCGAACAGCGGGCCGTCAAAAATTTTTGCTGCTGATTTCCGATGAGAATTCGCGCGATTCGAATTCAGAGACGTTTCAGCGACTATCGACAACGATCGGTCGATTTTTTACATCGTCGATCACGCAACGCTTCGGGCGCAAACGTGAAAAATACCGTCAATGGCTATAGCACAAGGCGTTCGCGCCAGCCATTCTGCGCGTCTCTCTCCATCGATTGCTATCTTTCAAGATGGAGGGTCATACTGGATGTTGCGGGGGATGTGGAGCAGGGACTCTGGATAGCAACTCTTTCAAGTTGCTGTTGAGCTGCGCATCGGCGTCGTGCTCCGCCACCGACCATAGCCGTGCAAGCTCGACGATCGCGTGCCGCACATCGAACGGTGTAAGCGGGTGTCTTCCGCGTTTTGCGAATGGGCCGTCAGTTTCGGTTAGCACCCGATCACGGGGCATCCCGGCAACGAGACTGCGGCCATTCTCACTGCGGAGCATGGCTGGCCCCACCGAGAACCAGCATCCAGCGGCGACGGCTGCCTGCAGCTCCTTCGGTGTCCCGGAGAACCAATGCAAAACGGCAGTGTCGCCGCTGCCGTGCTGCCGCAGAGCAACGATGACGGCCTCCGCCGCGCCGCGACTATGGATGCTGAAGATGCGCCGCCCGTGCTCACGTGACGCAGCGAGTGCGCGTTCAAAGACCTTGCGCTGGATGTCCGCGTGCCCCCGGTATGCTGGTGAGCCGTCCAGCCCGATCTCGCCCACATAGCGTGTCTCGCTCAACAGAGCTTCAAACAGCGGGAGCTCTCGAAAACGTTCATGGGCAAGCTGGGGATGCAAGCCAAGTGCGGTACGGATAAAGCGCCGGTTTCGGCCGAGCGTCATCGTCTTACGCCATGCTTTCGGGGTCGTTGTCACGGAGAGAACATACACGCGCGCTTCTTCGCAGCGTTCTGCGAGCTGCTCAGGGTTCTCGAAAAGATCAAGGTGGCAGTGAAAGTCGATCAAACGTGAAACCCCTGGCTAGCGAGAAACGACCGCAGTTCCTGCATGCCTCGCGCAGCGACGGACACAAATGCGGCGCGGTCTATCGGATCGATCGGCAAGGGGCCCGCCTTCATAACCTGCAATTCGCTCATAGGGCTTCGTAGTAAGGCGGCCTGGACCGCGATCAAGTCGTCGCGTCCTTCTTCATCACTCATGACGGATTGCAGGTCGGGATATTGATAGTCCGTATCGTCGGTCACACCGGCCGCATGAAGCGAGGCGCGCCTAATCAGGCACGGGACACACCGTCCACATTGTTGGTTCCGGCGCTTCCATTTTCCACAGGATACGGTGGTCGACACGAGGGAGCGGAAATTCGTTTGCGCTGCGTGCGGCGCCGCCATTTCGCCTTTCGTACGATGACGGTACGGATTGGTAACTGTTACCGGTAGGCCCACCGCGTCGAGAATATTTTGAAAGGCGCGTAGGAAGTACGGATGCGCGGTGCGGGTGCTATGCGAACCCATGCGCCGCGGCGTCAGCGGCGAGTTTAACGCGATGAGACCATTCTCACACACTAACAGTTCGACGCATGCGGACTGCCGGTACTTGGCGACCGCCTCGGCAGCCAGCGCGCCAAGAGCAAGAAATTGAAAGCTTCTCGTCCGCATGCTGTCGTCATCCGGCCCCGCCCAGGTGGGATAGGTGTTCACCGACATCCGCTCGCACGCCACAGGCAGCAAACTGGCAACGGCATCCTGCTTATCGGCATCACCGCGCGAAGCGTGGCTCACCAGTAGTGGCCGTCGTCCGCGCGCAAGGACATCAAGCGCACCTATTGCGCTATCGAGACCACCAGAGAACAGCGATACGCAGTCGACTTTGGACAGATCGACCACGCGGTTGCGACTTCGAATGACTGAATCAGTGGGCGGCAGCGCTCCCTCGCCTGCAAATTCGAAGTGCCACATATCGGAACTGAGAAATCGGAGCGCAGCTTCGAGCGCGGGCTTGATGGCCTCCCATGGCGCGGGATCCGCGAGCGGCAGTACGATCTCGAAGTCTCGCCCCCAGCCGTCGGGAGCGTCTGCGCGAAGCACAAAGGTGTCGGCGGCCGTCACGGCCATTGCGATCGAGATTAAATCGATCGCAGCTAGGCTCGGACGCAGCATCAGGCGAGAAGCTGCGTCCATGACCTGGGCGCCGACGGTGCCGACATGGGTGTAAGGCGGGCTCGGGCCATAAAGCCACACGTGGATCTGACCATCGGTCACCTCGGGAACATTCGCGCGCGCCGCATGGCAGACGATCCGTGTCACGGCGTGTGCTCCCACTCGCGCCACACCTCATCCATCGCCGCGCGCTCAAGCTTGCGGAACTCAGCGCGGTTGGAATTAACAAACCCCTGCGCTATGCGTGGAGAGAAGTGCTTGTCGACCACGACCCTGATCAGTTCCAGCAAATCCGCCTCGGTCTGTGTGGCATGCTGTGCATCCGGCGCTTTGTTCCAGGCATCCCCGGCGACGCTTGTGATTTCAAGGAAGAGGATGCGGCTGAAGAATTCGACCAGGATTTGCACGAGGGCGTCTGGCGTCAGCAGCGCGGGATCAAAGACGCCCGCGTCCGGAAGCACTTCCGTGATCGCTTCTTGAATGGCGGCCGATATTTGATCGGCGTCAATATTGTCGGGCGCAAGCGCGCGGGCAATTTCTTGAGCGGCGACCGGAACCGGCTGTCCGGTGAGGCCCGACAAATCCACGCCGACGACCTCTTGTGCCGTTCCTCCGGCCGCAAGATTGGAGAGCGTGTCCGCGAGAGCGGTGCCGGACCGATAAGCGCTACCGAAGCGGCGCGGGCCAACGGAGCTGCCATACGTGGCGTCACGGGCATATTTCCGGAGCGCCTCGGACAGCGCGGGCTTACCGCCCCCCGCGGCCGCGCGACCAAACTCCGTTCTGAAGCCGCGAAAGCGCTGACCCTCCGGTTCGGGCAGCGGCTTGTCCGGTTCATCATCTACGCCGGGAGGAACGAGGGGCGACGATGATTTTGGTCCTTTACTTGATCCGGAGGTTCCCACTGCCGTCACTCCTCGAACCACGTCTCATCCTTAAGCATCGAGCGCAGCCACGGCGGCTGGGACGGAAGCGATCGGATGAAACGGGTGATCACCTTGGCGGCATCATTCGACGCGCGGGCCAAAAGGACGGCTCCACGGACATCGGGGCGCACTCGTGTCCATTCCGCACTCTTGCGGATCTCCGCGACGAGCGCTTCCATTGCCGCAACGTGCTGACCAGGCCCGAGCGTTCCGATTGCAGTGGCTGCGGCGCGCGACGACAGAGTTGCGGTTCTCAGAAGTTCTTCAACGGCTTGAGCTACGTTCGGAGATACGGCCGTCGTGGTAAAGCGCATCGCCACAGTTTCGCGCGCGAGATACACTGCCGGGCGAAGGTCGATGTCAGAGAGCTTTGGGTCCAAGCGCACCCATTCCGCGACAAAGGAAAGATGCTTCTGCCAAGCGTCGGGCAGCGTCGACTTTGAATCCTCCAACGGTTCGCCGCTCTCAGCAGAAGCCAGAAACAGGAGCTTGCCACCCGGCGCGTTATTGATGGCATCATGCAGCGCCTCCGTGGCCCCCGCGTTGGCGCACCGTTCGAATAGCGCGAGCTTCGCGATGACGGTTTCCTCAAGGGGCATCTTGCGTTTCTTCGCGATCGACGATCGCATTCGCACGACGTTGAGAAGGCGCTTCACGATGCGGGGGTTGCCTTGCACACGCGAGGCGTGTGCCAGCAGCGGTGCCATGCGCGCAGCCATTTCCAGACCTTGGCGCAGCGCCTCATCATCTTGCTTGCCGACCTCTTTGAGCACGTCATCGACCCTCAACGGCGCTGTGTGCTTCCACGATTCCCGGAGCCGATCGATGAGAAAGGTGCGCAGCTTTTCGCGAATGACGCGGTCTGCAATGGCATCGTGAACGAGCAGCAGAAACAGGTAAGCGCGGATTTCCTCGACACCCACACGCGGCACACGGACCGGAATCTGGATCAGTTTGTCGAGATAGTCGGTGACCTGTTTCTCGCCTGGTTCCTTAAAATGGCGCGCTACTGCGTGCCGAATCATATCTTCGTCTGCACCGAT
Organism: Acidiphilium sp.; assembly: GCA_027449105.1. Taxonomy (GTDB): domain Bacteria; phylum Pseudomonadota; class Alphaproteobacteria; order Acetobacterales; family Acetobacteraceae; genus Acidiphilium. The sequence continues at coordinate 1,094 of DAIDMG010000022.1, read as the reverse complement.
GACGAACGCCGTGTTCGGCATGAAGAGAAACAGTCGCACGGCTTCCAGCGTATGGATTGCGTTCTCCGGAAGGCAGCGATCCAAATTGTCGATGAAAACCACCAAAGTCTTGTTGAGACCTTCGAGAACCTCGCCAAATTGGCGGCGGAAGGCCGCGATCTCCTCGGGCGGTCCCTTTTCCGACACGCTCGCCATTAGCCCGCTGGTATCCTTCTTGACTTCGGCGGTTGCGTCTTTGATCGCCTGCACATCATCCTTGTCGCCGGTGCCCTGCAGAATATCGCGCGCGCCCTCGAGGCCGCGGGCGACCAAACCGAATGTGGGGACGCCCATGGCTAGGGCACCACCTTCCAGCAACAAGCCAAGCGCCCGCAGCTTGTTGATGCGGCCAAAGAGTGATTTGGCCTTTTCGACCACCCCTGGAGGCGATGCCTTTACAAGCTCTGACGCGATCACCGACATTAACGCCGCACGGGCATCGTCAAAATCTTGATAGAGCCAAGCATCGAAGGTGATGACGAGATATTTGTCCTGGGTCTTGGCAAGCTCATTCGCAACGAGACGCAGCGTGCTGGACTTGCCAACGCCCCAGCTGCCAAACACGCCGAGGGACAGCGGGAGCAGCTCTGGGCGTCCGATCATCTCCGATATGAGCTCGGCGATCTCCGAGTAGTTCAGGAAATCGACGTCAGTATCAGTGTCTGCCCACATGAGTAACCCCGAGGATGGTGCTGAAGGTTCTGAGTCGAGCGCTTGGCCACGTAACCACGACCGCCAATCGCATAAAGACCTGCCAGGAGAACCGTCAGATTCATTAGCCTCTCCGCGCCTGTGCGACCGTTAGGTCTCGGAATTCTTCTTCCACAGCATCGTGCTCGATGCGCCTCTGTCCGCAGCCGCCGCCTGCTACCTTCTCGGCGCGGCTGCCCAGCACAACATCCGCCAAGCGCGCTCCGGAGAAACGGGAGATATTTGTCGGGCGAAGTGAGAAATTAACCCCCTGACGAATCGGAGAACTGACCCCCTCGTTTTTTATGAGGAGGGACAGATGACGAGCGTTGGTTCAGAGAATTCTGCATTGTCGATGGTGATGC
>DAIDMG010000021.1 GCA_027449105.1 Acidiphilium sp. | reverse complement strand
CCAGGTTCCATGCTTCCATCGACAGAAGTCATAGTTGTAATTCCATAACGAAGTCCATGATGCACCGGTATTGGCCGCAACGCTTCTCTTTGTCCCGACGATACCGAATTTCTTCAAATATAGGCTGACAACATATTCCCTCGTTCTGACAGCGCGGTTAAAGACAATGGCACAAACATTCGACTTCGCCCCGTATGCATCGCATCTGGCGTCGGATCTAGGAGCTGCGTCAAATGTATCGCTTGTCGGCTAATTCTCTTCCCGCTGACATATTGAAGCCACGTGATAGCAAAGAATTCTGTGATCAATATGTGGACAGGTTTTAAGGGCCTCCGGGGTGTTACCAAACCTTGCAGGTTTAGTTTTTCTACACCTTCGTCAGGCGGAGCTCCAGCCGACGCCACTGATAACCACGCTGATCTGGCTTCCGTCTTGGTGAGCATTTGACAGGTGATCCACAGCCTGATTCGAGGGCGGCGGCCACATTGATTATAAGTCGCTTCTCGGACATCACCGGTCGCGCGCGCTGCCATTGTGTGCATGCCCCCATGGCATCGCAGACAATCACAAAAAAAGAGGAAGTCCGTCTTCTTGGTTCGCCTGGTGTGCCTTCCTGCTCGCGCCAATATATGAAACGATCAGCCTTTCGCCGAAGATTCCGGCGATCTTTCGTTGAGGCCCGTGCTGCCGAATCCGCCGGAACCTCGGCAGGTGAAGTCCAGATCTTCAGTTTCATTCCAGATTATGCGTAAGACGGGCGCTAGGACCGCCTGGGCAACGCGCATACCGCGGGTGATGACGAAGCGTTCAGTGCTTGCGTTGAGCACAATAATCTTAATCTCGCCGCGATAATCAGCGTCGATTGTGCCAGGGCTATTGGCAATCATGAGGCCGTGCTTTAGGGCAAGACCAGACCGTGGCCGAATTTGTAATTCGAAATTGGTTGGCAAGGCGATCGCAATGCCGGTTGGGATTAGTGCCCTTGCCCCTGGCGCGACTTCGGTGTCGGCGCTGACGGCCGCCAGAAGGTCGATACCGGCAGCGCCAATCGTTGCATAGTCCGGCAGCGGTAAGTCGGTGCCGTGCGGCAACCGCTTGACGGCAACGGCGATCGTCATGAGCAAGTCCTCTGCATAAAAAACCCGACGATGCGTTCGGCGAGACGTTCCGCAATCGCTTCTTTGGTGATTCGGGGCCACATTTCCGAACCTTCCTCTGTAAGAAGTAAGATCTCGTTCTCCGAGCCCCCCATTGTGTCGGAGCCGGGGCCCACGTCATTGGCCAGCAACCAGTCGCAGCCTTTGCGGACACGTTTGGCGGCTGCGTGTTCCGCAAGCAATTCTGTCTCAGCAGCAAATCCGATTACTAGTTTTGGCCGATTTTTCTCGGCATGAGCAACTTCCCATAAGATATCCGGATTCTCGATAAGAGTGAGGGTTGGCGATACGCCGGATTTTTTGATTTTCATCTTGGACGGTTTAACCCGCCAGTCCGCGACCGCGGCGCAGAATACGGCTATATCTGCCGGCAAGGCGGCGTGAACAGCGTCGCGCATTTCCGCTGCAGATTCAACATGAGAGGTGTTGACGCCTTGAGGGTCTGCGAGGCTGACGGGTCCGGAAATCAGCGTTACCTTGGCTCCGTACGCGGCCAGCGCTGCCGCGATCGCATGACCTTGTCGTCCAGAACTACGGTTCGCGAGATAGCGCACGGGATCGATCGCTTCATGGGTTGGTCCGCTGGTGACAATCGCACGACGTCCTACTAAATCCTGACCTGGCTTTAGGAGCCGGTTAATTGCGTCGAGGATCCGCTCCGGCGCTGCTAAACGCCCCGGACCAAATTCCCCACATGCCATTGGACCTTCATCGGGGGGTACACTTATAACGCCGCGCCGAGTGATCGTGTCCATGTTGGAAACGGTGGCGGGATGTTGCCACATTCGTACGTTCATGGCTGGGGCCACCAGAACAGGCTTGTCAGTTGCAAGTAACAGCGTTGTTGCAAGGTCATCGGCAATCCCAGCTGCCATTTTGGCAATAATATCTCCCGAAGCGGGAGCCACAACGATTAGATCAGCACTCCGAGAGAGTTGGATGTGTCCCATCTCACTTTCATTAGTTAGAGAAAACATATCCGTGTATATTCGATCCTCGCAAAGCGCTTGGACAGATAATGGGGTAACGAATTTCATCCCGGCGGCCGTAACTACGGCGCTGACTGCACAGTCAGATTTGCGAAGCAGTCGAATCAACTCAAGGGCCTTGTAAGCCGCGATTCCTCCCGTGATTATCAAGAGAACGCGTTTGCCAGCAAGAGGGGTCACAGGCGCCATCCAGAATGAATTGCCACTATCCCGCCCGAAAGGTTACGCCATATGACACGTTCAAAGCCTGCGCAACGCATCATGCCTGTTAGTTTTTCCTGATCCGGAAACATACGTATGCTTTCGGCTAGATAACGATAGCTGTCACGATCACCAGCAATGGCGGCACCAAGCTGAGGCAGAACACCAAACGACCATGCATCATAGAGGGGGGCAAGCACAGCTATCTGCAGCTTCGAGAACTCCAGGCAGAAAAAGCGCCCGCCAGGTTTCAGGACACGGTACGCTTCGGTCAGAACGAGATCCTTGTTTGTACAATTTCGCAAACCAAACGCCATCGAGATCATATCTACCGTACGGTCAGGCAGTGGCAGTGCTTCCGCATCTGCAACGAGCCAATCGATTCCGCTGAGAAAACCGCGTTTTTCGGCGCGCTGCCGGCCGACGCGCAGCATCTCCTCGTTAACATCCGCCAGAATCGCTGGCCCGCCACCGTGTCGCCGCCAAAGAATGCTGATATCGCCGGTGCCGCCCGCAAGGTCGAGTAAGGTGCGGTTAGGGGCGGGGTTGAGCCCCGACACGAAATCGCGCTTCCACAGGCGATGGATACCCAACGACATGGCGTCGTTCATTACGTCATAACTTCGGGCCACGCTGTCAAAAACGTCGCGTACGCGTTGGCGCTTTAGTTCCGGCTGGACGCGAGTAAAGCCGAAATCGACGGTTCTGGCTGTGGAGGCGGGGTTGTCGGTCATGGAAGAACGCTATAGCGTCTTTCGCCTGATGCCGGAACTCCCCGAAGTCGAGACGGTGATGCGTGGGCTGGCTGCTAGGCTCACCGGCCTGCGGATCGCGGCCGTGCGTCTTACCCGATGCGATTTACGCTGGCGGGTTCCGGGGCATTTTGCATCGGTCCTCAAGGGTGCGCGAGTAGTCGGTTTCCGCCGCCGCGGTAAATATATCTTCATCAGACTGGATATCGGCGTATCGGTGCTCGTTCACCTAGGTATGTCTGGCCGTGTTACGATAGATCAGAACGCTGTTTGTCATCAGCATCTCACCGTCACAATGGAGGACGGTTGTTGTGTTGGGTTCATTGACCCGCGTCGATTCGGGACCCTTGATCTGGTTGAGAGTCGGTATGAAGACAGCCACCGGCTGATCGCGGGTTTGGGGCCGGAGCCGCTGGAGTCGGGATTTGATCAAGTCTGCCTTGCGCGGGGGCTGGCCGGGAAGGCTAGGCCCATCAAACTGGCCCTCCTTGATCAGGCGGTTGTGGCCGGGATCGGCAATATCTACGCGAATGAAGCCCTGTTTCGTGCTCGGATCAGCCCGCGCCGACCGGCGCGCACCTTGGATATGCCTGGAATCGCCCGGCTTGTTTTTGCGATAAGAGGGGTCCTCACGGACGCAATTGCGGCTGGGGGTTCGAGTCTGCGTGATTACGTCCGGCCATCCGGTGAACTCGGCTATTTTCAGCGTGTGTGGAGCGTTTACGATCGTGCAGGGCAACCTTGTGATCGTTGCCCGGGGCTACAGTCTTGCCCGGGGATTGTACGCATCGTGCAGTCAGGTCGCGCGAGTTATTTCTGCCCGAGAACCCAGAATTAGGTTGACGGAACGAGCCGACCCTCGAGAGAATCGGCTCTCGCCGCATGCTGGCTTAGTTCAGTAGAACGCAGTATGATGTTAAAGTGAATTGGGCGTTTCTTGTTCTCGGGCTCTGGGTTGGTCTGGTGGAACTGCACACGGGCACGTTTTACCTTGCGGCAGTTGCCGCTGTTGCTCTTCTTACGTTTGTTCTCGGCTTTTTTGTTCCCGATGAGGCGTTGCTGCTAATATTTTTGGCGTTGTGCGTGGCTAGTCTGGTTATAGTCTGGATACTGCGTCGTCGCTTGTTTCGGAAAAAAGGACTGTCGGATCTTGATGCTGGCAGGGAAGTGACCATCACGGCGATTGTGCCAGGCCACAATCGTGTTGTCGTTGCGTATCGCGGTACCCGATGGGATGCGGTCATAGACGATGACACTCGCCCCGAAATCGGAGGCATCGCACAAATCGTTCGAAAAACCGGTAATGTTCTGCATCTCGCTTCGCAAACATCGCGCAATCATAGATCAGCTCAGGAAGTTCCATGATGTCGTACATTGCATCACTAATCGTTTTTTTTCTCCTTTTGTTTTTTGCACTTTCCGTCATGCGGGCCGCGTTGCGGATTGTTCCGCAGCAACAGGCCTGGGTGGTGGAGCGCCTCGGAAAGTATAGTCGAACTCTCAGCCCAGGCCTCAACATTATTGTCCCATTCATCGATCGAGTTGCTTTTCGCTTTGACACTCGCGAGGTGCCAACGGAGGTGCCCCCGCAGGTATGTATTTCACTCGACAACACGACATTGACGGTCGATGGTTTTTTATATTTGCAGATAACCGATCCGGTTAAGGCTGCGTACGGTTCGAATAACCCGATGAATGCGGCGATGCAGCTTGCGCAGACGACGATGCGCTCGGAAATCGGCAAGCTTCATCTCGATCAAGCACTGTCGTCGCGCCAAATACTCAATACCGCCGTCGCTGCTTCGGTCGATGAAGCCGCGACAAATTGGGGCATCAAGGTTCTTCGTTACGAGATCAAGGACATTACACCGCCTGCGGAGATCTTGCGAGCCATGGAGCTGCAAATCACAGCCGAGCGGGAGAAGAGGGCCATGATAGCGCGCTCTGAAGGGCAACGGCAGCAACAGATCAATACGTCCGAAGGACAACGGCAACAGGAAATCAATATTGCTGATGGTCGTCGACAAGCGGAGGTGTTGCGAGCCGAAGGCGAGGCAAAGGCAATCGAGCTGGTCGCTGCCGCAACCGCGACGGCAATCCGGAGGATTGGAGAATCCGCCGTGACCGATGGTGGGATGGCGGCGCTGCAGATGCAATTGGCCAAAGACTTTATCGGCCAATGGGGTAATTTAGCCAAGCAAGGAACGTCGTTGATTGTTCCCGCCAATCTAGGCGACGTGGGCTCTATCATCGGCACGGCTTTGCGCATGGTCCGCGCTGAGCAGCCGGCCGGGGCAATTATCCCCTCGGATACCGCGGCGTCTCCGCCGAGCGCTTCGGGGTCTCGACCGATTCCACCAGCGCCGACCGTGCCGACCGCAGGGTAACGGTCCATCCGGAGACGTCATGGTCGCCTGCTCCGTGGCGAGAGTGGAACTCGCCAGCTTCAGGATTTTGCACGGCCATTACACGTATACTACATCGGCCCGCGTGACATGGTGCCTTCGTAGGCAGCTGTTCGCCTTCCAACGGCGCTCTTGCGACCGGGGCGTACAGGGCCCAATGTTGACCGAACATCCTGGATCGGGCATGGGATGCGCGTTCCGCCGCGCTGCGAGTGTCGCACCGCGGCGCGTTGGTCGTTTGGGGAGCATGATCTGATGTTTGACGCCCTATCGGGCAAACTGAGTGATGTTTTCGATCGCCTGCGCCGGCGCGGAACTCTCTCGGAAAGTGATGTCATTGATGCCATGCGCGAGATTCGTCTCGCTCTGCTTGAAGCTGACGTTGCCTTGTCGGTCGTACGCGATTTTATTGCGAAAGTGCGCCTACAAGCTGTCGGGGCCGAAGTCCTCAAATCAGTGTCGCCCGGGCAACAAGTCGTCAAGATCGTTCACGATGCGCTGGTTGAGGCCCTTGGCGGGGAGGGTGCTGCTCCGCTTAATCTCAACGCGGCTGCGCCCATTCCGATTCTGATGGTTGGCCTGCAAGGATCGGGCAAAACCACGACGTCTGCCAAAATAGCGCTTTATCTCAAGGACAAGCAACGTAAGAAAGTATTGCTGGCAAGCCTTGATACGCAGCGTCCAGCGGCGCAGTTGCAACTTGCTCAGCTTGCTGAACACGCTGGCGTTGTGGCCTTGCCGATCATCGGAGGAGAGGCGCCGGTCCAGATAGCGAGGCGTGCCATGGATACTGGTCGCCGAGAAAGCTTCGATGTGGTTATTCTTGATACGGCTGGTCGGCTCGCGATTGACGGCCCGTTGATGGACGAAGTCAAGGCCATCCGTGCCGTTGCAGAGCCGGTTGAAACGCTTTTGGTTGTTGATGCGATGACCGGCCAGGATGCGCTGGCGACAGCGAGCGCGTTCAACGAAGCGGTAGGGGTTACCGGCATTATTATGACCCGCCTTGATGGTGACGCCCGTGGTGGGGCGGCACTTTCGATGCGTGCTGTGACGGGGGCGCCGATCAAGCTGATTGGCGTCGGAGAGAAACTCGATGCCCTTGAATCATTCCATCCGGAGCGCATTGCGGGACGGATCTTGGGCATGGGTGATATCGTTTCCCTGGTCGAACGCGCTTCCGAAAGTGTGGATCAGGAAAAGGCGGAAAGGCTCGCCGCCCGAATGGCGCGAGGAAAATTCGATCTCGAGGACTACGCTGAACAGCTTACGCAGATTACAAAGATGGGCTCGTTATCAGGCATTCTTGGCATGTTGCCCGGGATCGGAAAAGTCAAGCAGCAAATAAGCGATGCCAATCTCGATACAACTGTTCTCAAACGTCAAGTTGCCATTATTGCATCAATGACGCGTGCCGAAAGACAGAACCCGGCAATTCTCAAGGCTAGCCGTAAGAAACGTGTTGCCGCCGGTTCCGGCACGTCGGTCCAGGAAATAAATCGCCTGCTCAAGCAATTTGATCAGATCGCCGATATGATGAAGCGAGCACAGAAGCTTGGTCAGAAGGGGCTTGCCCGCGGAGGTCTTGGTGCTTTGTTGCCGCAAGGTGGCGGCCGTCGCCCATTCTAAATATTCCGAAACCCACTGTTGAAATCTGCTGAGGAGGCTACAGAGAATGTCACTGAAAATCAGACTGTCGCGTGCCGGTGCAAAAAAGCGACCCTATTACCATATCGTTGTCGCCGATAGCCGAAGCCCGCGTGACGGCCGTTTCATCGAGACGGTCGGGAGCTATAACCCGATGCTTCCCGCAGACCACACCGACCGCGTGCGCTTGCACGAGGATCGAGTGCGGCATTGGCTATCTCAGGGAGCGCAAGCGACCGATCGAGTTGCACGATTTATCGGTCGCGCTGGCATCGCGCCGATGCCGGAACAGCGGGAGCAGCCGATCCAGTCCATGCCGAAGAAAAAGGCGCAGGAGCGCGCCGCTGAGCACGCCAAGGCTGGTGCAACAGTTTGACGACGGCGTTGACCGAACGGTTGATCCTGATGGGAGTTATTGGCAAGCCGCACGGTATACGCGGAGCGGTCCATGTCCGCGTTTATGCCGAAGATCCGGCAAGGTTGGCCCAGCTTTCACTCCAAGATCGTGCGGGACAGCGTATCGGAGTCGAATGGATCAGCGATGGGATTGCTTATGTCTTTGTTCATGAAGCCGATGGGATTCGCTGCGTAAACGATCGCAAGGATGCGAAGCGTTTGGCCAACACGGAGCTCTTCATCGAAAGGAGCGCATTACCGCGAACCAGCGACGAGGAGTTCTACGTCGCGGATCTGATCGGCCTTGACGCGATTGGCGCAGATGGGGGAGCAATAGGCGTCATAGCGGCAGTTCATGATTTCGGCGCGGGTGCGGTCTTGGAACTCGATAATGGGTCGCTACTTCCATTCACCCGGGCGGTCGTTCCCTCTATCGACCTTGAGGATGGCCGCGTAATTGTTGTTCCGCCCGTCGAAGTCGAGATTAAACCATGAGTTTCCGAGCGTCCGTACTCACCTTGTTCCCAGATATCTTTCCCGGGCCAGTCGGCAAATCGCTCGCGGGACGTGCCCTCGAACGAAGGATTTGGACGCTCGACACCGTCAACATCCGGGATTTTGGCGTCGGTCGGCATCGTTCCGTCGACGATACGCCATTTGGGGGAGGCGCCGGCATGGTGCTTCGCCCCGACGTAGTCGATGCTGCAATCCGATCGGTGGCCGACGGTCGGCGCATCATTGCACTGACCCCGCGGGGGGTGCCTCTCACCCAGAAGAAGGTACATGATTTGGCAACCGGATCGGGTGTGATCCTTTTATGCGGCCGCTATGAAGGCATTGATCAGCGAGCGCTCGACGCGCATGAGGCCGAGGAAATTAATCTCGGAGACTATATCCTCTCGGGTGGAGAGATTGCGGCGCTGGCCTTGCTGGACGCTATCATTCGCCTGCTTCCGGGCGTTATGGGCAATTCGGAAAGTGCGCGTGTAGAGAGTTTTGGCGGAGAACTGCTCGAATATCCACACTACACTCGTCCCGCCACCTGGGAGAAGCGGCCCGTTCCTCAGATTCTGCTTTCGGGGGACCACGCCAAAATTGCGGCTTGGCGTTTCGCGCAGGCTGAAGCGACCACCCGCGTTCGCAGACCTGACCTCTGGGCGCGCCATATTGCTTCCCGGGTAATCGCCCCTTAAACCGCACACGAAAGGATTGCTTCGATGAACACCATCCAGACGATCGACGCCGAACAGATCGCCAAGCTGCGTGAGGCTCGCAGCGTACCTGAATTTAAGCCTGGCGACTCGCTTCGCGTCTCTGTTCGCGTTGCAGAAGGGGAACGCACGCGTATTCAGGCATTCGAAGGCGTGTGCATCGCTCGTTCGAACCGCGGAATCCATTCGAATTTTACGGTGCGAAAGATCTCATACGGCGAGGGCGTCGAGCGGGTTTTTCCACTCTACTCGCCGAATGTTACGGAAATTGCCGTGACCCGTCGCGGTGCCGTTCGGCGCGCAAAGCTTTATTATTTGCGGAGCCGCCGCGGTAAGGCCGCTCGTATTGCAGAAGCGAGCCGCGAGATTTCGACTGGCGCGTGAGTGGTGGAGGAGATCAGAGGCGGCGTCCAACCGAAGCGGTGCTTGGATTTAGGACACAGCCCACCACCTTCTAGTTTTTTGGCCCATGGGCAAATTTTGGCGTTGATCGAAGCGATGCTGACCGGTTTTTCGTTGTTGCCGATCAACATCCTGATGAAGCCTAGGATTTCAGCTCCTGGGGGGCATCGTGAGGTGGAGCCGTTTCCTGACTGTTCGGTCGCTCTGGTTGACGGAGGGTGCTCGTATGGCTTCGACGTTGTTCGATAAGATTTGGGCGGCGCACGTCGTGGATCGTATGCCGGATGGCACGGTGATGCTGTATATCGATCGGCATCTCGTTCATGAAGTGACTTCCCCGCAGGCGTTTGACGGGTTGCGTCTCTCTGGGCGTTCAGTGCGTCGGGTGGATGCCACAGTTGCAGTCGCAGATCACAATGTCCCGACGGAAAATCGTGCCGCCGGCATTGCTGAACCGGAATCGGCGCTCCAGGTAAACACGTTAGAGCGCAATGTTCGTGAGTTCGGCGTGCCCTATATTCCAGTCACTGACCAGCGGCAGGGAATCGTTCATGTCATTGGGCCCGAGCAAGGGTTTTCGTTGCCCGGCATGACGATCGTGTGCGGCGATTCCCATACATCCACGCACGGTGCGCTTGGGGCGTTGGCATTCGGTATTGGTACATCTGAGGTCGAGCATGTACTTGCAACGCAGACTTTGTTGCAGAAGCCAGCGAAAAACATGCTTGTCCGCGTGGACGGAAAGCTCCCAGCCGGGTGTTCGGCGAAGGATATCATTTTGGCGATCATCGGACTGATTGGCACGGCGGGCGGTACGGGGCACGTGATCGAATATGCGGGTGAAGCGATCCGGGCTCTGGACATGGCGGGCCGGATGACCGTTTGCAACATGTCGATCGAGGCCGGCGCGCGGGCGGGCCTAATCGCTCCGGATGATGAAACGTTTGAATATATTCGAAGCCGGCCGCACGCCCCAAAAGGAGAAGCGCTCGATCATGCGATCGAATACTGGCGCACCCTGGTTTCCGATGAAGGTGCGCATTACGACAAGATCGTCGTACTCGATGTAGGGGCGCTGCCGCCACAGGTGACGTGGGGAACGAGCCCGGAGACAGTGCTGCCGATTACTGGGCGTGTTCCTGATCCTGCTGACATTCAGGATGACGATAAGCGCGCCCAGGCCATGCGTATGCTTGAGTACATGGACCTGATTCCAGGCCAGCCGCTGGCAGGAACCAAAATTGACGTGGCTTTCATTGGCTCCTGTACCAATTCTCGAATCGAAGATTTGCGGGCGGCGGCGGCGGTCGCGCGTGGTCGGCGCGTGGCCAGCCACGTTCGCGCAATGATCGTTCCTGGTTCGGGGCTGGTGAAGCTACAGGCGGAAGCTGAGGGGTTGGCAAAAATTTTCACCGACGCCGGGTTTGAGTGGCGTGAAGCAGGCTGTTCCATGTGCCTGGGAATGAACCCTGATAGACTCAGGCCAGGAGAACGATGCGCGAGCACCAGCAACCGCAATTTCGAAGGCCGCCAGGGACCAAATGGTCGCACGCACTTGCTTTCGCCGGTGATGGCGGCAGCTGCGGCGATTCGTGGCGCTCTGGTCGATGTGCGGGAGATGCTCTAATGGAAAAGTTCGACATTCTCGAAGCTGTTGCGGCACCCTTGCCAATGGCAAATGTCGACACCGACAAAATCATACCCGCTCGATTCCTTAAGACAATCAGACGCAGCGGCTTGGGTACGCACTTATTCGAGGATCTTCGTTATCAAGATGATGGAAAAGAAAACCCTGATTTTATTCTCAATAAGCCACAATATCGGAATGCTAAAATTCTAATTTCTGGTCACAATTTTGGCTGCGGCTCTTCCCGCGAGCATGCACCTTGGGCGCTGCTTGACTTTGGCATAAAATGTATCATCGCGCCTTCGTTTGCCGATATATTTTTTAACAATTGCTTCAAAAACGGCATCTTGCCAGTCATTCTGACCGAGGCTGAGTGCAAGGCGCTGATGAACGACGCTGAATCTGGCTCTAACGCGCGAATCATTGTTGATCTCAAGGCGCAAGCGATTTCTCGTCCGGATGGTACAGTCTATACTTTCGAAATCGACCCGTTCCGTAAACGCTGTTTGCTCGGCGGGCTTGATGATATCGGGCTAACATTAGAGCACGGTATCGCCATCACAGCCTATGAGACTAAAGCATACGCCGACCCATGGCGGCCACGTATCGGATTAATCTGACTAATACAAGACGTTTTTCAAACTAGATTTCATTTTTTTTACTAACATGAGAAGTTCTTTGATGAAAGGGCGTTGTTGGTGAAGAGTAGAAAATTGCTCCTGTTGCCGGGGGATGGAATCGGGCCGGAGGTAATGGCGCAAGCCGAGCGCGTGATTGGCTGGTTGGAAGACGTTCGTTGCGTTAGATTCGAGATTGATCGAGATCTGGTAGGTGGTGCGTCCATCGATGGTCATGGCGTCCCGATCACCGACGCCGTGATTGCAAAGGCTCGAGCCGCCGACGCTGTCCTGTTCGGTGCTGTGGGAGGGCCACAATGGGACAAGGAACCATTTGATAATCGTCCTGAGATCGCCATCCTCGAACTACGGAAGCAATTAGGTCTCTTCGCCAATCTTCGTCCTGCGCCGGTCTTTGATGCACTTGTGGATGCTAGCCCTCTGAAAGCCAATCTCGTCCAAGGACTAGACATCATGATCGTTCGTGAGGCAACCGGAGGTATCTACTTCGGTGAGCCGCGCGGCATCGAGACTCTCGTCGACGGCAATCGTCGAGGCATCAACACTGAAGTGTATACAACCAACGAGATCGAACGAGTTGCTCGCGTAGCATTCGAGCTGGCCCGTACCCGATCAGGTAGAGTCACTAGCGTGGAGAAATCGAATGTGATGGAATCCGGGCTGTTGTGGCGCCAGACCGTAACGACTCTTGGTGCATCCGAATACGCTGATGTCAAGCTCAGTCACATGTACGCAGATAACTGCGCCATGCAGCTTGCCAGGAACCCGCGCCAATTCGATGTCATTCTGACCACCAACTTGTTTGGAGATTTGCTGTCGGATCTCGCGTCGATGCTCACGGGTTCTCTTGGCATGCTGCCTTCGGCGACACTCGGCGCGGTTGCCGCAAATGGGCGTCGCAATGCGCTTTACGAACCAATTCACGGGTCAGCGCCCGACATCGCAGGAAAAAACATTGCCAATCCACTCGCCGAGATCCTCAGCCTTGGGATGCTGCTTCAATTTTCGCTCAATATGCCTGACGAAGCGGATATGATCAGGAGAGCCGTCAGCAATGCTCTTGTCGACGGCTTTCGGACGGCCGACATTGCTCCTGCGGAATACGCTACCGTCGGGACGCGGGAGATGGGTGACGCGGTTCTGCGGCACCTGAACGGTTAAGGCAGAATTGCATTGGGACGTTGGCGTTGCCGAAGAACCTTAGTTGGATTCAAGGGGCGCTTCTGGCGGCGGAACATTAGAGCCTTGAGGCACTTTTGCCGCCTTTACAAAGCCGAATTTGGAACATTACCAGCTCCGGCGAATCCCGTTCCGGTTCGTCCGTATGTAGCGCCGAAGGCACGAGTCCTGAAGAGTCTGCCGCGAGCTGACCGGATCAAAAGGCGAACTCACCTTACCAAGGTGCTTGATTTTCCTATGATCAGACGATGTGCATTCCGCGCATCGGCTTATGCGTCAGAAATCACCGCTGCCTCGTCACGTGAACCCGAATACCTCACGGAACAGGTCATCATGTCAATTTATCGGATACCTGCAAGTGCAATAAGCACCTCTACCGCTGTATCAAACGCGCTACTCTGCAACCTGAAGTAACAGAACAGAGTGCGACAAAGCTCGACTCCAAAAAGTGAAAACTCGTCCCGGAACATCGACATTCAGCAATCCGGTGTGCACGTCGAGAACACGCTGATCGCTAGAGATTGTGTTGCTGCAAAGATCTGACTCTCGCGCCTCATGCAAGTTCGTTGTTTTCCATGCGGCTAGATACGCTATGCCCTTTTTAGGGATCAACGGCAGCAAAGAAACGATCGAGCCGACGGCTGAGTGCGTTTTGCGGGCGACAATGCCACAGCGGTGTCGTGAAGAACGTCAAGGAAAGATAGAGACACGCTGTCTCGAACGCCACATTTTCGCCAATAAAACGTTGTCCTGCGCACGTTTATAAGATGTCGAAGCGCATAAGCAGGAAAAAACTCAGAGATGGCGCTAACCATAATGAAAAGGCTGTCAGAAACTAGGTTGGTTGTTTGCCATTGCCTTAACGTAAAACGTTATCAATATTGCGCTTGAAGCCGAAATCGTATCACAAGTAGTCTTACGACACTTCTGCCAAGAGTGAGGCCAACGAAAACGAATTCATCCAATGAGGTATTTTTTAAAAAAGGCATGGAGTTGGTACAAATGGTTATCGTCAACGGATCTTTAGCTTTTCGGTTTAAAGCCGGCTGGCAGGGTTCGTATTCTTGCACGAATTCAATTTTCACTGCTTCCGACTTCCTTACGTAATCGCATTGCCAGCAACGAAACCTCAGGAATTAGGGTAAAAGCGTATCGAAATCGATCACCGATAATATCGTCGGCGAGGTGTTAGTGACACCAGAGAACCTCGTTTGTTGCTAAAAGTGTCGACAAAGTCTCTTGCGTCGACGATGACGTGAGCTGGCAACCCTAAGACGAGGTATTCAGGCGTGGTCAACTGAATATCTCGTATTCTGAGAGATAAGCTCCTCATCTGGACGCAAATTGCGCGTGAATTTACTAAATGTCGTAATGTCCCGGGCGGCAAGGTCGCCAACAGAGGCAGGAGCGCCCTTTTTAATGTGCGCGCAGGCGCGGTGTTATCATGTCCTGTCCCGGGCTGCCGAGCGGCCTGCGGTGGTGGAAAAGCGACGAGTAGTTCGCCGCGCGGTCTGGTTCAGTGTCCCCCTGGAAGAGCAGGACGCTCGTCCCATGGTACACTGCCTCCGGGATCACATCAACGGGCGTCAATCATCCGAGCCAATATGCTGCTGTTCGTGTGGCCAGCTCGATCCACTTTGGTCGTCAGCTAGTGAGCCAGAATGAACGAAAACGAACACGTTATAGTTGATGGATAAGAACTTCTTGACGAGGAATAATCGTTTTCCCTAAGAAAGGAATGCATCGCAGCATTGAGCCGGGATATGAGCAATAACACGCGTGACCAGCGCCGCAACTTAGAGAATCGACAGGATCGCCGCGAACGCGTCTTCGGGGACGGAAAGGTTCGGTTTGACGATCAAAGCGTTGATTGCATCATTTTTGACATTTCAGGTAACGGTGCCCGAATCGGCTTTTATACGCCGAGTCGGCTTCCTAGCCAGTTTGTCTTTGAAGCGGCGGACGGATCAACGTTCATGGCGCGGCAACGCTGGCAGGATGGTAACGTGTACGGGCTCGAATTCGTGAGTCGACTGTAAAAAAAGGCAGAACCGTTGGCACCGATTCGTTTTGACGATCGGCCGTTTTTTTAGAAAATCTGCGCCAAGAACTGGTGAGTGATACGTGGACCACAGTCAGGAAAATCTGGAATTGCGCGCCGGCGTTTCTGGGGGAAAAATTAGAACGGTAACGGCAGTCGGTAATTCCTGCAAAAGATGGCGTGACTTGTTGGATCTTGTAGCCAGGAAAAATTCGCCATTTCGGTGGGGCGGTCAGCATGATCTTCAGGAGGGCTGCAACGCCTTAATGCAGCACGGATGCCATCAAAGAGAGGTGTAGTTCCCATAAATGACGGGAGCCATTTGCGGTGCACAGCCATGCCGGGTGTGAAACAGGGCATTCTTGAGGCGACCGACACGTGTTTCTTTGGATATTTGGGAGAGTCGGATTGCTCCCGGCATCACAACACGAAATGGATCCACATTATGGCCTTGTGCGTCACGATTGCGAGAAGCGGAAACATAAGCTGCTGCATTGGAAGGCGCACAACGCGGAACTCATTGAGAGTGGGACGTTATCGGGCAAAGCGCAGAAACAGGACAAAACCATCAAGACGAAATCAAAGCGACGTCTAATCTCTCAACTGGTAGGCGCTTCCGGCGCGACGTACGCGATGCGCTGCTCGCGGCTACAATATGGGTACGGCTGGCTGATCGCCCGTGCCAGCACACGGAGCCAAAGTTGGCTTAACAATAAAATGACCGTTGTGATGGGATCGCTGGAAAGAGGCGGCGAATTTGGCGTGGTTTCTGACGCTGAAAGTATAAATTCGGGACGTAGGTCGGGTCACGAGAGGCGGCAGAAGATTGAATTTGTTGCCGTTGCCAAGTCTGGAAGATAGTAACACCTGGCAGGAGTGGCGTCTATCGATAGTGACTGTCATGGCTCGAGAACGGGTTAATGCCAGTCAAAGTTCAGGGATTTCGATCAGTGGCTCCTACGTGTCGCGTCTGTCACGATTTGCTCAGGGAGAGCAGAAAAACATGCCAGCATTGTTTTTTTTGCTGGCAATGAGGAAAAACATCGATACCGGCAGGATGTGCTGAATCAGCTGTGTTTGGTACGGATCAAAACATGAAGCGAGCCCCGAACAGCGTGGTGCAGCCAGCATAAATCTGGTCTTCATAAACACCGTTCTGGGACGCGAGTTTTTTGCAGCATGCCATATTCCACGGTTATCCAATCCATGCTTGAATTGTAGTAATAATTGTATTATCCTTTAGTAAGGTAATCTAATGAGCTAGACGTCGAGAAAGCAGCTGAATGGGCTGGCTGTGTGTATTGGTGTCTGTTAAGTTGGGGGTTAGTATGGCCATTCGGAACACAACCGATGCGAACAGCGCCGCGTACAGGGTAAAGTCAGTTCGCCGGCGCGCGGGTATTACGCAGTCGGAGCTTGCGGAACGCATGTTGGTTTCCCGGTCTCTGGTGGCGCAATGGGAAACAGCTAGGGCTCGGCCGGACAGCGAGCAGATGAAGCTGATAACACAGATTTGTTCGGGCGGGCCGAGAGGTGAAGCGGTCGTGACAACGGCGCGCGGCTCTCAGCGGGGGCGCGTCTCGCAGAACCAATCGGCCACTGGCGCGAAGCCACGGGCGATCGCCCAAAAATTCGTTGAGAAGATGAGAAGCGACGCCTCGGCGAAGGATGTGCGTGCCATGCGTGCGATGCTTCGAGATCTCGCCACATTAGCGGCCAAGGTGGGTATGGTTCAGACAGCTGAGCTCTTGAAGGGCATCGACCGTCAGATGGAGGTCAAACCGGCGTCGAAGCAGGGTTCGGGTAGCGCGACGAAGGAGGGCAAGGCGCGCGTTGCATCAAGGGTGGCGGCGCTGCCAGCTAAGAGAACAAAAGCCAAGGTTCCCGCGAAGCGACTGAAGCGCTAGAGTCAAAACGAAACGTCGACATGTTACGAGCGGGAAAATACATCGCGGAGTGGGGCCGGGTCTGACAGTCAGCAGCGCGGACGGCGCTGCTTGTCAGCCAAGCGGATCGCGAAGCTGCCAGATGTTATGAAGTGCGAGTGAAACCTGTTTCCACACGTTCTGGCCAAGTTGATGAAGAGCGGGATTGAAAATAAGGCTGGTGTCCGGCGTTTCCAAACGTTGTGGGCATGCACCCACCTGGATCGACCGAACGTGGGCTCTTCGACTTTTCCCGATGATGCGCAGGAGAAGCGAGGTCAACACGGAGACGTCGTTATGACCGCGAGCCGATGACCTCATGAACGTCGGCTGCGCTAGGCGTTTCGCATCAGAAATATGGCGAGAAAGGCAATTGGAGTCTTGTGTAACCGAGATTATGCAACGCCGCGGCGACTTTATGGGTCGGGTCGAAGACTTTCGAATTGTAGCGCCGCGGTCGCATGAAAGCGAAGGCAGAGCCCAAGCTTAGCATGATTCGGTCTTGAGCTCCTTGGCGGCCACGGCAAATGACATTGCGACTCGGGAATGCCCGAGTACGTCCATATTGGGGTGGAATGGTAGGATCCAGCGCCGCCGTTACATCGATTCCCGCATTACCTGACGAGCGGCTGGCCAAGATTGATAGTGTTCGGATTGGTCACTGCACCGGCAACGGCTCCGAGCGCACCTCCAATCAGCGCACCGCCAGCCGGGCCGGTGCCCGTTACGGCGCCAATGACGGCTCCCGTGCCCGCGCCAATTGCACCGCCAGACAGGGCGCGTTGGCCAGGACTATAGCCGCAACCGGAAAGGCTGAGAGAGAGTCCTACAAAAGCTATCGGCAGGAGGAGTTTACGAAGGTTCATGCTCAAGGGTGTCATCGTGTCTTATCCTTGGAGAAGTTGAACGATTTCGGTCAACGGGCTTTCGCCCGTAGATGTACCTATTATTTATAGGTATTCTCGTTTTTGAGGACATGTGTGGCTGCGGTACCTTGCCAACTGCCTGCCTCTGGGAGGCAAGAAATGGGATTCTCATTTTCACCACACGCGCGTTCCACTAGGTCATGCAGAGATTGGTAATTACGAAACCGCGTCGAAAGTTACAAAAGCGCCACGAATGCGACACAACGGCAAACCTAACATTCAAAAAACATACCTCCGCATCTTGGTCTTCTTCGGAAATAGGACGAGGTCAAATAGCAAATCATCAAATGAATGTTGTTTCGGAAATTTCAGCCTAAACGAAATCGCCATCCGATGTTTGGTGCATATGCCTTGCATGTGCCGCTCGCCTCACTGCCGCTGCACGATGAAGAGCAAAAATAAGCAAGCACCCCAGATCGACACGTGTTATCGTTGTGTTTATGTCCTCTCAATATCATTTTGATCCGCCTGGGGCTAAAATAGCGAAGGATCTGTTAGCGTTTTATCGCTTGCGTCTGAAAATATCGTAAAGAATAGGCAGACCTCGTCGGCGTCGATCAACAGTATGGGGCTTCACAGCCAAAAAGGGCTTGCTAGGGCACGCGTGTCGTTGGCCTTTTCGCCGGCGAAACCGCCGTAATGAAAGGGCCGATCATGACACCAATGGTGACACAAATTTTGTGCGTGGCTCGCCTGGACACCGCGGCATTGACAGGATCGTAGCTGAGTGCGACGTGACCCTCGCTTATCGTCAGGTATGAGAACTTCTGGCGCGGCGATGCCACCGGAGGCTTAGGCTCGGTGCCGAACCCCCTCGGCGGCAAGGCTTTCTGCCCCAAAAGTTTGTTGGGGGCAGGCGTCGCTTTTTTGGATTTCCGGTGACCGAAAAAGAGCTTGTTCGTACGGCCATAGCTTTTATTGCGAGGGTGTGGACAAGCAATGTGCGAAGTCGGGCCCTACGGCCCCATAGCTATGGGGCAGGCAGCTGGGCCCAAGCAACAATGGAGTAGAAGAGATGGGAGAGCCGCGGCAACGGCAGAAACGCGGACACAGGATTGACGGCTGGATCATTCTGGACAAGCCGGGAAAAATTACGAGTGCCCATGCGGTGGCGCGCATCAAGCACATTCTGGGGGCTGCGAAGGTTGGGCATGGTGGTACGCTTGATCCGCTAGCGACAGGCGTTTTGCCGATTGCGCTTGGAGCAGCCACAAAGACCGTCCCCTACGTTATGAAAGGTGCGAAATTCTATCGTTTCACGCTTCGCTTTGGCGAGGCGAGAGATTCGGACGATGCTGACGGGGTCGTTACCGAGACGAGTGATGTCCGTCCCGAAAATTCTGTTATTCAGGCGGCATTGCCAGGATTTTGTGGCACTATCTTGCAGGTTCCCCCCGCGTTTTCTGCGATCAAGGTGAACGGTGAACGGGCCTATGACTTGGCGCGCGGTGGGCTAGCCCCGGCCCTCTCGGCACGGCCCGCCCAGGTTGATCGGTTCGACTTAATTGCTCGTCCCGATGCGGACCATGCGGTCTTCGAAGTGGTGTCGGGAAAGGGTGTCTACATGCGCTCTTTAGCGCGGGATCTCGCACGAACGTTAGGGACGGTCGGCCACGTTGCATCGCTTCGGCGGCTTGCCGTTGGGCCGTTTCGTGAGAGCGATGCCGTGACGCTGGACAAGCTTAACGAGATGAGGCATGAGGCAGCGACCAATCCGGACCTCGTCCGACCCGTCGAGACCGCGCTGGCCGACATCCCGGCGCTGGCCTTGACTGCGCGCGAAGTCGCCGACCTCAGGCGCGGCATGGCGTTGAGCCTAGTCGATTTTCTTGGTCGGATTCCACCGCAAGCCAACCCCGATTCTGGGTTGGTCAAAGCGATGGCGGGAGGGTGCTGTATCGCTTTGGGGCGCCTGCAAGATGGGATGCTCCGGACTGAGCGGCTGTTGTAACCCCAACGATGGAGATTTACGATGTCGATCACGGCCGAGCGTCGTAGTGCCCTCATTGCAGATTATGCCAACGCCGCCAACGACACCGGTAGCCCGGAAGTCCAGGTGGCCCTGTTGACTGAGCGGATCGTCAATCTGACTGAGCACCTTAAGACTCATTCCAAGGATTTTCACTCGCGGCGCGGCTTGCTGATGTTGGTCGGTCGCCGGCGTCGCCTGCTTGATTATGTCAAGAAGAAGGACGTCAAGCGCTACGAAGGTCTGATCAGTCGGCTTGGTCTACGTCGCTAGATCCAAGCGCAGCGATCGAGAACGACATCAATTACCTGAGAGCGCGCCGGGCAGCGCGCTGCGTAAAGACGCTCCAATGCGACTGGAAAGGCCAACAAATAGGCCCTTTTGGAACAAGATTGCGCGGGCGGGATGGTGGATGGTTTGGTATGTTACAGCGATCTCATCTTCGACGTGATAGCTTCCACTTGATCTTTTTTTACGTTTCACCAAAATAGCGCCGGCAGAGCGGCATTCCGCCGCCCGAGATGGAGCAGAGTACCGAGCATGGCTCTTGGTCCCGACGTTCGGTCCTATCGGACCGCGACAACCCTTGCGGGTACAGGCGTACTCGACGAGGGGCTGCGCAGCTACATGCTGCGCGTGTACAATTGGATGGCATCCGGTTTGTTGCTGACCGCGATCGTGTCCTACGGAATTGCACATACCAGCCTGATCAATGCGCTGTATCCAATGGTTCGCACCGCGACCGGTGCGATGGTGCCGCAACCCAGCTTGTTGGCCTACATCTTGATGATCGCGCCGCTTGGCTTCGTGCTTGTACTAAGCTTTGGCGTCAACAGGCTAACGGCTACTCAGGCGCAGGCCCTTTTCTGGGCGTTTTGTGCGGTGATGGGAGCGAGTCTCACCAATATATTTCTTGTCTACACAGGCGCTTCGATCCTTACGACGTTTCTTACGGCTTCGGCGATGTTCGGGGCCATGAGCCTCTATGGCTACACAACCAAAACCGACCTGACCAAATTCGGTAGCTTCCTGATGATGGGCGTGTTTGGTTTGGTCATCGCGATGGTTGTGAACATGTTCATGGGTTCGCCAGCGCTGGAATTCGCGATCAGTGCGCTTGGGGTACTGATCTTTACCGGACTTGCAGCCTTTGACACGCAGCGGATCAAGGCAGACTACGTCCAGTTCGGTTACCGCTTCGGCGCTGAGGTTGCAGCAAAGCGCAGCGTTTTTGACTCTTTGCAGCTCTATCTGAACTTCCTCAACTTGTTTCTTTTCCTGCTGCAGTTCATGGGGCAACGGCGTAACTGACTCTTTGTCATTGGAGCGTCTTTGGGCAAGGAAGACTACTTTAAGGCGTGTCGGGCGCAGGACTTCGTTTTCCTGTTGTAAGTGACCAGAGGGCGCGGTCGACGCGACCGCGCCCCCTTTTTGTGTCGGCTAGTCATTGATAATGACGGGCATGATCGAAGTAACGGCTCAGACCGCGGCATGCGCGTCAAGCAGCATATGAACTGTGAGTGCATCCGGTGCGGCTATGGCATCGGCGGCGAGGGCGTCGCACGCTGTTCGCGTGGACGCCCGAACGGAGCGCTTGACCCGGAGAACTGCGCCACCATGCATCGATAGTTGGCGCAGCCCTAGGCCGATCAAAAGCGGCGTGACCTCCGGACGGTTAGCAAGTTCGCCGCAGAGCGATACGGGGATGCCGGCGGCATCGGCAGCAGTCACCGTCATTGAGATCAGTCGCAAGACTGCCGGTTCCAGCGCGTCGTAGAGAGCGTATCGAGGCGGCAGGTTGCGATCGGCGGCAAGAGTATACATCGCCAGATCATTGGTGCCGATGGCAAAGAAATCGCACAGTCGAGCGAAGTCGGCAGCAGCCACTGCGGCCGCCGGTGTTTCCACCATTATGCCAAGGGGCGGCTGTGTCGTCGGTAGACGTTGACCAAGACGTTGCCTCTGCCGCCAGACTTTACTCATGGCGTCGCGAACCAACGCAATTTCTCCAGCCCTGCAGACCATCGGAACAAGGAGGCGTACCGGACCATAAAGCGAGGCGCGAATGATTGCGGCGATCTGGGTGACCAGCAGGTCCGGGGCCTCGTTCAGCAGGCGCACTCCTCGCAAGCCGAGAGCAGGGTTTACCTCATGGGTTTCGGGTATGAGGCCGGCGGCGGAAAGCGAATCGATTTCTTTCTCGGAGCCCCAATCGAGTAAGCGAATCGTTACCGGATCGCCGTCCATCGCCTCGACGACCTCACGATAGGTTCGGAATTGTGCGTCTTCGTCTGGTAATGTTTCCCGGTTCATGAACATGAATTCCGAGCGCATTAAGCCGATACCGGCTGCCCCGGAACGTGCAACCATCGGCAGCTCAAACGGCAACTCCAGGTTTGCCTGCAGCTCGATTAACACGTGATCGGTGGTCTCAGACGGGAGTCGTCGTAAACGCCCGAGAGTACGCTGGGCGCGAGTGAAATCGGCACGCTGACGGGCGGCTGCCGCAAGGCTGCGTCGGCCAGGATTCAGCGTGATGACGCCGGCTTCGCCGTCAACGATAACAGTTGAACCTTCCCGCGCGGCCGCGACCAGTCCGTTGACACCAAGCACAGCGGGAATGCCAAGAGCACGAAGCATCACCGCCGTGTGGCCACCGTCGCCGCCTTCTTCCGCGGCGATTCCGGCGAAGTGAGTTGGCTCGATCAATGCAGCATCAGCGGGGCGTAACGCGTCGGCAAGCAAGACGCTACCGTGAGGCAGGCCTACGAAGCTGCGAAACGGAAGCCGGATTAGATTGCGGAGCAGGCGGCGACCGAATTCGCGGACTTCTTCGGCTTGGCGCGCAAGGTCGCCAGGTCCCGGTTTTTGATCGCTCTCCCCAAAAAAAGCGGCCGCTTGGGCTTCGGTTACATCAAGCACGGCAGTGGCGGCGGTGACCAGCCTGTCCTCGATGGTTGTACGGATCATCCGTAACAGTCGGGACGGGCCAAGCATGTGCAGATGCGCATCGAGGAGCGGGCCGATTTCGGCTTCGCTCTCCTCAGGCAAATTGGCGAGTCGTGACCGCAGTTTTGTGAGTTGCTTTCGAGCTTGGGTGACAGCATCATCAAGCAGATGCAGCTGGGCGGAGACGTCACTGGCGCTGATTTTCTGACGGGCGATCTCAAGCTTCGGCTCCGCCGCAAATGCGACCGGCCCGATTGCAATGCCGGGTGTTACTGGCATACCAACCAGCGGGAGTTGACGGCGCGGCTTCGGGTGACGCAATTGTTCTGCTTTCATCCGAGGCTCCTCATTCCATCGTTAATACCCCGTTAGTCGTCTTCATGGAAGCCTGCCTCGACGAGACCGACGATCGCTGCGAGGGCTTCCTTGGCATCCCATCCTTCGGCGGCGATCTCTATAACTGATCCTTGGCCCGCGCCGAGCATCATCAGCCCCATAATGGACTGTGCCGACACGAACTGGTCGTCCCGGCCGACTTCGACCGACGCGCTAAATTTCTCTGCTAGGGTCACCAGCTTCGCGGCGGCACGTGCATGAAGACCGCGCTTGTTGGGGACAACGACTCGTTGACGTAACCGTGTCGCAGCTCCACCATCGCTCATCCGCAAGCCCGGCGCGGTGTCGGGTGTCGCACTTCCGACCCGGTGGCGATGTATTTGCGTCCCGCCGCCTCGGCACAGTGAACGGCTTCAGCGAGGCCGTGGCTACCGCGGATCTTCGCCAATTTGACGAGCATCGGTAAGTTCATTCCCGCGATAACCTCGACGTTGGGTCGGGTAAGCATGGACATGGCGAGATTGCACGGTGTCCCACCGAACATGTCGGTCAAAACGACGACACCATCTCCAGTATCAACCTCCGCAACACGGTCGGCCACTTCGCGGCGTTGTTGCTCGATATCCGAGTCGGCTTCGACCGCGACGGTTGCGACGTTCCGCTGCGGCCCGACGATGTGCTCCATGGCTTCGCGCAAGGCACTGGCTAAACGACCATGGCTGACAAGAACGAGGCCGATCATGTCGATCTTTCAATCATTGTATCTCTCCAATCGCGCGCGAATGGTTAGGCGCGCCAGTTCGCCGCGGCGGCGTGGCCTTGCTTGTTTCGCTCAAAGCACGATGTTCGATTCGCACATGCCAGTGTGCGTCCTGCAAGAACTTGGCTAGCGCCTCAATCAGTGTGACCGAACGATGGCGGCCTCCAGTGCAACCTATAGCGATTGTCACGTAGGCTTTGCCTTCGCGGGTGAAACGCGGAAGCACAAATGATACGAAATCAGTCAAGTGCTCGAGGTAGGCCCAATAATCCGGATCTTTTTCGATATAGGTACGAATTGCGGGATCAAGCCCCGTCAGCGGGCGCAGGTCGGCTATGTAATGGGGGTTACGCAGGAACCGCGCATCGAACACTAGATCGGCATCGCGTGGGACACCTGTTGGGTAGGCAAAAGATACGAGAGTGAGAATCAACCCTGCTCCAGCGGTACCGTAACGCTGGGCAACCATCTCTCGAAGCCGGGGCAATGGTAGATCAGATGTATCGATTACCCAATCCGCTGCTTGGAGGAGGTCGCGGGTCAAGGCTCGCTCTGTTTCAATCCCATCCAGCACGGTACCGTCCTGAGCTAGCGGGTGACGGCGTCGTGTTTCCGAATAGCGGCGGCGCAATACATCGGATTCGGCAGTCGCGAAAATTAGGTTAACCTTGGAATTCACTTGGTGTGAAGTCGCGGAGTTTGCGACGGAATTGCGCAGCCGATCGAGTGTTGCGAGAACACTGGCGGCGATGAAGTCGCGGGTTCTCGCGTCTAAGCCGATCGCAAGCCGATGTTCGGTGGCGGCAAGAGTTTCGACCAGATGCAGTGGGGGGTTATCGACAGCTTCGAAGCCGAGGTCCTCAAGAGCGTGCAGGATCGAGTTTTTGCCCGCGCCGGACAGCCCGCTGACTACCACAATTCGAACGTCTCTCGTCATGCGAAAAGCGCGCCACAATGCTGCACGCGGCGGCCGCAAGCTGCGTCCAGAGCCCAGTGAACGCGAATAGCAGCGCCTGGTTCTGCGGGATTGAGCAAGATCGTCGGAGCGCCGAAGCGTGGATCCGCGGCCACGTTTGGTAGGCGTTCCGTGGGCGGGGCCATGTGGACAATCAAACGGAGCTGGGCCGAATGCCGGTAAGCCGTGCGGAACAACCCGACACCGCGCAACTCAATTAGACCGGCAATACTTCCGCACGGCCGCACCCGCCCATCCACAACTTCGACTTGGTCATCGCCTATCAGGTCGAAACCACGGTCGAGGAGTCGCAGAAGCAGGTCAGACTTACCGGAACCCGACGGGCCGAGGAGCAACACGGCGTCATCGTCGAGTGCGGCGCAGGCAGCATGCAGTCGCATCGTGCCATGATTGTGGCAAGTTTCAGGCAGAAACGGAAGGGGGGGTTGCCATCATCTGAGCGACGGATGAAAAAACTGATAAAAAACAAAATATTCGGAACCTACTTCTTCTCTCTACATTAGGATGAGCCGACACGAATTGCAGAGTCGTAACGATAATTGTAGTATTCTTTGCAGGGCGATAACGTTGCAGAAAAGCGCCAGCCTCGGTTCATATTCTTGCGCCCGTGGGTCTGAAGTGCCATTTCGTATAGTGAATAGATGCAGGATTTAGGGATGCCGGTATTTCGCCGACGATTGCTGGCGATGGCGTTGCCCATGGCGGCTTTGCTGGACATGCCGGCACCCGGAAGAGCTTCGCCGATGCCCGGGAGCTTTGCTCCGCTGGTTCAAAGGGTCGGTCCAACAATTGTCGGGGTGTCCGTGATTCGTTATGCCGGGGAGCCTCCCTCGCGTCCTCGACTAAGGCTGTCGCCTCATTCTGATATTGGGTCTGTCCACAAAGCCGGACCAGCGGACCCAATCCGGTCGGCGGGGTCCGGCTTCATCATCTCGGCATCTGGTATCATTGTTACGAACAATCATGTGGTCGGCAACGCGAGTCGGATCATTGTGACACTGGACGATGGGACCAAGCTGCCTGCACGAGTGGCAGGCACCGACCAGTTGACTGACCTGGCAATCGTCAAAGTTGAACCAAGAGGTAGTTTGCCGTATGCGCAGTGGGGTGATTCCGCCCGTATCGAGGTTGGCGACTGGGTTCTCGCCGCGGGGAATCCGTTTGATTTAGGAACGTCATTCACTGCCGGGATCATTTCAGCGCGAGGGCGGCGGATCAGCGACGACTCCTTCGATCGCTTCTTCCAACTCGATGCGCCAATTAATCCCGGCAATTCCGGAGGGCCATCATTTGACCTTAATGGTCGGGTCATAGGCGTGAATACTGCAATTGTCTCACCCTCAGGCGGGTCAGTCGGCATCGGCTTCGCAATCCCATCGGATACCGCCCGCTTTGTGGTCGGATCACTGATTGCGTATGGCTCCGTTCGCCGGGGGTGGCTAGGCATAGGAGTGGAGGACCGAAAAGGTGGAACCTTCGGCGCCGTGATCACTCGAGTGGAAGCCGAGGGGCCTGCGGCGCGAGTGGGACTGGAAGCTGGCGATGCTATCGTGGCGGTGAATCACCGGCCTGTCGGCAATGCCGAGCAATTGCTCCGATCGATTGCTCGCGCGCGGCCTGGACAGCGCGATCTCATGGAGATCGAACGTTCTGGACGATTCTACGCCTTGTCGGTCGACATAGGGCAACGGCCCGACGAACTCAGGAGTTACTGATGCGCATACTGTTGGTTGAAGATGACAAGGACGTCGCTGGTTTCGTGGTTAAGGGGCTGCGCGAGGCGGGGCATACTGTCGAACACGCGGACAATGGGCGCGACGGGCTGTTTCTCGCGGCCTCAGAAAACTTTGATGCGATCATCCTGGATCGGATGCTTCCGGGCGGAATTGATGGATTGCGCCTGCTGGAGACGCTGCGTGCGCAAGATAACGCCACACCGGTTCTGTTCTTGTCGGCGCTCACTCAGGTTGACGATCGGGTGAAGGGTCTGAAGGCGGGTGGGGACGACTACCTGACCAAGCCATTCGCCTTCGCTGAACTGCTGGCGCGTGTAGAGGCGCTTGCGCGGCGGGGTAAAGGTGAGGGGCCGTCGACACGATTGGTCGTTGGCGATCTCGAAATGGATTTGCTGTCGCGTGGCGTGAAGCGGGCTGGGCAGAAGATCGATCTCCAACCCAGGGAATTCAGGCTTCTAGAATTTTTGATGCGCCACGCGGGCCAAGTAGTGACCCGCACCATGCTTCTTGAAGGCGTTTGGGATTATCACTTTGATCCACAGACGAATGTCATCGACGTACATGTCTCCCGGCTGCGCCAGAAAATCGACAAACCATTCCCGACGCCGCTGCTGCATACGGTGCGAAACGCAGGATACATGCTGCGCGTCGAGGAGCCGTAAGGCACCGTACGGCCAGCGCTATGGCCGAGCCGGCCTATCCAATTCCGCCTGCCGACATCGAATCCGGCATTGATGCCGGGTTACAGCGTGTGGCTGCGGCAATAGCCAACGAGGCGCCCCAGAAGCCCCGACGAGCGTTTCTGCGTTCGGCGAGCATAAGGTTCGCCCTACTGTATGGGTTGGTTTTTGGCGTTTCGACGATTCTTCTGGCTGGCTCGGTACGTTACTCGACGCTTGGTATTCTCAGCCGTCAGACCGAATCGGCAATCAGTAATGACGGAGCGAGTCTGCTGCATAGCTATCAGAGAGGTGGCACGCCGGAGCTGATCCTCTCGCTCGGCAACCGAATACACGAAAACCCGGACGACTCCGCAATCTATCTACTGGTTGATCCCCTCGGCAATCGCATCGTCGGCAACATGTCCAGTTGGCCAGCGGGGGTCACGGAGGATAACATTTTCTACAAGATTCCCATCAAACACTTTACCCGGCGGTCAGCGGCAGAAATGCGCGCATATGGGCTGCCGAACGGCGATCAATTACTCATTGGTCGGGACATCAAGATGCAGGTCGAGCTGCAGACCATCCTTCGTGATGCG
>DAIDMG010000020.1 GCA_027449105.1 Acidiphilium sp. | reverse complement strand
CCGCATGGCGCAGGACGCGCCATGTCATGTCGTAGGTAGGGCCGAGGATGAATGTGCCACCCCAGTAAAAAATCACTGTCCCAAGCAACGCGAGTGTAATCCCTGCTGACACGATGATGATATATTTCCACCCAGCCTCGATCGCTTCGGGCGCATGCTCGAAGGCAACGAGAAAAGTGCTAACCACTGTCGTCATCTCGATGGCAATCCAATACAATCCTGGGTTATTCATGAGAGGCGCGACAAAGATTGTCAGCGCAAACAGGGCAAACAGCTGGTAGAAACGCGGCAGGCGTTGATCTTCATCAAGCATCCTCATGTAACCACAAGAAAAAATCGATGACAAAAAATAGACAATCGCAGCGCAGAGGATCACCCAGACACCAAACGGATCCACAATGAGATAACGCCCAAGATAGCCGATACCGGTAGCGGGTGTTGTGGCAACCATGACGAGGGCCGCAGAAAAGCAAGCCCCAGACGCTACGAGATTGAGCCTTTCAGCGAGAACGGGGCGCGGAGCGGCTAACATGATAAGGATCGCGATTGCTGGCAAACCGATGAGGCAGGATAGGGCGATTCCGTTCATATCAACCAACCAGCCGACGAAGTTGCAACGCGCTGGTACTGCCTACTTGCCCCATAAGGTAGCGGACCAGCACTCCAAAACAGACAACGACAATCATCAGGTCAAAAAGAATGACGAGCTCAAGCAGCATTGGCATGCCGGGGACAAGTATCTGCGTACCAAGGAAGATGCCGTTCTCAAGCACAAGAAGTCCGAGTACGTGGCTGATCGCTTCGTGTCGGACAGCCAGCATCAGATAGCCGATCAGCTTCATCGACAGCATTACAGTCAGCGCGAGTATGATAACCTCTGTTGCGGCAGGCAGTGTGTAAGCCATCCGGGCAGCGACCATGAGCGAAAACACCACGCCGGCCGCCCCAAGTACTAGACTGGAACTTGGCCGAAGGAGAGGTTCCAGTTCCCGTTCGATTGTGAGTTGTCGTGTGATTCTAAGCAACAGATACGGCAGCAGCGTACCCCGAAAAACGATCGTGAGCAGTGCGATGACGTAGAGTTCAGGGTAATGATCGATATATCCGACCGCAGCCGAAAGGATCGCGATTATCCAGGATTCTGCGGCAAAGGCGATAAGATAGTGCCTCAACCACCGTGAGCCCAGCATGACAAACGCAAGCAGGAGGCTGGCGATGGCAAGAACGCTGAACAGTGATGTTTCAACGGGGGTTGCGTGAAAGCCGTGCATCATCCGAGCCCGATCTGTGTGCCGATAATTGCCAACACGGCGAGCAAAAACGAGACCGCGAGCGGTTCCTGATAACGGTAAAAGCGCAAACGGGACTGGACCGTATCCACCGTGACAATGGCGCAGGCGACAAGAATGAATTTTACGATAACGCCGATGGCTGAGCCAATGATACCCAGGGCGGATCCGTGCGAGGAGAGGAACCACGGCAGCGCCAGGACGTTACAGAATATTGTATAAAGGATGAATTGCTTCATCATTGAAGCCCACTTGAGGAGCGCATGCAGCGGTCCGGCATACTCGAGGATACGCCCTTCCTCGATCATGTAGACCTCGATGTGGGTGTTTGAGTGGATCGGTAGCTTGTCAGTTTCCACGGTAAGCAGGATGAAAAATGCAGCGACCAGAAAAAAGTGAGCGGGGCCAAGATAAATGGCCGGTTGTGCCACCAGCAGATGGTTGACGACAAAGGGTAACATTGAGCGGGCGAACAGCGTTATCCCGACGAAAACAAGGATCAGCGTTGGTTCGGCCAGAATGCCGATGATTGCCGCGCGACTCGAGCCGATTCCACCGTAAGCGCTGCCGGTGTCCAATCCGGCCAGCGTAATCATGAAAGATCCGAGTGTCAGAATTAGCCCGCCGCCAAGGATGTCTCCCATGTTGGAGAGCGGCAAAGGAAAATTGGTTAGGACCGGAATAAGGATTGGCACTGTCATCATGCAGCTGAAGGCCACAACCGGCGCTGCCCAGAACAACCAGGAGGCAGTTTCCGGTACCACGATGCCTTTATGAAACAACTTCCAGAGATCCCGATAGGGTTGCAAGACCCCCGGTCCCTGGCCTCGCTGGATCCGTTCCTCGAACTGGATGATGAAACCTTGAATCAGAGGCGCCGCAGCAATGGTAAAGCCGACCTGGCAGATCTGCAGGATGACGTCACGAAATGTCATCGAGGAGCGACCCTGGGACATAGGTCAGCACTATGCGCAGCTTGCTCGACCAACAACATGAACACCTGTCCTCCTCCGCGTCTGCGGATGTTAACAGGAGTCATCGGCCCCAGGGGCGGTTACACGGTGAACTCCATCACCGGCATCACTTACAATGCGTCGTCAGTGTTGCTCGTCAGCCTGCACCTGTCAATGGGGATTTGTTCTGCCGCATGAAAGGGCCACTCATCAGGAGCGCGTCAAGAGCATGTTGGAGCATGAGTTATGGCGACCGGCAGCGGCGCATCGGCATCTTCTACCTCCAGCGGGCCGGATCGATTGATCCGTCGCGGACGCATGTGTCGGTCTTTTTTGCTGTTACACGGTCGCTTTTTCTATGTCGATGGCGCAGCAGACATGCCGCACGGACAACCGCAGTCAAGAAACAGGCCGAGGAGATAACTCTCGTTAGCGCCTGCTGACGTTACGCCTTGCTCCGCGTGGCAGGAGTTTGCTTCAACGACATCAGAAACACGGAATCGGGCGCTACGTGGCTGTGTTGTCGTTCTTAGGCTGACGACGACAATGTAGCGGATGCGCGTCGGGCGGAGACCATCAGTGTGTGGCCGGCGGGCCACGCAAAGACCCGCACGATGCATGGGCATCGAGGGGTACCCTAGGGTGAGGAATCGGAGGCTATCACCAGCAACAGGCCCCTACGGTGAGGCTAGGGATGCGAGGTGCGCAGTCTCGTTTATCCGGTCAACCGTGCAGGAATTGTCTTCAAAGGTAATCACATTGACACCGCACGGATCCTGCCTGAGTGACCAGTACCGGGACAGTGGCATGTCCAACGCCGTTAGCAGGAGGACACGGTTCGAGCTGTCATGACCGACGACGACGATTGTTTGGTTATCATGGCGCTCCCGGAATAACTGCAAGGCCTTGACGAGTCTGATCTGGACGAGTTGCAGGGATTCAGCATCGGGAATAACTGTCATGTCCGGGCGGCTTATCCAGCGCTGGTAAAGGCTGGTCTCTTCCCGGGCAACCGCCATGCGTTCTCGCCCCTGCCACGCGCCGTAATTGACGTCAATCAATTCGGGTAGAGCGGTTGGCTCAAGGTGTCGCTTCGCCCCGATTGACCTGGCCGTGTCGATGCAACGAGATAGTGGGCTCGAATAGACTGCTTCAAATGAACTGAAACGATCGAGATACTCCGCGGTCACACTTGCTTGATGCCGTCCCTTTTCGGTCAGCGGCAGGTCGATCTGTCCACGGAATTTCTCGGGCTTTATTCCCTCGACATGGCCGTGGCGGACCAGAATCATGGTAAATTGAGGCATTTCAATACTTCTCCCTTAGAATGGTCACGAGGCCAGGTCGTGCTGCGCCTCCGCGCATTCGGATCTGCAGATTGCCAGCGATTGCTCGCGTCGGCGGCATGTTTTTCCGTGGAGTCCCTCGGTCGAACACTTTGTGCGATTCCCGTTTCCGCGGCGCGGCGGTTTTGGAGTCCGATGTCGCGTACAGCGTGATCGTCTGGCCTTTGCCTGGCATGTGATGTCGTGGCTCCATGAGCCTTGATCTTTCCTGGGACCGGGCACGGTCGCTCCCGCACTGGTGGCTATGCCGAATGGTACCAACATAGGTACTCAATCCGTATTGTTGCTCGATTTCATGATCACATTTCTACGACGAGACTCGGTCATGCGACGGCGCGGGGCGTTTTCGGACCGTGATTGATTCAGGCTTTTTGCGGTGTGCGACCAGGTCCGTATTCCTGCATCCTTGCCCTGAAACCCACAGCAAAAAGAACAACCCGGGCGGCATGCGTTGACATCATTTTTTTGGCCGGCGTCGTAGCTGCGGGGCGGTCTTAGATCGCCTTAAATGGCCGCTGGCGACGAGTCTCGCCTAGTTAGTGAAACAGTCCAGGAAACAAAACCGTTGTTGCAAAACCGAGGCCGGCAGCGACAAGAATCGCGGCGACGCAGGCTCCACCGATATTGCCGATCAGCCTGTTGCGATAGTCGCCCATCAAATCCTTGTCGTTGGCCAGAACCAGGAGAAACAGCAGCGCCGGCGGCATGGCCAGGGTGGCAATCACGTTCACCAGAATGACAATACTCTCTAATGGCGCTCCGGGTATCAAGGTCAGCCCTCCGGCGGCGCAAGCCGACCCGATCAGGACCGCATAGAAAGACAGCCCTTCGCGGAGGGGGGTGTTCAGGCTATGGGCTCGACCGGTAACCTCTCCAAACGCATAGGCTGAGGAGGTTGAAATGGTGATGGCGGCGACAAGCCCAGCCTCGAAAATACCTATGGCGAACAAGGTCGCACCCAGATGTCCGGCGTAGGGTATCAAAGCCTGCGCAAATTGCGCGGCCTGGTAGTTGCTCGCGCTGATGCCGTGCGTGAACAAGGGTGCAGTAGCCACGATTGCCGCGATTCCAAATACTGCCGCTAAGGCGGAACCAATCATCGTGTCCACTCTTGTGGCGCTGAGGTCACGGGTCGTGATTCCCTTGTCAGCTGTGGCGCCTTGCTGGAAGAACAGCATCCAGGGCGTGACCGTGGCGCCGATATCAGCGATCATCAAGGTGATCGCGTCTGGTTTGAAACCGCCTGGCAACGGAGTCCAGGTGAGGAAGGCATGGCCGATGGCGCTGGGATCGGGATGAACCAGAAAAGCGGCGGGCAGGAAGACAGCGTTGCCCAGCGCTAGGGCCATGGCGATGCGCTCCCAGGTCTTGTAACGGGAAGTCGATATCGCGACTGCGATGACCACGATGCTGAGTCCAACTGCGACGATGGGTTGGATGCCGAAAAATCCCAGGCCGGCCCGGATTCCGATGAATTCAGTGACGAGGGTCAGAAAATTGCCGACCAGGAGATCGACCATCGCGAAGCTTCCCCAGAAAAGGCCGAAGCGAGCGAGGATCAGCTCCGCGTGGCCTTGCCCAGTCGCGGCGCCAATACGCGCCGCCATTTCCTGGACGATAAACCCGATCGCGAACGTCGCAGCAACAAACGGAAGAAAAAAGCCGATACCGAATTTCGCTCCTGTCGCAGCATAAGACAGCATGCTTGGCGCGTCATTCTCCCCGAGGAACGTGAGAACCCCGGGACCGACGAGCAGCAGGAGTAGGCGCACGCCACGCCAGCGCGATGGGCGGTGCCGGCGCAAGGCTTCAATCGTTTGGCGATCGCGGGCACGGTCAATATCCTCGTGGGCAGCTCCAGGCGGCTGCGCGTTGGTCATTGTGCAAGGCGCGCGATGACGATTCCAACAACCAAAAGCATCGAGAAGACATAGACACGAAGGGACCAGAACAGGATTCGCACAGGCAGGGATACGGGTTTGCGCTGCCATACCGTTGTCCGCCGAGCCGCGTATTCCCTTGCCGTCTGGCGGAGCGCGTCATCACGATTGCAGACAAGCATGTCCGTCGTACTGCTCATGCGACAAATATAGCCTAGGCTTTAATTTAGTCAATGGGCGTTGAATAGAAGCCGTAACAAACTTCGTTCCGGGCAAGGTAAGGATGGGCAAAAGGGACCTGGCGGCTGGTGTTACCATTTGGCATCCATGTCGGTTGGAGAGTTGCTACCAACAGTGGGCAAGCATACGGGACAGAAGAGCAGGCGGTTCCGGTTTTCTGCAAGTTGATGTTTGGCGTGGAGCTGACTCCAGCAATGCAACCCGGAAAAATCGTTCGTGAAAAATCGTAGAGGCGGATGCGTGGCCGGGAGGCCTGGCCGAGTTGTCTGTCCGGTGTTACCCGCTCCGGGCGGTCGGGTGCCATTTGATTTGTCGGTGCCTGGGGAAAACGCCGGCCGCAGCAAGGCGGTCAGCAGACCTTGTCATCTGGTTTGTCCGCCTGAATCGCCACGAATGCCGCGCCGATGGTCGTGATCCGACCGAGGAGCGTATCGAGGGGGGCCATTAGGCGTGCCAGGACGACCGATGGCGGGAAGAAGATTGCCCCGTTCACCGACGTAACGGAAAGCCCGGCCGAACGAACCAGGATTGCAAGTTCGCGGGCGGTGCGGAAACGGGCACCGCGCCAAAGCTGTGCCCCAAGCCACCCCCGGACCCGTCGCCGCGTAGCCCAGAGGCTCCATTTACCGAGATCGCCAAGGACCAGGCGCCCACCTGGGCGGAGCACGCGGGCAATTTCCCGGAGGGCATCAGCTGCATTGGGAACGAACGACAGAACCGTGACGCAGGTGACCACGTCAAAGCACCCGTCAGGAAAGGGTAAGGCTTGAGAACGAGCCGCCGTCAGGTAGACTTTCCCGCCGGTACGAGATGCGGCGCGTTCCATCATGCGAAGATCAGGATCGCAACCGACCGCCAGGGCAGCGCCACGTTTGCTGGCGAGCAGAGCTAGCGTACCATCGCCACAGCCCACATCAAGAAAGGAGCGGTTCTTTAGGGGGCCGATCAGATGGAAAAGAAGCTCTGATTCGAGCGCGTCAGTGATGTCGCCAAGGGAGGAACGGCGCCATGTCGCGTAGACGTCAGGCCCAAATTGTCCGGCTGGCGGAACATCCGGTGCGCCGGTCATGGGAGAATCAGTCCGGGATTGGGCAGGCGTTGGAAAGCGTTACCGTCAAGACAACGTGTCCGATACTGGATGCGCGTGCAAAAGCGTCCTGGATGGAGGCGAAGACGGCCTGATCGTCTCCGACGACGTAGGTACTCATCGGCCCACTATGGATCGTCAGCCCACGATCTCGCAGCGCATCCTGTACGGCCACGATAGTTGGCGTCAGGCGTTCCTGGCGCAAAGGATAAACGGCGATCTGCGCGCTAACGGCCATGACAAAAATCCTCTACGTCTGGCAACAATTGTTTACGGGGCCGCATAACACCTCGGCAATGAGAACACTGTTCGAAACACGGTGTTCTTATCGGGAAAATATGATCTTCACATCATATTGTATATTTTTTTTTGAAACAATTGTTAAAAAAGCCATGGGGCAAGCTTGGTCAGCAATTTTGCGTACACCAGGGCGTTCGCATCTCCAGGATCAAGAGCCGGTTTCAGCCTCGTAACGGCGAGATTGATCGGGTTTTTGCGCCTCGGAACCAACCCACCTTTTGCCGATGATCTCGGGACGATCTGTGATGATAGTTAAGAGAACGGCGCCGTACCGGGAAACATGTCATCAAAAATTCCAATTCCTGGAGCCGGAATTGATCCATATCAACGTCTGCCATTTCGGTATCTGATACCGGAGCGGCGGCCTGGGCAAGAAGCAAGGACGACGACGGATGCGTACCATGGACAAAGCCACGCTTGGCCATCCGCTGCGGGTACTTTTTGCAACATCAGAGCTTTATCCACTGGCCAAAACGGGGGGGCTTGCGGACGTTTGCGCTGCACTTCCGACCGCTCTGGCCGGCTTCGGGACGGATATTCGGGTGATGCTGCCAGGATATAGTTCAGTCCTGGACATGGTGCTGCATCTACAAGCCGTGGCCGACCTGCCCTTTGGCGGCAGGCTGCTGCTGGGAGGTACACCCGATACCGATCTGCCAGTCTACGTTTTTGACGCGCCGGAGCTGTTTCGCCGCCGGGGTGGTCTTTATCAAGACGGTGACAAGCACGATTGGCCCGACAACCTCCAGCGTTTTGCGGCCTTTTCTGCCGCAGTAGTGCATCTTGGCCTGCGAGGCGACGGCAGCGACTGGGTACCGGATATTGTCCACGCTAACGATTGGCATACCGGTCTTGTCCCAGCCCTCCTAAAGTTTCAGGATGGTCCAAGGCCGTCTACCGTGTTCACCATCCATAACCTCGCATACCAGGGCAATTTTCCGCTCGATGTTGCGCATTCGGTTGGATTGCCGGAAGCCCTTCTTACCCCTGAGGGCGCAGAATTCTATGGACAGTTTTCGTGTCTTAAGGCGGGGATCCGCTATGCCGACCGGCTGACGACGGTCAGCCCTACCTATGCCCGGGAAATCCTTACTCCGGAATTCGGGGCCGGTCTCGATGGGTTATTGCGCGTTCGGGCCGGAGACCTTGTCGGCATTCTAAACGGAATTGATACCAGATTGTGGAATCCGGCTGAGGACGAAGCCTTGCCCGCGCATTACGACACCGACCATCCCGAAGGCAAGCGCAAGGTTAAGGCGCTCGTGTGTCGGGATTTCGGTCTTGATCCAACATCACCAGAGCCTCTGGTCATTGGTGTCAATCGCATGACACAGCAGAAGATGGCGGATGTCGTGCTGGACGCATTGCCAACGCTGCTCGAGGAAGGAGCCCGGATCATCCTGCATGGCGAGGGGGACACCGAACTCGAAACAGCATTTCGGGCAGCGGCGGTCGGCCACGAATCACAGTTGGCGGTTCGGATTGGCTATCAGGAAACGCTAGCTCACCAGCTACACGCGGCCGCGGACATTGCACTAACACCTTCGCGTTTTGAACCGTGTGGACTGACGACGATGTACGCCTTGCGCTATGGTGCCTTGCCGATTACGCGCCCGGTCGGAGGACTTGCCGATACGGTTGCGGATGTCGACGCTGAATCCTCCGACACGATAACTGGTACCGGTTTCGTTTTTTCCGCACCGACCGCTGAAGCACTTGCCAGCACAGTGCGTAGAGCCAGAGCGCTGTTTCGTGATGCCGTTGCGTGGAACCGCGCACGGTACGCCGCAATGAGTTGCGACTTCGGCTGGGATATTTCAGCGCGCCACTATCTCGAATTGTACAGGGATTTGATCGGCGCGTCGGCAGAAGGTCGAGATCGTCTGGCTGTCGTGTCGCGGGGAACAGAAGAGCACACGATCGCCCCTGCGCTGGCAGCGCCGACGGCCGATTCCGCTACCCTCCGCGGGTTCGCCGGTCTCGGTGGCAAGCTGACGGAGGCAGCAGACTGATATGGGATGGCAGAGAATGGTGTTATTGTCCTCCGACCGGCGCTGTCGTAGCGCGTGCATTGACGGTGGCGTCACCGGGAGCGTGACCGTACGCGCGATGGGAGTGCGCCAGCCGTGAGTGACGACCAAGGCTGGGCCGCGCCTGAAGATTTGCCGTCAAGTCGTCATGGGTGGGGAGTCACGCTGCCGGCTGCAGTTGCTGCTCTTCGTGATCTTGCGCTGGATTTGCGCTGGACCTGGAGTCATCGGGCGGATGCGCTGTGGGAGAAGATTGACGCGCCGTTATGGCAAAGAGCCAACAATCCATGGATCTTGTTAGAGGACGTTCCGGCCACGCGCTTTGCTGCACTTGCTGCGGATCGGGATTTTGTTGCGCATCTTGAAGAAATTTTCACTGAGCGTCGCGCTTACCTGCGCGGGCAGGGGTGGTTTGGGGAAACGTACGGCAAGCAAGCCCTGGCTGGTGTCGCCTATTTCTGTATGGAGTTCGGCCTTGGAGAGGCTCTGCCGCTGTATGCAGGGGGGTTAGGCGTATTGGCGGGTGATTTTCTCAAGACAGCCAGCGATCTTGGCGTTCCTGCGATCGGGATCGGCCTTCTCTACCAAGAGGGGTATTTCCGGCAAATGATCGACGCTGCCGGATGGCAGCAGGAGGCGTATCCATATAATGAGCCGGCAACGATGCCTGTGCAGCCGGTGCTGGATGCCAATGGCGCGCGTCTGCACATTGATGTTGAGTTGCCGGGCCGGACCTTGCGGCTGCGTGTGTGGCGGGCGCAGGTCGGTCGGGTCTCGCTTTATCTGCTCGACAGCAACGACGCCTTGAACAGCCCGGTTGATCGCGGCATTACCGGCAAACTCTATGGCACGGGCACCGAACTGCGCCTGCTTCAGGAGATCGTGCTTGGCGTCGGCGGCTGGCGGCTCGTCGAGACAGTGCATCCCGAGATCGAAATCTGCCATCTGAATGAAGGGCATGCCGCTTTTGCCCTGGTCGAACGGGCGCGCAGCCTATCAGCCAGGCTTGGCATCGATTTTGAGGCGGCACTCTGGGCAAGCCGGGCTGGAAACGTCTTCACCACCCACACGCCGGTTGCCGCCGGGTTTGACCAATATGCCCCGACATTGCTCGACCAATACCGCCGTTTGGCCATGGGAGATCAGCATTCGGACGAGATCGCTGAGGCAGTGTCGCTGCTGACACACGTGGAAATGCAGGAAGCGTTCAACATCGCATACCTTGCGTTGCGTGGCTCTTTCGTCGGATTTGGTGTTAGCGCACTGCATGGTGCGGTAAGCCGGAAAATCTTCCAGCCATTGTTTCCGCGCTGGCCGGAAGCGGAAGTGCCCGTAACACACGTCACCAACGGTGTGCACATGCCGTCATGGGATTCGCCCGAAGCGGACAGAATTTTCACGGCGGCAGGGGGCAAGGAACGCTGGCGCCGCATGGCGGAGCCGTTGCAAGATGCGATCGCGTCGGTGGATGATACCACGCTATGGGAAATGCGCGGGCGATCCCGTGCGCGTTTGGTCGCGACGGTACGGGGCAGGTTGCGTCGGCATCTCACTGGCCGTGGGGCGGCCGCCGAGCTGGTGGAACTGGCAGACAGCGTGCTCGATCCAAACATCCTGACTATCGGGTTTGCGCGTCGCTTCACAGGATATAAGCGGCCCAATCTTCTCTTGCGTGATCGCGCCAGGTTGGAATGTCTGCTCGAGCACCCCCACCGCCCAGTGCAACTGGTCGTGGCCGGCAAGGCGCATCCTGCGGATGAGGAAGGTAAACGCATGATCGCGGAATGGGTTTCGTTCACCGAACATCCACGATTATGGCAGCGGGTCGTGTTTCTGGAGGACTACGACATTGCGCTTGCACAGGAGCTGGTGCAGGGGGTGGACGTATGGGTAAACACCCCTCGGCGGCCCTGGGAGGCCTGCGGGACCAGCGGGATGAAGGTTCTTCCGAACGGCGGAATTAATATTTCCGAACTGGACGGCTGGTGGGCAGAAGCCTACGCGCCCGAGCTTGGCTGGGCGATCGGGACAACGGTTAAGTCTGACGAGGAGTCGCAAGATGCCGCTGATTCCTCCGAACTCTATGCGCTGCTGGAAAATGAGGTCTTGCCGGCTTTTTACGATCGTGACGGGGCAGGAATCCCTCGCGGCTGGCTCGCCCGGATCAGGCGAAGCATGGCGGTCCTGTCGCCCCGCTTCAGCGCTACGCGTATGGTCCATGATTACCTTGAGCTGGCCTACCTGCCTGCTGTGGCGGCGCTACGCCGGCGTCTGGCTGATGGGGCGGCTGTGGCCCAGGCACTGCAGCAATGGGAATATCGGCTTCGACACGGGTGGAAGACGCTGCACATCGGTGTTCCCGAGGTGACAGTCGAGGCGGATGGCTGGTCCTTTCTTGTCCCCGTATATCTCGGGGAAATTGCACCTGAGGACGTTCGCGTAGAACTTTATGCCGATTCTTCAGGGAGTGCTCCAGTGTTGATTGTCTCTCTTACCCGTGGCGAGCCGGTGCCGGGTACGATCAATGGGTTCAGTTATGCTGGGCGGGTTTCCACCGGGCGCCCTCAGGAGGATTTTACCGTGCGCATCGTGCCTTATCATCCGGAGGCGCGGGTGCCGCTGGAACTGCCCTTGATCTTCTGGCAGCGCTAGTTCGTCGGCGGGGCAGAGGACGCTCGAGCGACTTGTTGCCGGGCGAGACCTACGTCCGCGATCAAACAGGATCGACTGGATGCCGAGCATGCAGGCCCACGGCCGCTATGGATCGGGCATTCCTTTCCTTCAGAATCGAAACATTGGTCAATTTCTGAATGGCAAAAAACCAGCAACGCCGGAAAATACATTATTTACCAGGGCAGTTTACCCGCCCTCAACACTCAAAGCGGAAGTAACGCAAGAAAGACGCCGATCACGATATAAAAAAGTTAACATCGAAAAACTAAAGCTGTCTGAGTAAGGGTTTGATCAGCTTTAATGCAGGTAAAGGAGTGAATCCAAATTAAGGATAAAAGGTCATCTCATGGTATGCTCCTGGACAGGTGGAAGGGAGATTTGGCGGGCCGGGGAGGCCATCCAAGATCGCCAGGATCAAAATGGTGAATAACACGCGAACCCAATATAATGATTTCCTTGATGTCATGATTTCCGATTCCGATTAAGGTCGGTAAAGAGATCGGCCTCATGATTGGCCTCAGCAAGAACGAAATTCATGCACTCTTCCGGGCACGTCCCACCAATTATTGCGACTGTTTGAAAGCCGCCTTTAAGTAATCACGAAGTCTCTCATCGAAGGAGGGCTCAGTTTCTGCGGTGACAACGGCACTGCCAACTTGACTGCCAACCGAAAACGTTAACCACCTTAACCTCATATTCGAGAGTATTCTGAAGCCTGACCGGAAGGCCAAAGGCATTTCCGCGGTCTTTGACACAGGTTCTACACCTGGATCTTCTGCCAGATCGGTTCAATCAATTATTGTATATGGCGTGTGACGGCGATGAAATGGCAGGATATCGCGACTTTTACGGAGATTGTACCGGTACCGCACACGTAAAGAGAGTCAGCGACGTTGTTCCGGTTTTTTCCGCCTCCTGACGCCAAAGGCAGTTTGATTCGCTGGTGATTGCGGACCTCTTTCGTTTTTGCATCCATTGAAGAAAATTGGACGGATGATTGGCGCCTGTTTGGAACGGGTGGAGACGCCAGCCTCAAATTCTCAGGGGGCGCGGAGAGCAGGAAGTGGACGACTCAGAATGCCACCGCAACTTCGAATAAACTCCTTCACCGGCTTGATTGACAGTGAAAGAGGAGGTGGCCCTGGTGGTAGATGGTGCCAGAAGGTAGGGGAAGAATGGCAATTCACACGACGTTTTTGTGGATTATGTAACCAGGGGGACGGCTGGCCGCCGTGGACCTGAACGCATAGTGTTCTCTTGAACAGCAGAGGTGATATATTCGCGAGATGATGAAGATCTTTTATATCTACGGCGCGGGGGCGTGGCCCGTGGTGCGGGCGTAATGCCTACTTGCTCACGAGCGATAGTGGATAAACGACTGGATAGGGCGGCAAAGATCTGCACGGCTCGAGGCACGCAATTCACGCCGCAGCGGCGCGCTGTGTTTCGTCTTATCCTTGAAGCGAGAACGCCGATCACCGCTTATGAACTGCTCAACCTGCTGCGCGTCAGTCACGCCAACGCCACGCCGGCCACAATCTATCGGGCCATCGAGTTTCTTGCCGCCAACGATCTGATTCATAAAGTCGAAAGCCTGAGTGCCTTCATACCGTGTATCGACGTGGCCGGTCACGGCCATGCCGCGCAATTCTACATCTGCCAACGGTGCGGCGCCGTGGCGGAGCGGGATAACACGGCGGTTTTGGAAGCGCTAGAAGCAGCGGCGGCGGAGATTGGATTCCAATCAGCGAATATCATTGTTGAGGTAGAGGGACTCTGCTCTGCGTGTGCCCGGCGTTAATCAGGATATTGGTGAAGGCTTCCATCGACGAATGCGCAATGCACCTCGGCCGGCGCTGTAGGCAATGGCCCCAAATCCGCCAACGAAAAAACCGACAGGCCAGTTCGTTACGTAAGACAGGACAATTGCTGTCCACACGGTAAATAGTGAGATCAGCACTGTTAGTCCCATCGCTAACACCGGCCTGCTGGTAATGTTGCGCGCTGCCGAGGCCGGGCCCACCATCAAACTAAAAACCAGTAACGCGCCGACTACTGGAAGCGCGACAGCTGATGCCAATGCAAGTATGATCAGGAAGGCTAAGTTGAGTCTCGTCGCAGTCAGATAGCGAGCTTGCAAAAGGTCGGTCGAAAGCGAACTCAGGAGCAAGGGGCGAAATAACATCAGGAGCGCCCCCGCTGCGAAAATGTCAATGACGGCAATTGGGGTGATTGAGGCCTGGCTGATCCCGAACACCTGACCAAACAGCAATGCGTATACTTGCTGTGAATACTGGCTGATCTGGCTAAGACATAGTGTTCCGAGGCCCAGCATCATAACCAGGGTCATTGCGGTCGCAACATCCGGTTGGCCGCGCCGGCTCAATGCGTTTATGCCGATAACGCTGAGGCTGGCGGCGACGATCAAGCCCAAGACCTGGTTCACACCCAGCAGCACCGCGGCTGCGGCGCCAGGAAACGTACTCAGCGGTATGGTATGCGCCGCGAAGGATGCACCGCGTATCACGGTGAAGAATCCAACCAAGCCAGCCGTTATGGCGACGAGCGAGGCGACAGTCCATGTGTTGATCATAAAGTTTGAGAGCATGGTCAAGCCGTTATTGCACGTCGTAGCCGTGCCAAGGCAGTGGTGCGACCCGATGCAAGATAAGCGAGGAATATGATCGTGACGATAAAAAAGCTGACGGGCCAGCCATGGTTCCGCGTCCAGTAAAAACTGTCATAAGCCAGAAAAATTCCGCCCCAGGTCGCGCTGATAGCGATGACTGATGCGATGATGATGGCCGGTCCAGGCCGGCACGACCAGCGTATGGCTGCGGCTGCCGGGCCAATGAGAAGCGCCGTGGACAGTATTGCACCAATCGTCATCGCTGACAGGGCGACGGCAATGGAAAGGGTGAGCAAGTACAGCAATCCGATCAGACGTACATTCAAGCCTCGGATCGTCGCGAGATCGGGATCAATTGCGATCAGCAGAAGTGGCCGGTACAAAAGGACGCACATGACGAGCGCAAGAACCGCAACCCATAGAGCAGGTATCATTGTTTCGGGCGCAATGGTGAACATCGAACCGAACATAACCATGTTCGCTGCGTTGCTCGCGGTAGTCATGCTTATATCAAGGTAAAGGAAAAGGGCTGTTAGTCCCAAGCCCGCGCCGAGAACGACTCCGCTAACAAGATCACGTTCACGAATCTGCCTTGCACCAACAACCTCCATTCCTCCGGCCGCTAACATTGCCATAGCCAGAAAGCCTACGAGCGGTGGAAGTCCGAAAAGTAGTGCTGCCGAGCCACCCGCGCTGCTGATGTCCGCCAGTGCGTGTCCGGCGAAGGATTGTGCCCGTAGCACTGTAAAGACGCCAACAATGGCGGAGACAACAGCGGCACTGCCGCCGATGGCAAGGGCTACATGCACGGCACTGTTATGAAAAAAGCCGGCGGTGGTAATGAATATGGCAGGACTGAACATTGCCATTACGGAATGGAGGTAACATGCACAGGTTCGTGTGCCATTTCAGTAGTGCGCGCCTCGGCGCCGACAGCGGCAACCACGAGCACCCGACCATGAACCTGAATGACGTCGATGTGATAACCATAGAGGCTGCTCAGCACGGAGCTTCGCACCACCTCCTCAACGGCGCCGCTCACTGAGCGACCGTGTGCAAGGTACACGATTTGGTTCATGACGGGAAGAAGAGGATTCATGTCATGGGCGGACAGCAGGACCGTAATTTTCTGCTCGACAACCAGCTTGTGGAGCAATGCGATCACCTCCGCAACGCTACGAATATCAAGATTGGCAAGCGGTTCATCCAGGAGCAACAAACGTGGACCGCGTACCAGGGCATGCGCGATCATGATTCGCTGTTGCTGTCCTCCCGACAAATCGCCGACGCGACGGTTTGCGAATTCCGTCGCCCCTACCTCAGCAAGCATCGAATCGACAGCTCGTCGCCGGGAAGGTGAGGGCAGAGGGACGCCCAGGTGATGACCGTCAATCCCTAGCGCAACGACATCCCGCGCGCGCAAAGGCATGAACGGGTCAAGCTGGATTTTTTGAGGCACGTACCCAATTCCTCCAACGCCTGTCTCGATTTTGCCCTTGTCCGGTGTAACCAGGCCCAAAATTGTCCGCAGCAGCGTCGTCTTACCCGATCCGTTGGTGCCAATCAGTCCGCAGAAAGAGCCTTGGGGAAGATGGAAATTCACATCCTGCAACACCTGGTTTCCAGGAAAGCCTACCGAAAGAGAGTCGACGGTCAACATTTCAGTGCGTGCGCTATTCGTGTCAAAAAAGACGACCGGTTGGAGGGGGGGCGCTTGCGGGTAACAGTGACTCCGTTGAGGTGCCCATTGCCACCGCTTTTGTCAGGGCATG
This sequence comes from Acidiphilium sp., assembly GCA_027449105.1. Taxonomy (GTDB): domain Bacteria; phylum Pseudomonadota; class Alphaproteobacteria; order Acetobacterales; family Acetobacteraceae; genus Acidiphilium. Next base: position 13,567 of record DAIDMG010000020.1, on the reverse strand, counting down.
AATCTCTGCCAGCATCCAGGATTGAAAATCATAACCCGGCGTTGGCATTGTCTCGTAAACGGCAACGACCGGGACGCCGTTTTTCTTCGCAGTATTCAGGAATGATTCCGTGAGCGGGGTCATGACCTGCCGATTGTAAACGAACGCCTTGACCTTGTGCTCCCGAAGAAGTGCGTTTTCTGCGGCGATGTCTTGTGGTGACGGGTCAGTTCCATTCATGATTGCGAGTTGAAGGGTGAAGGGCGTTTCGATGATGGTACCGAGTGCCTGCAGCATGTAGTCTGCAACCGGTTCGGTGACCGCAACCGGCGTGTCGGGATACCGGGTCTTGAATGACGTGATTGCGGCCGTCCAGGCCTGGAGAGAGTCGTCAAACCGGTGCCATCGCTCATCGAAATAAGCAGCGTGAGCCGGGTCAAGCGTTGCGAGATCGTGGGCAATAGCCTTCGCTACCACTGGAATCGCTTTTGGATCATACCAGAAGTGGGGGTTCGGAGCTGAATTAGGAAAGCCCAGCAGATGCTGCACATTGACGATTCTGCGCCGTCGGCTCGGTGCAGCTTCAATGATCTTGTTGGCCCAGGCATCGTACCCGAGTCCATTTTCCACGATGAGTGACGCAGACGTAATTTTGCTGACAATCTTTGGACTGACTTCGAACGTATGGGGATCGGTGTTGGGGTTCGTAATGATTGCTGTGACCGAGACGAAATTGCCCCCTATCTGATGAATGATATTGGCGTACTGATTTTCGATGCCGACGGCGTCGATTAATCCGGACGCCATTCCGCATCTCGCTGTGGCGAAAAAAAGCATCAGAACAAGAGCCGCAACGCCTGCTTGTTTTCGCCACAATATCATCCGTAGCCTCCAGAGAACCCGAGCAGAGGTGCGATGATATAACGTATCATTCTCGGGGTCCACCGTCTCAGAGGGAGCCACGTGAACGGTGCGCGGTGGAGCAAATTGTCAACCTGAAATGGCGGCTTCGTGACGCTGGATAGCGGCGTGTTCCTTGAAGGAATCTAATCCTCGAGTGGTGTTCTCAGTGCGAAGCATCGCCCCGCCAAGAAAAAGATCGATGGCGCGGAGAATGCGACGGTCAAGATCTGCTGCGGCGGGAGGTTTCGACACCCCGAGGAGCATCCGGACATGTAGCCATCCGATGGCCATACCGAAAAGCATCTGCGCAGCTTCTTCAGGATCGGGAATGTCGAGCGCGGCCTCGGTGCGCAGCTGGGCGAGGTAGTCCAGCAATGCATCTTTGCAAGGTTTTGCCGTCTGTCGATCGAGGAGCCGAGACAGAGTGCGCCCGCGGAGATATTCGCCCATGATCAAGCGAGTCAGGGCAATCGAGTCGGGACTCAGGAGATGCCGTGACCAGGCGGACAAATAGTCGAACAGGACTTCGCGAGGTGGGCGCCTTGCGGTCTCAACTGGCAGGGTCAGCGGACGCCGGTGACGCGCCAACAGCGCCATAAACAGGTCTTCCTTCGACGTCACGAGCTGGTAAAGCGTGCGCTTGGAAATTCCGGCCGCCGCTGCGATCTCGTCCATTGTTGCGGCATGATAACCACGCTTGATGAAAACACGTTGTGCTATCTTGAGGACGCGATCGCGTCTCCGGTCGGAATCCGGAGATCGAGAGCTGCCGCGGGCCGCTGTTGCGACAGGCGCCGGGGATGTTGCTGAGACGTGCGTCATGGCTGATTTGGGCATAGTGATCGGACCAGATCATCGCGCCACGCAGACATGATTACAAGAAAAAAACGCAACAAAAACGATTGAATTGGCCGCTCTTGACCTCGAGCACGAAAACTCGGTAGTTTTGGCGACGAAAACTCGGCAGTTTCCATCGTCGGCCCGGGTTCCTCCATTCAGGAGATGACTTGATCCGAAGAACGGCCGGAGAAAAGACCACGGGTGTGCGTTGGATTGGAGTCGGCCGTGATCAGACAGGTGGTAGGGATGTTCTGGCTGAAGATTCGGAGCATGCGGCGTGTCTGCGCAACTGGAATCGCGCTGGCTCTGTTTGGCGGCGTTGCAGTGTTGACGGGTTGCGCGGTTGGGCCAGATTACCGGCGACCAGCGCCGCCCGACGTGAAATCCTACACCGCGCATGCCTTGCCGGCACGTACGGCAGCGACCGCAGGGCCGGGAGGATCGGCGCAGAGCTTTCTGGTTGGGCGGAAGATTGAGGGCGCATGGTGGTCGCTTTTCCATTCTCCAGAGCTTGACCGGCTGATTTCAATGGCCTTGGCTCACAATCCGAGCCTTGTCGCCGCGCAGAACACCCTGCTTGCCGCGCAGGACCAGGTGCGGGTGGGACAGGGGGCGTTTTTTCCAAGTTTGAGCGGTAGCGTGAGTGCGGCCCGGGAACTACAGCCCTTGCAGTCAGCTGGCCTGACCACAGACAAGGCCGCAGGAAGCACAAGCAATTCGCCGTTTTCTCTCCTGAATGCCGGCGTTTCGGTTTCTTATGCGCCTGACGTTTTCGGCGGCGTGAGGCGACAGGTCGAAGGGTTGGAGGCGGTGGCGCAAGAACAGCGCTTTGCACTGGAGGCCGCCTATCTCGCGCTTACGGCGAATGTTGTCACCGCCGCTGTGACCGACGCGTCATTACGGGCCCAGATCGTGGCGACAAAGGGGATCGTTGCTGCACAACGCCATGAGCTCCGGATCCTGCAACGTCAGGTCACGCTTGGTGGTGCGGCGGAGTCTAGTGTCATGACGCAGCAGGCGCTGCTCGCCCAAACCCTCGCCACCCTGCCTCCACTCGAAAACCAGCTGGCACAAACGCGCAACCAGCTTGCTGCGTACGAAGGCGCGTATCCCGCGGATTTTCATGATCCTGATTTCGATCTTGCGCAACTACACCTCCCGCATCGCCTTCCGGTCAGTCTACCGTCGGAGCTGGTTAAGCAGCGTCCTGATATCCGGCAAGCAGCAGCGGTATTGCATCAGGATACGGCAGCAGTCGGGGTTGCAACGGCGGATATGCTGCCCCAGATCACCCTTTCAGGATCGGTTGGGCATGAGGCGTTGACCGCGGCAAGTCTTTTTACGCCGGAGACACTGCTCTGGAATTTGGCCGCTGGTGTAGTACAGCCGCTTTTCGAAGGCGGTTCCCTATTTTATCAGCGGCGCGCAGCCATCGCCACGATGCGCGCAGCAGCTGCTACCTATCAGGATACCGTCATTTTGGCATTCCAGAACGTATCTGACGTCCTGGTATCCATCACAAACGATGCCCGGGCTCTTCAGGCGGATCGAGCGGCGGAGACCGCGACGCGCGAGAGCCTGGATGTTGCCGAGGCACAGTACCGAGCCGGTGCAGTTCCATACACAACAGTGCTGACCGCCGAGCAAAGTTACGAAAAATCCGTGATCATCCGTATCCAGGCAACAGCCCAGCGCTACGCTGACACTGCCGCCTTGTTCCAAGCACTCGGCGGCGGATGGTGGCAGCGTAAAGATGTCGCGCCGAATATCGAGAAATGCTGCGGAGTTCTGCCATGACCATTTCTTCGCCCCTCAATGCTTCCGCGTCGCCACCAGCCAGGCCGATCAGGCGGTTGGTCGTCATGGTACTCTCGATGGGGGTGCTCCTGGCGCTGGTATTCGGCTGGGGCGCTCTGCGATCCATGTTCATCTCGCGATATCTTGCCGCCCTCAAAGACAAGCCACAATCGGTATCGACAACCGTGGCGAAGATGACACCCTTCTCCCCAAAACTGGCGGCAACCGGCAATCTCATCGCCATTCAGGGGACAAATCTGTCGTCCCAGATAGCCGGGATCGTGGACACGGTCGACTTTCGGTCGGATTCGGATGTAAAGGCGGGACAAGTCGTGCTGACATTGCGTCCTGATAACGACAACGCTGTACTTGCTCAGCTGGAAGCCGCCGCGCAACTTGCGGCCATCACCTATCGTCGTGATCTGGCACAATACCGGGCGAGCGCGGTCAGCTTGCAAACGGTTGATGCGGATCGGGAAAACCTGGCATCATCTGAAGCCCAGGTTAGAAGCCAGAAGGCTCTCATGGCCGAGAAGGTGGTACGAGCGCCCTTCAGCGGGCGGATTGGAATTCGCCAAGTGGATCTTGGCCAGTATCTGCCCGCAGGCACAGCCATCGCCTCACTGCAACAGCTCAATCCAATCGACGTTGATTTCTATGTGCCGCAGGATGATCTCGCGGTTATCAGGCCAGGGATGAAGATGGTCGTCCGGGTGGGCGGCTTTTCAGGGGTCGAATTTCCAGGCACGATCAAGGCCATTGATTCTACAATTTCGACGCAGACGCTCATGGTACAGGTCCGCGGAATACTGCATAACCCACACGATGAGCTACGGCCGGGCTCCTTCGCCCACGTAACCATCACCACTGGGAGACCGCAGAACTTCATTACGCTGCCAAAGACCGCCGTTGCCTACAATCCTTATGGCGATACCGTTTATGTGGTCGAAAAACAGACCGAAAAAGGCAAGACGGCGGAAATCGCCAAACAGGTTTTCGTGAGCCTTGGAGAAACGCGCGGGGATCAGGTCGCCGTAACCAAAGGATTGAAACCGGGTGAAATCGTCGTGACGTCCGGGCAAGTGAAGCTGCACAGCGGATCGATCGTGGCCATTAACAATAGCATCAAGTTGCCCGAAAGTCCCAACCCTGTCGTACCGTTGCACTGACGCGCACCAATGAAAGCGCTAACTACTCTCTTTATCCGCCGACCGGTTCTGGCCATTGTCGTCAGTGCGATTATCCTTGTTCTGGGGCTGCGAGCCATTGGCAGTTTGCCGGTTCTCGAATATCCAAAGACCGAGAATGCAACGATTACAATCACCACCACCTATCCGGGTGCTGACCCGGACACGATGGCCGGGTTTGTAACCACGCCGATCGAAAATGCGGTGGCGCAGGTCAACGGTATCGATTACATGACCTCGTCGAGTCAAACGAGCACCAGTACCATCACGATCTACCTGACACTGAACTACAATCCTGACAAAGCGCTGACGGAGATTCAGGCCAAGTTGCAATCTGTTCTGGATCAGCTTCCCGCTGGTACCCAGAAGCCGCAGCTGACGCTACAGGTCGGCCAGACTCTCGACGCCATGTATATCGGATTCAAGAGCGATGTCCTCACGCCGAGCCAGATTACAGACTACCTGATCCGGGTCGTACAGCCGCAGCTCCAGTCGGTGCCAGGGGTGCAGACCGCCGAAGTTCTCGGCGCCCAGAATTTTGCAATGCGGATCTGGCTAAATCCCGAGCGTTTGGCCGCATACCATCTCACGGCATCCGATGTGTATGGTGCGCTGGCGGGTAATGATTTTATCAGTGCACTCGGAAATACCAAAGGCACCATGACGCAAACGACGTTGACAGCGTCGACAAGTCTACATTCGGCGGCTGCATTCCGTCGGTTGATCGTGGCGCAATCCGGCGGGCAACTGGTACGACTTGGCGATGTCGCCAAGGTGAAGCTCGGCTCCTACACCTACGACGCCAATGTTGCGTTCGACGGGCAGACTGGCGTTTATATCGGGATCCAGGTTGCTCCCGGTGCGAACCTGCTGTCCGTCGTTAATGGAATTGAAAAGAGATTTCCCGGAATACAGGCCCAGCTTCCTAACGGGCTTGTGGGTAAAATCGTTTACAATTCAGCGAAGTTTGTCAATGCCTCGATCCACGACGTTATTGCGGCGCTGATCGAGGCATTGCTGATCGTGATTCTGGTGGTATTTGCCTTCCTGGGCACACCACGTTCCGTGGCGATACCAGTAATCGCGATTCCACTTTCGCTGGTCGGTACGTTTGCGGCGATGCTGATGCTCGGCTTCACAATCAACCTGCTAACGCTACTCGCGCTTGTTCTTGCGATTGGCCTGGTTGTTGATGACGCGATCATCGTGGTGGAAAACGTCAACCGGCATCTCGAAAACGGGGAGTCGAAAATCACGGCGGCAATCAACGCCGCTGCGGAGCTTGCTAACCCGATCATAGCCATGACCGTGGTTCTGGTAGCAGTCTATGTGCCGATAGGATTTCAGGGTGGATTGACCGGAGCCCTATTTACAGAATTCGCCTTCACGCTGGTATCAGCGGTGACGATTTCCGCGATCATTGCGCTGACACTGTCGCCAATGATGAGTTCGCGAATGCTGCATCATATTCCGCGGGATGATCCGACGTGGGAAGGTCGCCTCGTGCATTTCATTGATCGGCAATTTGATGCGGTGAGGCGAGCCTATATGCGGACGCTTCACTCCAGTCTGCAGACGGTTCCAATAACGCTTGCATTCGGTGCCGTTGTTCTTGGCAGTATTTATTTTCTGGCTGTCGGTGCGAAAAGCGAGTTGGCTCCCCAAGAGGATCAAGGGGTGGTGATCCTCTCCTCGACGTCAGCGCCGAATGCGACTCTCGAGCAGCGGATGATCTGGGCGCACGAGCTCAATCGGCTGATGATGAGCCACAAGTCCACGGAGCATACGTTCCAGATCAATACGCCGACTCTTTCGATTGCCGGAATGGCGCTGAAGCCCTGGGATGAACGGAGCAAGACAGCAACCGTGCTGCAGAAGGAGATTCAGGCGCAGGTCGATTCCGACATCACGGGTCAACAGATCGCCGCATTTCAGCCACCTCCGCTACCGGGCTCCCAGGGGCTGCCAGTACAGTTCGTTATCAAGACTACAAACGCGTTCGGTGCCCTCAATGGAGTTTCACAAAGACTTCTCGAAGCTGCCTTGAAAACAGGGAAATTTGCGTTCCTGCAGTCGGATCTCAAGATCAACCAGCCCCAGGCTACGGTGGAAATCGATCGTGCAAAGGCGGCCAACCTTGGCCTGACGATGAGTGACATAGGTGCGGCGATGTCTCAGGCGCTTGGCGGACTCTACGTCAACTACTTCAGCCTGGACAACCGCTCGTACGAAGTGATTCCGCAAGTCGCACAGCAATTTCGCTTGAATTCGGCGCAGTTGCTCAGCTACCCGATTGCAAGCGTGAATGGCGTTTCAATTCCACTGGGGGCGGTTGCTCATATTACCCATATCGTCATTCCGGAATCGGTTAATCATTTCCAGCAATTGAATTCAGCCACACTTCAGGGGGTGGTAGCGCCAGGTGTTTCGACCGGGGAAGCCGTGAGGGTTCTGGATAATCTTGCGAGACAGATTCTGCCTTCAGGGTACGCGGTTGATTACGGTGGCGCGATGCGGCAGTTCGTCCAGCAGCAAAGCGGTTTTCTTGCCACCTTTGGCTTCGCCGTAATCGTGATTTTCTTGGCTCTTGCGGCGCTGTTCAACTCATTTCGTGATCCGTTGATTATCCTGGTCTCGGTTCCGATGTCGATTTTCGGAGCCATGCTTTTCATCTATCTTGGCTTCGGTGGGCTCTCGGTCAACATCTACACGGAGGTTGGTCTCGTAACCTTGATGGGTTTGATCAGCAAACACGGCATCCTGATTGTTGAGGTCGCAAACCAGGCGCAGAAAAGTGGCATGAGCAAACGCGAGGCCATCGAACATGCTGTCAGTATCCGTTTGCGGCCTATCCTGATGACGACGGCAGCGATGGTACTGGGCGTGGTTCCACTAATCATCGCGACTGGCGCCGGTGCTGCAGCCCGCACGAACATGGGTGTCGTTATTGCGTCGGGCCTTGCGATCGGTACGCTGTTTACTCTTTTCGTGTTGCCGGCGGTTTATCTCGTGCTCAGCCAACAACACAGCGCCGAGGAATGACAGGTGTTTTGTCAGGATGATAAATGGGGCGTGATCATCGGAAGTTGTTAATCTGAGTCAGTATCTTTTTAACGATGGCGAAAAGAAAATCGAACTTCATGAGGTTATGGAGGTCGGACCAGAAATAGCCGTAGGTTGCCTAAATGTCGCGGATAACAAAGAAGACTGACCTTAAAGCGATTCCAAGTTCAGGAGTCTGTGTTAGACTAGGGATCAGGGGTGCGCGCGTGGCCGTGCTTCGAGTTGAAAACAATAGTGCCCTGCCGGGTGCCGGGTGAAGATCAGCTGTGCTGGTCTGTCCCTGGGCTCATTCTCGGAGGACAGGGAAAAATCGGCGCAGAGTTCATACGTGTACGGTCCTCTCACGGCAAAGCCGTACGGGCGACCCTCCGGATCCTTGAGCGCGATATCAAGCGTTGCGCCGTGCGACAGGTCGGACAGTTGGGCAGGCAGGGCAGCGTGGGTACTACGGTAGGCGGAAACCGCGCCTGAGATGGCGGCAAGTTCGCTGCTTCGGATCCGGTCAAGCTCCTGCTTTCGGACGTGGTCGGGCGAGCCGATCATCATGAAACCGGCAATAACTGCCAGTAAGGCGGCAATTGTGAGCCCCGCCCCAAACACGACTGGCGAATACTTGGTCATGGCGCGCGGCTCTGCCGGACATCATGGAGAAAATAGGTGAAGATGCCGCCCGCAATAACGCCGACCGTGACGACTTTGAGCAGGAATCGTGTCCCGAATTCACCGCCGAGCGCATTGTAGACCAGGGCCATGATATCCCCCACAATCCAGAGCGCGGTAATGAACAAGGTAACGTAGGTCAGCCACATTCTGGGACGAGATCGGCGTTTCGTCGGATCTGCGGCGATCGCTCGGGTGATGTTGAGGAATATTAGCATGAAAAGAGGGAGAGCTACGGCGATGACGGCGATATTCCACCGGACGTCGCTCAGCACTGCCGTATTCGTCTGTGCGGTGGTACGAAGGCGGCTAGGAAACGCATGGTCGATCAGGTGGAAGATGAGGGCGCCGAGATTGTACGCTACCATGTAGAGGAGAGTAAAAAGAACAAGGTAGACGAACATGTCGCGCGCTGAGAGGTAAGGTCGAGGCCGAGGAACCGGCACGGGGAATTCGATATCAGCATAAGCGTCGAGCGCAGCGCTGATTTCAGGTTCGGGCCACTCAGCGTGCCGAAGGGCCGCTGCAATTTCAGATCTGGAAACACCGGCGGTAAGGGCCTGCCTTGTAAAACTGAGCAGTTCGCTGTCCATCACGACACTTTCGGCTGCTGGTGGGCGGACTGAAATTCAGCACTCGGGGGCTCAGCCATGCCATGACATGGATCAAGCGTTCCGAGCGATCTCAGAGAGGCTCCGAACGAGCGGCCTACCAAAGGTCTCAGGTGGTATGGGGTTCGGTTGCCGGGGAATGGTGGCGGTGCGTTCCTTATCCGTTGGTGTCATCCACTGCTGGAAATGTGCTAGGCTTGGTTCAGAGACGCTCAACTGTGCTGCGACCGATTGAACCATCTTGTTTGGCTTTGTAGTGATGACCAGAGCGCGTCGCGTCCAAGACTGGAAGGGTACGTCTGGAGGGAACTTCCGCGATGATGTGGTGATGCTGAAATGGAACGACGGCAGCGTATGTCCGCCCACTATTCGGGGAAAGAACCAATCGACGCGTAAGCAGCATTTGAACACGAGGGGAGGCCCTGCGATCATCACGGTAAATGCCAACAAGAGCTTGTCATCTGGCTGTCGATGCGGCTGCCAAACGAATGGGCTCGCTCAATTTGAGTGTGCGGCACCTGAGTCTCGAGTTCTCCGTCACTGGTGCTGCTCTTATCGCCATCTCACTTGGTAGTTCGCCTTCGGTTCGATTGGCCATTAGGGTGATGAAGTGGGGCAGCAGTATCTTTTACCCGATCATCGTGGGCACGACCGAATCTTCGAGCCTGTCACCGGGATGCTTGATCAAGAAGCTGTAAGATTTCCTGTAGACGACATCGGCGAGGCTTACTGGCCCGCAATTCCCCTCTGATTTCCGCTCACTGTGCGGCCTTGCTGTGTAACACGAAAGCTCATGCCTCGTCGCCAATAGCCGAACGTCGACCACAAATGGAAACGTAGGGTGGGCATCCTCTTTGTCTTGGTGTAGTTCGAATATCGAGTAGGGTTGCATACCTGACCTTGGAGATCAGATTTGAATGGCTGAACTATCTCAATCGGACGCCGTGCTTCGTACTTTTCGTACGCAGTCGCACTTTACGCTCTCGGCGGATCGGGGGTGGATCCAACGCTTCCAGCTCGCTTTAACCGACGTGCGGGATGGGATCAGGCTTTGGCGCCTGTCGTGGACCCTCGGGCTTTCGGATATCAAGCTCCGGTATCGTGGCTCAGCTCTGGGTCCGTTTTGGCTTACCCTTTCGACCGCGATCATGATCGCATCAATGGGCATCCTGTATTCATATCTTTTTCATGTAAAAACGCATGATTATCTGCCCTACATCACGGTCTCGATCGTGTTCTGGAACTATCTGAATACGCTCATTACCGATGGATGTAATTGTTTCATCCAGGCAGATTCCCTGATTCGGGGAACGCGGATGCCTTTTACGGTGCATGCGCTGCGGAGTGTCGTCCGGAACACGATTGTGCTCGCACATAATCTAATCGTGATTGTTGGCGTGTTTTTGATCATGCGCCTTCCTGTCTCATGGGAGGCGCTTTGGGCTGTGCCGGCACTCATGCTGTGGCTGGTGGACGCCTACGCATTATCTTTGTTCTTAGGAGCATTTTGTGCGAGGTTCAGGGATGTTCCCCAGATTGTGATGGCCCTGCTTCAAGTCGTTTTTTTCATCACACCGATCATGTGGTATGCGAAGGTTCTTGAATCGCATCCGAAAGCTGATCTTCTCATCCGCTTCAATCCTTTCTATTACATGCTTGATATCGTGCGTGCACCGCTGCTGGGTCGGCCAATGCCGGTTGATGTCGTTCTGAAAGCATTGATTGTTTCTATAGTTATATTTGCAATCGCGGCGTTTGGTTTTGCTCGGACGCGCGGGCGGATTGCGTATTGGGTTTAACGATGACGCATCTTACGGCTTTCAATATTTCTGTTGATTTCCCATTATACCATAGCGAAAATCGATCTCTTAAGAAAACAATCCTTTCGAAATCGGCATCGCGCTTTGGTCGCGACCGAAACAGTCGTCCGGTGGTCCAGGCCCTCCGTGATATTTCTTTCACGCTCCGTTCAGGTGATCGACTGGGCCTGATCGGGGCAAACGGATCGGGCAAGACGACGTTATTGCGTGCGTTATCCGGTATTTATCAGCCGACCAACGGCTCGCTCTCGATGGAAGGTCGGCTCACTTCGCTGCTTGATCCTGGGCAGGGTATGAACATGGATCTCACAGGTCGGGAGAATATCCGTCTCCGTGGGTATTTCCTGGGTCTGCCACGGCCGGAAATCGACCGGCTGGAGGCCGATGTCGAGGACTTCTCGGAACTCGCGCAATTCCTTGATTTGCCAGTGAGGAATTATTCATCTGGTATGGTGGTCCGTCTTGCTTTTGCTATGGCGACAGCCTTCCCACCCGAAATGCTGCTGATGGACGAATGGATCCTCGCTGGCGATGCCAGCTTCATGGAGAAAGCTAAGGCGAGAATTGAGTCCATGGTCCGGCATGCGGATGTTTTGATTCTTGCCAGTCATTCTGCCGCGATCTTGGCTGAGTGGTGTAATAGGCTGATTTGGCTTGATCAGGGCCGTATCAGGCAGGACGGCGCCCCCATGGTTGTCCTGGAGGATTATCTTCCACCTTACCAGTTCGAGGAGTTAGTGAAGGGGCTCGACATCCCGAAGCTTGCCTAGACTTATCGTCCATACAGATGCTCAAATGAAAGAAAATGATGATTGCGTATCTAACGGTGTGTAAAAATGCTGATACATAAAGATGGAACATCATCAATACTTGGTTGGGCTTCCAATGTGGATATTGCTGGGGTACATAGTCCTGTCTGCGCCCTTGATCGGGTCACGGTGTGACATTAAAACCATACTCTCATCAAGATCGTGCCAAAAATTAATATTTTGATGTCCGTGTACAACGGACAGCGTTTTCTTCCCGAGCAACTGCACAGCCTTGCGGCGCAAAGGGAGTGCCCAGACTGGATCTTGTTGTGGCGCGATGACGGCTCATATGATCGGAGCATTGACATATTGAGCGACTTCAAATGTGCTCGACGAGTGACTGATCGCCAGAGTCGTCTAGGACCAGCGATGAGCTTTTTCCAACTTTTGGCGGCGGCTGATGGTGGTGCAGATGCATTTGCCTTTTGCGATCAGGACGATGTTTGGTTGCCGGAAAAATTATCTCGCGCGTGGCAGTGGCTGTCATCGCAGCCTTGGGATCGGCCGGCGCTCTATTTTGCTCGGCAGCAACTCGTGGACGCAAAGTTACGCCCGATCGGATTATCTCCTACCATTCGGCGACCGCCTGGTTTTCGGAACGCGCTGGTACAGAACATTGCAGCTGGCTGCACAATCATGATCAATTTCGCAGCGCGTAAGCTGCTTCTTGAGGGGCCGCCGCCGCCACAAGGATCGATGCACGATTGGTGGACCTATATACTTGTGAGCGGGGCTGGGGGCGTGATGCGGGCAGATGATCGTCCCGTTATTCTTTACCGGCAACACGGGGAAAACGCGATCGGTGCTTCGATGTCGATCTATGGACGCCTGTGGAGGGCGTTGACGCGCGGGCCAAGCGAGTTCGTATCCACTTTTCAAGCGCATCTGGACGCGCTCGACACTGCGCATCTTCTGCTTTCCCCAGATGCATTAAAGGACCTTGAGGTATTGCGATCGGTAGGGGAGGTTCGTGCTTTGGCACGCATGCGGCGGTTATCAGCTGCCGGATTATATCGTCAACATGTTCTTGAAGATATCGCACTGCGCGGCCATTTCTTATTTGGCGTTCGGCATGGGATGTCACCAGAAGTTTAATTGCCAACAGACAAAACAGAATTTTCGTATGTTCGCCTGTGCTAGTGCACTGACTCATTCAGATGGTTCATGGATTTGACTGAGCTTTTCGAAGATCGAGGCCGCCGTTACGGCCCAGACGAATGGCTTGGAATTCTTGTTGTGCGCCTTGATGTAGCGCTTGATGGCGTTTTCGAGATCGGCAACGGATTTGAAGACGCCTCGGCGGATTTTGGGACGTGTGATGATCGAGAAAAATCCTTCAACGGCGTTGAACCACGACGCTGAGGTCGGCGTGAAATGGAACGTCCATCGCGGGTGGTTCGTAAGCCATTCGAGGACCTTGGGATGTTTGTGGGCGGCGTAATTGTCGACGATGGCGTGGATGACTTTGCCAGCCGGCACGTTCCGTTCGACGGCGTTGAGAAAGCGAATGAATTCCTGATGTCGATGCTGTTTCATGCAGCGCCCAATGATCGTCCCATCAAGAATATTCAATGCGGCGAAGAGCGTCGTCATACCATGGCGCTTGTGGTCATGGGTCATCGTTCCGCATCTTCGCGGCTTGAGCGGCGAGCCCGACGGCGGCGTCGATGTTGGATCTGTCAGAATTTTTTACACATTTTCGGTGTCAGAAATATAATGAATTGAAAATACTGCCTATTATGTTCTGGCACGATATTTGCGTAAATAACTTGGCTTGGTCCCGAAACAGGCCCAGCCACACAACCGCTGGACCCGGCACAGCCGGGCACGTGAAGGAAACACATATGAGACCGCATTTTCTTAAGTCCGCTCTTCTCGGCGCCGCCGCTCTCGGCGCC
>DAIDMG010000019.1 GCA_027449105.1 Acidiphilium sp. | reverse complement strand
AGCCAACAGCGGCTCGGATGTCGAAAGCAAGGCCGCTACCAGATCTGGTGGCGGTTGAGCTAACTCGATAGTGCCCAAACAGATTAATCCCACACAACACATCCATGCGAAGAGCAACGTCACCCCTCAAGTCATAAGGCTGCGCCGAAGTAACTCCACATCTTCGGAAAAGGCGGCGTCCTTTTCGGCTAGCATTGACACTTGCTTAACCGCGTGCATCACGGTTGTGTGATCTCGGTTTCCAAACTTGCGCCCAATTTCAGGAAGCGACCGCGTTGTCAGTTGCTTGGCCAAATACATCGCGATTTGCCGAGGCCGCGCAATATTACGGGCCCGCCGCGCCGAAGACATTTCGGAAACACGAATATTGAAATGTTCAGCAACGTGCCTCTGTATGTCCTCGATCGTGATTTTGCGGTCATACGCACGAAGCAAATCGTGAAGAACCTCGTGCGCTGTCTCCACCGTTATTTTGCGGTTAAATAGGTGAGCATGCGCAATTAAGCGGTTAAGTGCCCCCTCCAGCTCGCGGACATTGGACGTGATCTTCTGAGCCAGAAACTCTTGAACCTTACCTGGAACATCGGCACCGGCGCGCGCCGCTTTTGCCTCGAGGATGGCAAGGCGCAATTCATAAGTCGTGGCATGAACATCGGCGACCATCCCGCAACCGAGCCTTGTACGAAGCCGATCCTCGATGCCAGAAAGATCGGACGGCGACTTGTCGGCTGAAACAATTATCTGCTTACCGGCATCAACCAAGGCGTTGAATGTATGAAAGAACTCCTCTTGCGTGCCATCCTTGCCGATGAGAAACTGAAGATCATCGATCATAAGAACATCGACGCTGCGAAGTTGATTCTTGAATTCAATTGTCGACTGTTTTCGTAACGCACTGATGAATCGATGCATGAACTTCTCGGCTGACATGTATGCGACGGTCACGCTGTTCGCCGAATGGCGAGACAGCTCCCACGCAATTGCATGCATCAGATGCGTCTTCCCAAGGCCGACACCACCGTACAGAAACAAAGGGTTGAAGCTAGCAGGCGCCTGGCCATCAGCAACACGCCGCGCACATGCATATGCAAACTCGTTCGGCTTGCCAACGACGAACGTTTCAAACGTGAAGCGTACATCGAGCGGAGGCGCAGAATCAGCGCGATCATCTGGTTCCCGACGGGAGCCTGCCCCGTGATCAATAGCGAGGACTGGCGCTGTTTCAGCTAAGCTGCCATCAGCCCCACCGCGTGGCATAGGCCGTGTTCGAATATCGACGCGCCGAATCCCGGAATTTTCAGCCTGCCAGAGCCCCGTGAGCATCGCGCCGTATTCTTTGTTTACCCAGTCACGAAGGAACTTCGTGGGCAACACGATTGTGACTTCATCACCGTCGACCCCCTGCAAGATGGCCTGTCTTAGCCAGCGGCGATATTCCACTTCACCTATTTCACTTTGCATTCGAGCGCGGACCCGCGCCCACTGCCCGGCAAGATCTGTGTCACCTGCCGCCTCCCCGGAAGGAAATGTCTCACTATCCTGACCTTGAGCCGTTCTACTATTCAACTGCATCGTCTGCCCTCGGTTAGATATGACCAGAAAACGCGAAGAACCGGCGTGCGGCGTACCTGACGTTCGCAAGGTCGTCCTGAAGTTGCGGCGCCGCCATTTTCAATGCCTCGCTCTACGCTGAGCTCCCTTGGTCACTATCGTAAGCCCACTTCGGGGCGTGATGCAAGGCTTCTTCGTTTTTAAAAAATACTGAAAAACAGAAAGAAATTTTGAAAATCTTACAGTGGTTCAGCGGCTTGCGCGGACCAGTTAAACACAATTACAAATGTCAAAAATCTCAAATTATGTTACCGCGGCACCGCAACATAAACGTAACAATGTGCAAGCGATGCCATGCGGCCGGCGCATCCGCCTGAGTGCAACCAACCCCTCCCGATGCGACGCCTTGAGCCTCACAGGTCCAGCGTAACCTATTTTGGTCGTACGCAGCGCAACAATAACTACGCCCTCGTGTTTTCGCGTCCGACCACGATCAGAACATTAAATGCCCAGCTTCTTAACCTGAGCGGACAGCCGTGAAATCTTGCGCGCCACGGCATTCGCTTTCAGAACGCCTTTGGTAGCGGCCCGCTGCAACTCGGGTTGAGCGGCGCGAAGCGCCGTTCGGGCTTCATCCTGGTTGCCGGCAGTAATCGCTTCCTCAACCTTTCGAACGAAAGTGCGGACCTTCGAACGCCGTGCCTTGTTCCGCGCGGTTCTACGAACCGTTTGGCGAATGCGCTTCTGGGCGGATGCTATATTGGCCATTGAACTCAACCATCAAAAAAGGAAAGGCGCCACAATACCATGGTACTGCGCGGGATGCAGGTGGCTATCGCGATCGTCGCGCCTCGTCAAGTATATGGTACGGCCTAAGCGTAATGCGGGCATTAGCCGCAGCCATGCGCCGGGGATCCGCAAGCATCTAGGTCGCCCAGATATGGTGTGCGAGTGCCACACCAAAGTATGACTGTGAACACTCCCTGTCCTAAAGGCCCGTTTAGCGAGTGAAGGGTTTTCGGCACCCTATCCGGTAGAAGGAGCTCCATCGCCGAGCGGCGAAGGACCCATCCCTACTTCCGAGGCATGTCACCCGCGGCTCGGGTGTCAGGACCAACACACTACCAGATCTCTGGGCCGAATGGACTAATAAGTCGCCAAAATACCCCCCCGATAACGCGACTTCCCACGTGCGTACCTGAGATGCAGCTAAAATTTTGACGCATACGCTGTCAGCGCGTGATGCCGGGTTTCATGTCCTTCAGTCCCGCGTCCGATCGCCGTCAACGGCATCAGGATCGCCGACGCGTCCCGCGTCGATGAGAGTGATGCGTTCTTCGAGAGTAGCGAGACGGGCGACCAAACCTTCCTGCTCGTCTCTAGCACGGGCCAACATATCTGCCATTGCGTCAAATTCCTCCCGACGGACAAGGTTAAGTCGGCGAATTGCCTCGTCAGTCCGCGCCCTGACGAGCGACGTGATTTCGTCCCGCAATCCTCCCATCGCCGACAGTGCACCACCAGCGACGCCAGCAATGTCATCAAAAAAACGTGATCGCTCAGCCATAGCTTGGTTCCTTCCCGGACAGAGATGACGGACAAGATCAACGACCTTATAAGCACCCTCATGATCTTGGTCACGGGTGGCGCCGGTTTCATCGGCTCAAATTTGCATGCATGTCTCACTACGCAGGGAGTAGAGACGATAATCGTCGACCGTTTGCGCGATGGCGAAAAATGGCGGAACCTTCGCCGGCATTCCCCCACGCGCCTCATCAGCCCTGACGATTTGCCGGCCTTCCTCGCTGAATCGCCACCGCTAAAGGCAATTGTCCATCTGGGTGCTATCAGTGAAACTACCGCTCGAAATGGCGATCTTGTCTGGCAAAACAATGTTGCTTTAAGCCAGCGTCTGTGGTCGTGGTGCGTTGATCACAACGTTCGATTCATTTACGCTTCATCCGCTGCGACTTACGGTGATGGGACACGTGGATTTGACGATACAGTCCCCTTCTCTCGCTTGCGCGAACTCCAGCCCCTCAATCTCTACGGCTGGTCGAAACATGCCTTCGATCTGTGGGCTCTTGCCGAAGCCCAATCAGGAAGAGAACCGCCGAATTGGGCGGGGCTGAAGTTTTTTAACGTCTACGGACCGAACGAATACCACAAAGGGCACATGGTTTCGGTCGTAAAGGTTAAGTTTGATGAGATTATGGCCGGACAGCCTGCAACATTGTTCAAATCCGACCGCGCAGGCATCGCAGATGGATCACAACAACGAGACTTCATTTGGATTGATGACGTCATCGATGTGATACAGTTCCTCCTTACCTGTTCCACAGTCAGCGGCCTTTTTAATGTTGGGACCGGAAACGCGAGATCATACTTGGATCTAGCTCGTTCAGTCTGCAGCGCAGCTGGTGTTGCCGAAAAAATTGACTTTGTGCCGATGCCCAAACGACTGGTTGGGCAATATCAATCATTCACGCAGGCGAAAATCGACCGGTTGCGACAAGCAGGCTACAGACGTGCTTTTACCGAACTGGAGGACGGTGTAAGTCAGTATATCAACGGCTTTTTGCGGTGCGCGGACCCCTATCGATGACAACAAACTCAGTAAAAAACGTCTATATGTGGCCGCATTTCGATCCGATCTTGGTCAAGTTTGGACCGTTCGCAATTCATTATTATGCCCTAGCCTATATCACCGCCCTGATCGTCGGCTGGCGCCTTATGCGCCGCCTCGTCCGCGAACATCCCGCCATCGCCACGCCTGAGCAAGTTGACGACTTTCTTGCTTGGGCAACGCTCGGCGTCGTTCTTGGGGGTCGGATCGGGTACATTCTGTTCTATCAGCCTGTTTACTTTCTTAATCATTTAAGTCGAACGTACGCCGTTTGGGATGGAGGCATGAGTTTTCATGGAGGCCTGATCGGTGTTTCGGTTGCGATCCTCATTTTTTGTCACCGGGAAAGGCTAGATCCCTGGCAGTTTGCCGACCGAGTCGCCGTCCCAGTGCCAATCGGATTGTTTCTTGGAAGATGTGCGAATTTTATCAACGGAGAATTATGGGGACGTCCAGCACCATCATGGTTCCCATTCCGCATCATTTATCCGCAATCTGGTTCGGATGTACCACGCTATCCTTCGGAGCTCATCGAAGCATCCTTAGAAGGAATTGTTCTATTCGTTATACTGTTCTGGCTTTCCCGCAGCGAGCGTATCCGGAACAAGCATGGCTATCTAGCAGGTGCCTTCGTACTCGGCTACGGCATCGCCCGCACTACCGCCGAATGTTTCCGGCAGCCTGACTGGTTCCTGGGCTACTTGATGTTTGGGCTAACTATGGGGCAACTCCTGTCGATCCCGATGATCGCTATCGGTGCCGCCATGATCTGGCGAGCACAGCGTCTCGAGCGCTTGAAGGCATCGCAACCTGCGTGATTGAGCGGCTAGATCAGTTCATGGCGCAGACCAATAGGGCATACTACGCCACGCATGATCCCTTTTCGGACTTCACGACCGCTCCGGAGATATCACAAGTGTTTGGCGAACTGATCGGCCTATGGTGCCATATGGTATTGCAGCTGATGGGGACACCGGATCGTTTTGCACTTATCGAGGCAGGGCCTGGACGGGGTACGTTGATGGGTGATGCCCTTCGCGTGCTCGAGAAATTATCCCCTGACACGCTCTGCAGATCGGAGCTCCATTTTTTGGAAACATCCCCCCGGTTATCGGCAATCCTCCGCACGCGCTTCCCACAAGCGGTATTGCATTGGAATGCAATATCGTTGCCGGAAATTCCGATGCTCCTGATCGGCAATGAGTTTCTCGATGTGTTGCCGATCCGGCAGTTTGTTCGCCGGGCATCGGGATGGACGGAACGCTATGTTTCCAAAGCCAGTTGGCACGAGGAAATAATTGATGAGGCATCACTGCCGGGTCCTGACGTTATAAACATCGACCTAAAGGATGCATCCCTCGGTTCAATCTTGGAATTCGGTGAAGCCGCGCATTCCTTCACAAGCTTTGTCAGTCGCCGTCTTGCCCAGCAAGTAGGGGCCGCAATATTCTTTGATTACGGTCCGACTCAGTCGGGTCTTGGTGAAACACTCCAGGCGATCCGGCATGGCGAACCCGCCGATCCTTTGTTAGACCCAGGAAGTGCAGATCTTACTGCTCACGTTGATTTCGATTCTCTTTCGAAAACGGCAAGGCATTTTGGCTGCTCAGTTTCGGGCCCCATACCTCAAGGCGCATTCCTCTCAGCGATGGGGATTCATGAACGAACGGCACAGCTAGGCCGCCATGCGACCGTCCACGCGGCCCAAAAGCTGATCGCGGCCACACGGCGCCTCACAGCCACGGAGGCAATGGGTGGCCTGTTCAAAGCCTTTGCAATTACTTCACCCAGTCTTGGGCAAATACCCGGTTTCCCTGGATGAACCGCCATTACTCCGCCATCCCCACGATCGAAGCACGGGAGCTAGTCGCCCCCCACGCATTTTTCACGCGTAAAGGTGGCGTCTCGACAGGGAATTACGAAAGTCTCAATTGCGGATGGACTGTGGGAGATAACATAGACAATGTTATGACAAACCGTGCACGCGCGGTCACCGTCATGGGCGGAACATCGCGGCAATTACTCGGTCTTAAACAAGTTCACGGTACAGATGTTATCGTCGTTGATAGACCATGGCGGCATGAAGCAGCCCCGGCAGCTGACGCCATGGTTACTGCCTGCGGCGATGTTGTTCTCAGCATTATCACCGGTGACTGCGCACCTGTACTTCTAGCCGATGGCCATGGGCAAATCGTCGGAGCCGCCCATGCAGGATGGCGAGGCGCGACAGGTGGCATCCTTGAAGCGACGGTCATGGCATTGCGTGGCCTGGGAGCGCAGGAAATCTCTGCAGTTATCGGGCCATGTATCCATCAGCCCAGCTATGAGGTTGGCAATGATGTCCGGCAAGCAGCGCTCCACAAAGACAACTCCAGTCACAAATTTTTTATCCCGGGCCGCGATTCTTCCCACTGGTGGTTCGACCTTCCAAATTACTGCGCAGCCCGTCTCGCTTCATGCGGAATCACTGCTACGACGCTTCCTTTCGACACGTACGCCAGCGTTAATGACTTTTTCTCACATCGACGTCGCATGCTACGCAATGAGGGCAAAGGCGGATTGCAGATCTCAATGATTCGAGCGCGCTCGTGAAGCTCGCTACCCTTCGATTTACAGTGTTACTGATCCCGTGTTTTCTCGGGTCGTGTGGAACACTACCGCAGCCGTTTCTGGGAAGGCCAGGCCGCGAGGGTAGCATGCTATCGATTCCACCGCCGCCAATTCTAATTATACCATCACCGCACCTTGCCTTGCTGACGAAACAGGACTCAACACGTTACGCTGACGACATCGCTGCCGATCTCGTCAAGCAGGGCGTACCAGCCGTGGCCGGAAAAGCCACAACGGCTGATTGGCAGCTGCGGATAGGCGAGATCATTGATAGGTCATTCGTCATTCCGGAATTTTCAGTCATAGGTCCAGGCCATCGAACATACGGCGTGGTGCGCGGATCAGCTGCGCCCTACGTCGCATGGATTAAAGCAAAGAGGACAACGGTCCGCGCCAACGCAGATGAATCGTCCAAACCGCTTGAAGAACTGCTGCGATCGATCAATGCAAAAGTGCAAGAAGCGAACCCGGCATCGTTGGAAAACAGGCCGGCGCACGTAATGTTGGGTGGCATCAAAGGCGCACCTGGCGACGGGGATCATTCGCTGGCACTTGATTTCCGTCGTAGCTTGAGGCCATTGGGAATTGTTGTTGTCGGAACGCAAACACAAGCTGACTTCATCGTGACAGGCAACGTCAGGATAACCCCAAAAGGGCGCCGCAAAGAACTGGTCGAGCTAGACTGGGTTGTCCGGAACCGCGCTCACCAATTCATCGGAAAGGTAACCCAGTTGCATTTGTTAAGGCCAACCGATATCGATGCATATTGGGGCGATGTTGCTGCCGCCGCCGCAAAACAGGCTGCCTTTGGAGTCCGACAAGTTGTCGAGAACGCAACGTTAAAGGCACATTTGTACTCGCGGGAAAAATGCTGTGAGATTGCTCCCATTTTGGTAAAGTAAGCTACGCTCTATGCTCCGATCCTTTCACGCGGTATTGAATCGTTGTATTTGGGAAACATCACTCCTTAGACCCCAAACATTGGTCACAGGCAGCGCGTTTAGGTCGCCTAAAATATAGACAAGAAGCGGAGCATTCCTAGATGGCTACCTCCATTCTGCCAGACCAACTTGAACCCAACTGCATGGTGAGTGAAAACTTGCCCCGCATTATTCGCGTAAAGAAATCAATCAGGTGTCTTCGCGACCAGCGCTGCCAGTGTTCTTTGCAGACTTTCATCTGACCAGCTGGCTAAACGAGGCACCTCAAACCACTCTCATGTCGCGCGGCCCCTTCAGCCTGGCAAGCCTTCTTAAGAACTGCATAATACAAGTTCGCACAAAGCTTTGACAGGACTGAAAGCGCACGCCCAGCATCTTCCATTCGTTGGTTTAGCGTGATGGCCTAGCAGTAGCGAGCCAATCCAACGCGAGGATGCGTGGCCACTCGCTATGAAATTTTTGAAGCAACTCGACGATGAGCGCATCAAATCGAATTTCAACCTCGTGCGTTGAACCCAGATTTGCCTTCGTCTGCGATAAAATGGCAGAAATGCCCCTCTTTACTATGTTGCTTCGGTCACGGTAGCCACCTATAAGCGCCGCCATGGGGAGAGGTGCCAGAGCGGTCGATCGGGGCGGTCTCGAAAACCGTTGTGCGTGCAAGCGTACCGTGGGTTCGAATCCCACCCTCTCCGCCAGTCATTCCTTCAACTGATTGATTTAGATGAAGAAATTTTCATAACATTCGAATTAATTTGGGTCCAGACATACAAACACGTCTGCGCGTACTCCCACATTCGAGTTGGGCATTTTAAGGTAAAAGATGGTAACTGTCTCAGGGGCACGAGGCTTTTTGTTGCCACCGAACAGAGAAACGGATCCAGCTCGTGATCAACTACATGTATCGGCAGAACCTTGCTTATAGTATTTGCACCAACCGCTCGGGTCGATGATACCCTCAATCATTGTGCAGCGATCGGGAGAACCCGGGATAAACATGCAACAACTTGAGCACCGCTCACCGTGATACGGATAGTATTGGTAGTCTGCCAACGTCTTTGAGATCGTTGGCTTCGCTTGAGCACTGTCGACTACCGTCGCCATCAGGACTGCCATAACAACCATTGCGGAACGCACGAGGACTCGACGCTTCATCATCTTGGTTTTACCCTCCAAATTTTAGAGCGACTTTGTAAAGCTATGTTGATATACATGGGTTTTCAAGATTCTCTGCGCTTCATCGGACGTCGAAGAAGTGCTAAAAATGTGTGACAGCCGCACCCTGGACGCGCCCAACCAGTCCGCCGCCATAGAAATGTGGTGGACGTCATTTGTAGCCCGAGCTCATAAAAAAAGGCTCCGGACAACTCGGGAGCCTTTAGTGAGACGCATTTGCGCGGCCGCAGTAGGTTCCTACATCTATGCCCTGCCCCGATAAGCGACATTCGGACCTCACACCTTCGTGGTGCCACGCCTTTGTGTTGGCTGCACGCAGACACAAAACACCTGGATTTCTCCAGAGTTTTAGGCGTCAGACCTCTGATGACCGAATTTCCCTGCTTGGGGAAGCAGGGAAGAATTTACCCTGCCGGTCCGGTCAATGCAGACACTCACCGTGTGTAGGGTGTGACTATTCCTCCGAGTAGAGCGCGGCGAATGTCGGCGCCTTAGGTTGTCCCGCCAGCCATAGCAAGCTCGGAATTGCGTTGAACGGACAGAGGCGTTTGTTAAAGCAGAACGCGAACTCCTTGAGATAGGCTTGCAGATGCCGATTGCTAACTCCGTGGTGAACGCCGTTCAACCAGCTCTTGAGGTTGGTAAAAACCAAACGAACGACCGCCAGATAATCTTTAATGCGATCAGGAGCGCCGCGGCTTTCACCGCGTGTTCGGCCGCCGATCGACGTTTCATCCACCTCGACGTACCTTCCGGGCACTCCGCCGATTCGGTACCGATCCGACCGAACCATCCCGGCACGCAACTCGTGCAGAGGGGAACTATCGAGATAGCTAAACGGCTGCCAAAGCTGGTAGCTGCTGTGTCTTCGCCATCCGGGCCGCGTTGCGTGTTTCCCTCCCCCGAAGCACGGATCGGACAATCGTGAACTGGCGGTGGAACCCTTCCCACTGTCTGAGTGCCGGGCACCCTTCGCCGTCGGAACTGGCGCACCAGTTCCGAGAGGATTGATGCCTTCCACCGGAACGCGGAACCGATAGACGGCGCACAGCGCTGTCTGATGTCCCGTGCCGCCTTCGCATCGGCGTCCATCCGAGAACCACACCACAGTCACTTTAGTCTTCTTGACATTGACGATCACATGAAACGGCTGAATGGCCTCGACGACGAACCCGAAGCCTTTCGTGCTGCAGGGGATTTCGAAATTTTTTGACCGATTTTCCTGAAGTCGGGAATCAAGCTCTCGGCGTTAAGAAGCCGAGCGTTGCTCCATTACAAAGATCTGCAGCGAACGGGCTTTCACGGTTATTTCCGTTCCAGCTTCTAGCTCATTGTGGCTCGGCTCTGCACCTTCATTGCTTGTGTCTATGAGGAGGCGCCAAAGCGCTTCTGGGGATGCTTCGACCAAGTGAAAAAGTACATCCTCGTGGGCGGCGTTCAGGAAGATCAGGAACGTATCGTCCGGCTCCTGCTCGCCTTGGTCGGTCAGGTGCAAGAGCCCGGCCTCGCCTGACAGGCGCACTCCCAACGCCTTGGCGCTGGCATCACCCCAATCCGAATCAGTCATTTCGGCGCTGTCAGGGCGAAGCCAGACCACGTCTTTGACCTCAGTCCCGGGGATAATCTCACCGTGAAAAAAGCGATTTCGGTGAAACACGATGTGCTTACGACGCAACGCAACCAGTTGCCTGGTGAATTCAAGCAGTGCCTCACCCTCTTTGTCAATTTTGTCCCAGTTAAGCCAGCCAATCTCGTTATCTTGACAATAAGCGTTATTATTGCCGCCTTGGCTGCGACCAAGCTCATCGCCCGCGAGCAGCATCGGCACTCCTTGGGAAAGCAAGAGCGTGGCCAGGAAATTCCGCATCTGCTGCCTCCGCAAACGCCGGACGTCCGGATCGTCCGTTGGCCCCTCGACGCCGCAATTCCAGCTTTTATTATCGTCACTGCCGTCGCGGTTGTCTTCGTTATTCCTATCGTTGTGTTTTTCGTTGTATGAGACGAGATCGCAAAGAGTGAAGCCGTCGTGGGCTGTCACGAAGTTGATGCTGGCCCACGTCCTCTGCCCGCGGCGATCGTAAATATCGGAAGAAGCTGACAAACGCGAGGCAAGCTCCGGCAGTTGGCCCTCGTCCCCCTTCCAGAACGCTCGAACGGTGTCGCGGTACTTGTCGTTCCATTCTGCCCAGCCCGGCGGAAAACGGCCAACTTGGTAACCGTCAGGTCCAGTATCCCATGGCTCAGCAATAAGCTTGACTGCCGACAGCACCGGGTCCTGCGCCACGGCGTCAAGAAAGCTGGAGTGTTCGCTGTACGTCCCGTCGACCCGCGCAAGCGTAGTTGCGAGATCGAACCGGAAGCCATCGACGCCCATCTCCCCGACCCAGTAGCGCAAGGAGTCCATCACCATGCGCAGCACGTAGGGATGGCGTAACTCGAGGGCGTTCCCGGTTCCTGTAAAGTCGTTATAATATCGTTCGTCTCCATCCATGAGGTAGTAGTACGACTTGTTGTCAACGCCACGGAACGACAAAGTCGGCCCCTGATGATTGCCTTCAGCAGTGTGGTTGTAGACGACATCAAGAATGATCTCGATCCCAGCATCGTGCATCTGCTGCACGAAGGCCTTGAAATCTCCCAAGTCACCCACACCAAGGTAGGCAGGATGAGGCGCAAAGAAACCGATCGTGTTGTATCCCCAGTAGTTCCAGAGTCCCCGCTCAATCAGGTGGCGGTCATGTACGAAGGCATGGATTGGTAGGAGCTCGACCGCCGTGACTCCGAGTTCCCGGAGGTAGGAAACTACTTGCGCCGTGGCGAGCCCCGCGAATGTACCCCGCGCCGAGTCGCTCACGTCGGGATGAAACATGGTGAACCCGCGTACGTGGAGCTCGTAGATTATGGTCTCGTGCCAAGGCCGCGCCTCCGGCCGCCGACCCCAGGTGAAAGCTGGATCGACCACGCGGCATTTCGGGATGAAGGGCGCGCTGTCGCGCTTGTCGAAGCTCTCATCGCCGGCCCTGTCCCCCACTTTATAGCCAAACAGCGCGTCGTCCCATCGGAGCTCACCGACAAGCGCCTTGGCGTATGGATCGATCAGCAGTTTATGGTGGTTAAAGCGGTGGCCAGCTCTCGGCTCGTAAGGCCCGTAGACGCGGTAGCCATAGACAGCACCAGGCCGAACATCGGGGAAATAGCCGTGCCAAATCTCGTTAGTGTACTCCGGGAGTACGAGGCGAGCGGTCTCCACCTGCCCAGCGCTATCGAAGATGCAGAGTTCCACCTTCTCGGCATGGGCTGTGAATAGTGCGAAGTTGGTTCCAGAGCCGTCCCAGGTTGCACCCAAGGGGTAGGGTCGGCCGGGCCACACGCGGAAATCAGATGCACTCATCCGTCACCTCCACGAAACTGAAGCCACTCCAAGACGAGAGAGTATCCGGATGCATGACGTCGTTCCAGAGAAAAACACGCCGCTTTTCGGTTCGGGTCGCCCAAGATCCAGTCCACATGAAAGATCGCTTGCCCTGCCTATTGCTTGAGCCTAGACTAAGCAAACGGGTGAACCATTCTGTCCGATCTACTTCGCGACCGGCGCGTGCTCGACGAGCACAAACAACCCGCAGAGGGCAGAGATTGTGGGCAAGCTGCGCTGCCAGAATCAAGGGCAAGCTCGTTCTGGGTACCGGACAATATATCCGCTGCTGCCTGTCCCGCACCACTTGCGTCAATACGAACGCCTTCTGCGCTCAAAAATCACAGTGTCTCCATCGTCTGCTACTTCTCCGACCAAGGAAACGTAAGTGGAAAACTCTGATTTCCAATGGACCAGTTTTCAGATAGCCGATCAATTCGACGACAGACTTGATCTTTTGTCCACCTCCATTTCAAAAGTGTTGCCCATAGCTCCCAAAAATTCCAGCTTTTCCCGAATATTTGCGCTGAATCAATGCAGCCGTCGACAGCTTCCGATAAGCTCAAATAAAGGAGGTTAAGTACGATGTCGCTTTATCGCGTCAGTTTCTTCAAACGACTCGCGAATAGCATTGGCCACGAAATCGAGGCATGCCAACGCATAATTGAGATACGCGCAGCTAATAGGGGCAACGCGCTTAAAGCGGCTTGTCGTCGCTTTGCCGCGCACGCAGGAATAAAATCATGGATGCAGCACGCGGACACCGCCAAGGTTGAATGCCTTGATGATGAAAAAAAAACGCGGAGCGACCCTTCCAGTTACCCAACCGTTCCGGACGTTTCCAAGAAAAAAACTCGTCGAAAGCGGCCTTATGAATCGCCCTGACCGATCAACCCGCCGGCGATGTCCCCTTACAGCGGGTGCTCGGGCCGTAGCAGCATAAATCGGGTGCCCCACTACGAATGAAATTTTCATCTAACAGTATTTACTGATTTCGCTACGAGCGATCATTGACTCTCAACGGAAGTTTTCCTGTCATCGACGAGACTCGTTTAATAACGTTCGCGGGTAGGAATGTAACGAAATCGGCGACGGCAGCAAGACGATTTTGCTCTCGCTCTCGGATCTAAGGATTCGAACTCGACGTTTTCTTGATGTCACTGCAGCGGGTAAATGCGACTCTGTGTACCGCTAGGAGCCCTGTTGACAACTGGCCTCGTCCGGCGCGCAACACTGTTCCGCAAAGGATTTGCTTGCTCCAGATCAATGCAAGCCGATCCTCTCGGGTTTCTAGTCCAGTTCTAGCCAGAGTTACTCAAAAGACACGTGCAGGAGAAGCCAATGCCACCGCTCGATGCCGCCACCGTCATGACCCGTTCCGTGGCTACTGTCAGCCCTGATGATACTATTGGACGAGTGGCACAATTACTTACTGAACGAAGCATTAGCGCCGTGCCCGTGGTGGGGCCTGAAGGTTTATTGGTAGGAATGATAAGTGAAGGCGACCTCATGCGTCCCTTCGGTCAGGAGCACGCCATGCGCCGTGAGTGGTGGCTTAATTTGGTTGCTGAAGGTACCGCCCTCGCTGATGACTTTCTCGACTACCTCCGACTCGATCGTCATAGCGTTCGAGACCTGATGAACCCTAATGTCATTACGGCATCCGAGTCTGCAACCCTCCCCCAGATCGCCGACCTGCTGTCAAAACACCGTATCAAGAGAGTACCAATCTTGCGCGACGGTAAACTAGTGGGAATTGTCAGCCGCGCCGATATTATTCGCGCGTTAGCACAAGCAGATGCAGCTGCTATACAGTCGCCTTGAATGGCGCCTACTATCCGATTTCGATGAGCAATGGAGCGGATACTATGCCGCTCTCATCGTCTAACTCCTACTCCGCGCTAGAGACGCCGCTCTAAATTCATTCAAGCCGAATGACGATAACCGAATCGCTGGTCGCGCTAGGTTGGCGCGCCTCGGATACACCTCCACTCCTACCAGACAAAAAATCATTCAGTTCGACACTCCTATAGTACCAGCTGCCGCAGACAGCGGCTATTTTTGCGACAAACGATTCTTTTGGTCGGCTATTAGAGTCGACATTTTGACGCTCAGTCATCATGCTCTCGTAACCGCCACATATGCTGCGTCGAGACGACATTCTTGACTTGGATCAATGACAAACTGGGCAGACGGCAATAGATCTTGGAATAATAGGAGTTTTTATCAAATGTTTGGCTCCAGTCACGCTGGTAGATTCGTAGATTCAGCAGAATTATTTGCCTGCCAATCCGGACAAAACATCTCTTGGAATACTGGCATTCCGACGAATGGGCCTCCTGATTCGAATGGCCTCGCGCGCAGAAAGTTTGCCGCTGTTACAACTATAGCAACGGCGCGGACGTTTGGCTCCATACATGATCGCCCAGATCAAACACATCGTCCGCGTTTTTTTTCGCTCATCATGCACGCCCGGCTCAAGAACTCGCCCCTAGATCCCGATGTTTTTATTGTTGAAGCATTCGATAACGAAAACTATCCACGATCCAGTCAAACCAAGCACCTTTTCCCTGCCATCTTCACTACGTTCAGGAGCAAGAAACAATGTGGCCACGTGAGCGGCCTACTATCGACTTCGCTCTTAAGTTCTATCGCGTCGAAACAAACTTTTCGCCTGGCGATCAGTAAATTCAGAAACGTTATCTTACCATCTCCTGGACGACGAAATAACGTTTTTCTTACGACCACGCCGCTTTATTGCGCTGTGTTGACCGAAAAAATGAACAAGATTTCGATTGGATGCCGCAGGGAATACTCGTGGTTCGATGAGCGGTTAAGCCGTATCACCACGAGCCGTGCTGCGCCGCGGCGCATCACCTTTATCCTCGGATTCAATGCCACGCTTCTAGCCGTAAAAAAGATGGCGATTTCTAGATTCTCCAAGAAAACTGGAGAAAACTTATGGTCTTGCACCTCCGTACCACCTTTTGAAATTGTGCAATCCCACTTTCAACGATGGGAAAGTGACGGCCGCAAGCCGGCCAGAGCATAAGGAGGTGTGGCAAATGCAAAGCACAAATTTAACGACAAAAATATCTGTCCAATGACAAGCCATTATGGAAAGGCGCGCGTCACCATGAATAACGCTCTCCGTCGAACTTGGAACCCATACATCGCAGGCACCGCACTTGGGGTTCTCCTGTTCGTGACTTTTTTCGCCACTGACCATGGCTTGGGCGTAACCGGAGCAACCACCTCTCTCACGGCCGTGGCAGTTACGATCGTCGCACATAACGCCTTTGGCCCACATGACTACCTTGCCGCTTACGCTCGAGCGGGAGCAAACACGTGGATTGTCTGGGAGGTTCTGGGACTGGTCATCGGTGGCTTTGCGGGTAGCTTGCTTGGCGGACGCTTTACTCCCAAGCTTGATGGCCCCCCGCGGGCAAGTTCCTTAGGCCGTGTCGCTTTGGCGCTCCTCGGTGGAACCGCCTCGGGCTTTGGGGCGCGCATGTCCATGGGATGCACAAGCGGTATGGGATTGTCGGGCTCCGCACCCTTGGCTGCAGCCGGCTTCTTGTTCTTGGTCGGCTTTTTTTTAGCGGGCGCCATGTTTGCAATGGTCCTCAAACCTCTTTGGCAGCGGAGATAAAGGAGATGACCGTTATAATTTCGGGTTTGATTCTAGGCTTTGCCTTTGGCTTTATTCTGGAAGGAGCCGGATTTGCAAATCCGGAATGCCTCACCGGCCAACTCCGCTTTAGCAATTGGGCGGTCTTTAAAGTGATGTTCACGGCCATCATTGTCAGCGCTTTTCTCATCTATGGGGCCAGAGCCCTCGGGCTTATTAAGCTATCGGATATCTTTGTTCCATCGGTGTACTTCTGGGGTACACTGCTTGGAGGCGCCGGCGTCGGGATTGGCATGGCGGTTGGCGGGTACTGCCCGGGAACGTCTGCAGTAGCAATGGCTTCGGGGCGCTTCGACGGATTTACGTTCCTAATCGGGATCGGCATCGGGACTTTACTTTTTAATGGTGCATATCCCTCAATTCACTCCTGGATATACACGCAGACCGGCCCCGACGCGCTTACGCTACCGCACTTGCTACGTGTGTCTCCTTGGCTTATTTTGACGGTGCTGCTGGCCGCGTTGGCTGCCATCGGTTGGACGGTGGGCATGGACAAATCCCTACGCCATTCCGAAGACCAAACAAATATGGCAGTGAAAATCGGGCCTGCGCAGCCAAAACATTAAGGATGCCGATCATGAAATCTTCTCGGACGACAGCCTCCGCTCTAGCTCTCGCGATCGCGGCGACTCCTCTTCTCCCTCCCGCTGTCGCAAGCACTATCTCGCCAGTCGGCGCCGCCTACGCCGCCGCTCAAAACCCCTGTGCCCCCATGCCTCCCTCGAACACCAACTCGTCAAAACGTGACAACGGTTCTAACTCAAAAAAAAGCACAAAAAAGCCTGTTAATCCGTGCGCGCCGACCTAATAACGACGATGGCCGCGGGATGACGCTCTTCCCCAACCGACAGACTTCGTTGCGCGCCGGACATTCGGCCGTCGCGCAGATTGCGACTTGGGCATCCGAACGGCTAAGCGCTCCCTCCCGATTGTTAAACGGTGCGCAGGGATTTGTGGAGTGGGCGCACTATCCGCAGCCGGATGCCGTGGATCCGAACTCAGGCTGGCGATTCTATTATCATGCGCATCCACCAACCCAGCGGCTAAGCAGTGAACATGGGCACTTCCATATTTTCACACCCGCCCCCGAAGGAAAGGCAACAACAGACGTAAGCTTTTCACATCTTATTGCAATCTCAACAGATTTGCGTGGATTGCCCCTACGACTTTTTACAACCAATCGCTGGGTAACCAACGAAGTCTGGCAGCCAGCTGAGGCCTTGGTACGACTGACGTCGGCCCCAGCACTGGGGCATGCTGAACCACGCGACGTTGGGATGTGGCTTAACAATCTGGTCACGCTCTTTGCGGAAGACATCATTCATCTCCTTCGTGCGCGCGACAGCAGGATCGCCAAAAGCCGATCACGCGCACCACTGGAAGATCATCGGCTGCGGATTCCTAGCCAGCGCCGGATTAACTTGGCACGCCGGCTACAATTGCTTGAAGCGTAAGGGACGCGAAACTCGTAGGTTGACTTTCAGACTTGACGTGCGTTTGTAGGAGCATGCGTTTTTTTTCGGCCCTAGCCTCCACGCTGATCATTGGACTCGCTGTGGCAATCATGCCCGCATCAGCCGCGGCAACACCAACAATTCCATTTACGTCCCCCATTCAGCCCAATCACCCGATTCCAGCGGCGGCAGCCGGCGCTCCTTCAGGGTTCACCAAGGAACA
Source organism: Acidiphilium sp. (assembly GCA_027449105.1). Lineage (GTDB taxonomy): Bacteria > Pseudomonadota > Alphaproteobacteria > Acetobacterales > Acetobacteraceae > Acidiphilium. The sequence continues at coordinate 12,142 of DAIDMG010000019.1, read as the reverse complement.
GATCGATAGCGCGATTAGCGTCCTCCAGAATCCAAAAGAACGTGAGGCGCTCATTGCGACGTTGCGCGCATTGCAAGCACGCGCCAACGTGAAGTCTTATGAGACAACAAGCGCGCCTCCCCCTGCTTCGTCGTTCGCGATGGACATGGTCCACAAGGTCGCTAAACTTACCTTAGGTCTTGGGCGCGACCTCCGGTCAGCAACAAACATCACACCTCTCGTACACTGGATCGGGAGGGTGGTTACGAACTCATGGCTTCGGCAAACGCTCCTCGATACGAGCTGGCGGTTGGCAATTGTTATAGCGACTGCACTCGGTGCAGAGCGCCTGGTTGCTTGGCTACTCGCAAAACCCCAAGCAGCACTAATCCGTGCGAACCAGAAAGGGTCGCCAGCGGACGCAGGCGGAAATGCCGCCCTCGCTGCGGCGGAAGCAGGTGAAACTGAAAAACATGCGCGCAAAAGCCTCGGCGCCGCATTGTTGCGGCGTGTAGCGTATGCGGTCACGTACTACTTGCTTGCCCTAGCCCCGATAATCCTAGTTGCGCTGATTGGAATCGCATGGCTTGCATCCAGTCTGATAACCGGCCGACCAGTTCAGCTTGTAATAACGGCAGTGCTCGAAGCCTATATCGTATGCCGCTTTGTACTCGAATCAGCACGCCTGCTAATTGCGCCCGATCGGGGTCCGCTTCGTCTTGTCCCTTTAAGCGACTACAGAGCTGGCTGGCTACTTGCCTGGCTGCGCCGGATCATTGCTGTAATCGCGTTCGGGGTAGCAGCAGTTCAGACTAGCGCGCTGTTTGGACTGAATCCGGAGGCAAGCCAAGTCCTGCTGAAGCTCGTCTCGCTGTGCGTGCATCTAATGCTCGCAATTATGATCCTGCAAGTCCGAAGACCGGTTGCGGCGTTCATTCGGGGCGATGGCTCATCCGACGTGATTGGTAGCCTGCGTGCAACAGTCGCACAGACATGGCATCTTTTAGCCCTGTTCTATGTAATCGCACTATGGGCCGTTTGGGCGATCGGCGTACCTAATGCGTTTGCCACAATGCTGCGTGTCGTGATTGTAGTCGTTGTGATTACATTGGCCGCACGCGGCGCAATCTATGCCACCAACCAATTCATTGATGCGGTCTTCGCGGATTCAGCACAGTGGCACGCCGCATACCCAACGCTGCACACACGTAGACACACGTACAGGACCGCTCTCAGGACGATCGCCGCAATGATAGTCTCAGCAAGCGCATTGTTGGTGATCCTTCAGTTCTGGGGGCTCAGCGTTATCACTTGGCTTGCATCGACCCCAGAAGGTCAACGTATCGCTGGTGGGGCGATCACCATTCTCAGCGCAGCCCTCGCGGCGCTCGTCGCTTGGGAATTTGCCAATGTGTCACTCAACGAACATGTGGAGCGGCTACTACGGCAGGGCCGCCCAGAACGGGCAGCTCGCTTTCGGACTCTGCTACCCATGTTGCGGAGCACCCTTCTTATCACCTTAGGGGTCATCCTGGCTCTGGTTATACTTTCTGCCTTTGGTGTAAACATTGCATTACTTCTCGGCGGCTTGTCCATAGTCGGGCTAGCCGTTGGATTCGGCTCCCAGAAACTTGTCCAAGATATAATCACGGGACTTTTTCTTCTGCTGGAAGATGCCATGCAGGTCGGTGATTGGGTTTCATTGGGCGGAGTCTCTGGCTCCGTGGAACGGCTCTCCATTCGGACCATCCGGTTGCGAGGTAGTGACGGTTCGCTCAACATCATTCCGTTCAGCGCAGTTACAACAGTATCAAACTCGTCACGCGAATTCTGTTTTGCGCCCGTCAATGTCGGCGTTGCCTACAAAGAGGACATCGACCACGTCTTTATGGTCATGCGTGATGAATTCAACAAAATGCGAAGAGATCCCAATTTCGAGCGTTCGATCATTGGAGACTTGGAACTTTGGGGGCTCGATCGGTTCGGCAGTTCTTCTCTCGACATTGTCGGCCGGATACGCTGTCTTGCTGGCCAACAATGGGGTGTAAAACGAGAATATAATCGCCGGATTAAAATCAGGTTCGACACGGAAGGAATTGAAATACCATTCACCTATCAGCGGATCACGATAAATCCGGATGAGTTTCGAGCCGCGTTCAGCCGGTCACCCACTTCGGAAACAGCACAGGCTCACGCCTCAGAAAAAATCACAGATCTACCGAATGGCTGACCTGTCACCCTGACGCTCATTTTATTTGAGAAGCACGCTATATTGTTAAAATGGATGTGTGTTTTGATTCTGCCGCACTTGCAAAATCCCTAGAAAAGGACGGCTATGCCTTCGTCCCCGGCTCACGTTTCACTGTGATGCTGGCTCCCGATGCGGTCCAGCCGCGAAACTGGAATGACTTCGCCTCTAGTTGGACCGATATGCCTCTCGACACGTATATGGCGGACGGCGGGCGCTATCGGCGCCGCCGCTTTGGTGTTTTTAGCGCGGATGCGGCTCAGCCCATCCGCCGGGCGCCTCACCAGGCTCATTTCCAGCTGCGGAATTATAACGCCCTCAATGGAGGTGTGGAACGTTGGTTTGAGCCCATTCCCGAGACCGTCACCAACAGACCCACCTTTCAGGGATTGCTCAACCTGTCGCGCCACCTGTTTGAAGCCATTGTCGGAAACGTTGCGTGGCACATTGAGGCTCACCAATTCCGAATTGAAGCCGGGCCAGCCACTGCCGGCATGCCCACACCGGAAGGAATACACAGAGACGGCGTGGACTTTGTCCTGGTGCTTATGGTCAAGCGCCATAATATCCAGCAAGGGTCGACCACCATCCTCGGAAACGATCGTCGGGAACTCGGGACTTTTGTCTTGGCTCAGCCGCGTGATGCCGCGATAGTGGACGATCGCCGCGTGTTTCACGGCGTAACACCTGTCATGCCACTCGACCCAGCCCAGCCCGCCTACCGCGATGTTCTCGTTCTCACCTACCGCGCCTTAGCAAACTCTAATATGGTGTAACCGCCCCCTAAAAGACACATTAGTCGATTCCATTCGATTACCTAGTTTGCGGCAGCACTTAGTTCTAACCCCGCGTTCTTTCCAATCTAGATATTTAACCCAAATTTTAATGACATGGCATTTTTATCTGTTTAGAAGGAGGCACCATGGTTCAGGTTCTCCACGGACGTGCAAAGACAACATTGGCAGTACTCGGCAGATATAGCCTTCATTTCATAGAGCCATTTCTAATGACTGGGCGAGCAGTATAAAGCCAATACTTGCCAAACATAAGTAAATGTACTTTAGAAAATCATCCCTCTTTAGCCGTCGATTAACAAACCTGCCAATAAATACTGCTGGAATTATAGCGAGCAAAGAGACCACGTAATAGCGAGTTACAGAAGGTCTCCAAAGTCCTGCGAGCCAGTAGCCGAGCATTCCAATCAGGCTGGCCGGAAAGAAATATCCCTGCAAAGTTGCCCGAAAATGTTGCGCAGACCACCGCCGCATGGTCCCGTAGATGACAAGCGGAGGGCCATTCATCCCGAAGGCACCACCCAGAACTCCGGCGCAGAACCCGCAGCATAAGAGCCAGCCGAAACTGTCGCGCCGCAGTTCGGGAGGAGCACGGCCTATCAGGGAATAAACCGAGAAACTGATAAGCATTAACGCCAAAAACGCCTTCACCGGATCTTCGTACCCGCTTGTCAACAGAAGAAGACCCAGTGGAATACCAACAATTGTAGGTAACATTAGACCACCGGCACTGCGGAAGTGAATTTTCTTCCAGTCCTGTACGATGATAATGCCCGCCACGGTAAACGACACAAGAACGGTAAGCGGAGTTGCCTCTTTCAGCGGAATGCACAAAGCAAGAAGAGGAACAGAAAATAAAGCTTGTCCGAATCCGAAAGTGGACCTGACAAGAGTAGATACAAATATTACCAAAACTATATAAGTATATGTAAAGATCATGGTCGGCGTTCTAAAGCCACAATTTTACTGGATATGACGTGTTGTGTTTTTGACACAGCAGCACCGACCTGTCGATTTCCGGCTCGCATTTTTGACACATATCAGGTTATCGGGCATCTGCATGAGCGAAATGAGCCCTCGTGGATGGTTCTGCTGACCTGGGCGCCTCAAAAAGAACTTCGCACTCGAAGGTTATGCGTAGGGAAAGCCGTGATTGGTGTTCTGGCAAGATTGCCGCAAGTCACCGGCTTATCCAACTCATGCAGCGTTAGTACGATGTCAGCGCGTTGGCTTAAAAAGCGTCCAGTGGCCGCTCTTTTAGACATCCAGATTCGCCACATTTAGCGCATTCCCAATAATGAATTCACGCCGCGGTTCCACGACATCACCCATCAACGTCGAAAAAATCTGATCGCTCTCTTCGGCATCTCCAATCCGAACCTGGAGCAATCCTCGCATCGCAGGGTCCAGCGTGGTCTGCCAAAGTTGCTCAGGGTTCATTTCACCCAAGCCCTTAAATCGCTGGATTGCCAATCCTTTCCTCCCGATCGCGAACATTATCTCTAACAGATTGGCCGGGCCACTTATTGTCCGAGCAGAGTCTCCTTGATAGAGGATCGGCAACTTCGAAAATTCCTGAGTGAACCGTGGTGCGCGCTCAGCGAGCCAACGCGCTTCAGAAGAACGGAGCAATGGCAAATCGAGCACGTGGCGTTCCATCACGCCACGAACCTCGCGAGCGGCGGTTATCCCTGTACCATCGGCAGTAACGGACCACCCGCGCTCGTTCGGCGCACTGATCATATCAAGTCGCGCCGCAAACGCTGCTGCCCGTGGTGCCGAAAGCTCTGGCTCTGAGCCCAAAATTCCGGCGATCGCCGCTTGTTCGACGATCGCAACCGGAACTTGGGCCGCCATGGCTTCCAAACGCCTCGCCGCCTCTCTCCAGAATGGCAGCTCAGCGACAACATCAAACCCTTCCATTCGAACTTCCGAAAGTGCACGATCAAGGAGATAATCCTCAAGCGCCGCATCGTCCTTCAAATAACGCTCCTCATTACCGCGTTTGATCCGGTAAAGCGGTGGTTGCGCAATGTACAGAAACCCGTGTTCGATCAAAGGTCTCATCTGGCGGAAGAAAAACGTAAGCAAAAGTGTACGAATATGTGAACCATCGACATCAGCATCAGTCATGATGACAACGCGATGGTAACGAATTTTTCCAATGTCGAAGCCGCCCTGTTCAGGGTCCGCAGGACCGATCCCAGTCCCTAGCGCAGTGATCAACGTACCGATCTCGGCTGAGGAAAGCATTCGGTCAAATCGGGAACGCTCGACGTTCAGGATCTTACCTTTGAGTGGTAAAATTGCCTGAGTTCTGCGATCACGGCCCTGTTTGGCTGATCCCCCTGCAGAGTCACCCTCTACAATAAAAATCTCGCTCTTCGACGGATCACGCTCCTGACAGTCAGCCAATTTTCCGGGTAGCGACGACACATCAAGAACACCCTTGCGCCGCGTCAAATCGCGCGCCTTGCGCGCCGCCTCTCGTGCTGCTGCCGCGTCGATTACTTTCTGTACCAGCGCTTTCGCTTCCTTAGGATGCGTTTCAAACCAGTGATCGAGCACATCCGTGACTGCTGATTGAACAATTGGCTGAACTTCAGAGGAAACAAGCTTATCCTTGGTTTGCGAAGAAAATTTTGGGTCCGGTACTTTTACAGAAAGAACCGCCGTTAGTCCCTCACGCATATCTTCACCGACAAGAGAAACGTTATCCTTCTTGCCAATGGCATCAGCGTACTTCGAAACGACTCTGGTCAGTGCGGAGCGGAAACCCGCAAGGTGTGTGCCACCATCACGTTGAATAATGTTATTTGTAAAACACAACATCGTTTCATGAAAGCTATCATTCCACGACAGCGCAAATTCGATCTTGATGCCGCTACCCTTGTCCTCTCGCAGAGCGGTAATTGGTGGCGAGATGAGAGCCGACTTCGACCGGTCCAGCCACGCCACGAACTCCACAAGCCCACCCCTGTAGCAAAAACACGATTGGATCGGAGTAGCGTGACGTTCGTCACGAAGTGAAATCTCAAGGCCTGAATTCAGAAATGCAAGCTCCCGCAGGCGCCGTTCAAAGACAGCAAAGTCAAACTCGGTACGGGTGAAGGTTACCGGTGACGGCTTAAACACTACCTCTGTCCCGGTGGGCCGCTCCGACGGGCCGACGACGCGCAACGGTGCTACCGGGTTCCCATTCTCAAAGCGAATGAAAAACTCGGTGCTGTCCCGCCAGATGCGGACATCCATCCACTCCGAGAGCGCATTTACAACAGCTGCTCCCACACCATGAAGGCCGCCAGAGACCTTATAGGAGGACTGGTTAAATTTGCCGCCAGCGTGCAACCGGGTGAGGACTACCTCAGCTGCCGAAACGCGCTCCTCTTCATGGATATCTGTCGGAATCCCTCGGCCATTGTCGCGCACGCTCATCGAGCCATCGCCGTTCAGGACAACGATCACAGAATTAGCGAAACCTGCCTGTGCCTCGTCCACGGCATTGTCGATAATCTCGAATCCCATATGATGCAGGCCGGAGCCATCATCGGTGTCGCCGATATACATTCCTGGTCTTTTGCGCACGGCATCAAGACCACGCAAAACACTGATCGAGGCAGCATCATACGTTCCTTGAGTCCCGTCGGGAGCAGGAACTGGAGCAGGCTCTTGGGCGTCCGGCAATACGGACGGTGCGGCGGTTGAAGTCATGCCGAAATTAGTCTCCACGGACAGGAAAGAACACCTCCTTTTCTAGCAGAAATAGAACAAAAAGCCTAATGGCTCTCGATTTGAATTCCACTATCCAAGTGTACAGATAGCGAGATGGCTCGCTCCTTACCGTCCCCATTGTGCAAATCGCGCCATTTAAGCCGAGGCGCCGCAACAACCGTCGCCTCCAGCGACCATGCTGAAAACGACCTGCCGACATGATCACCGCGCCCTGACCAGAGCGTAATTGATTGCGACCGCCGTCGGATGGTGCCTCCTTATTCCGGATCGTTCTATACCGATCCCACCGGAGCCCCTTACGGTGTCCGACCGCATTGGCCCGCCATCAGGTAGACAGCCTTCCCGCCGATAGGCCAATGTTGGAAAACCCCGCAACCGCTTCACAGAACCTTATTATTGCCGCCCTCAAATTTATCGAATGTCAAGGCCTCAAATGCATCACACGCTAGGGGTCCATCTGCAAAACGCGGGCCAATCAACCAGAAAGACTGACCTTGACTCTAATCCGCAAAAATGACCGGAACCACACACCTAGACAACCAGATAAGCGGCCAGGCTTCGCACAAAGCGCGCAGTATCAACGGGCGGTTCGCCGTCCTGAATTCGTGCAAGATCAAGCAACAAACGCGCGACATCGTCCAACGATTGACCTGACTCGCCCCGCTTTACCATCCGCTCGACTAGAACATGGCCGGGATTGATCTCGAGTACTGGGGCGCTGGCAAACACTTGCCGTCCGGCGCGACGCATTAGCCTCTGCATCGCAAGATCAGGAGCGTTAGAGCCGGGCGTTAGCACCGCCGGACTATCGGTAAGCCGAGACGACACCCGCACATCGCTCACCGCGTCGCCGAGTATTTCTTTCACGGATTTGATTAACTGTTCCATACCCGCAGGAACTGGCTTGGCCTCGAAAAGGTCTGTCGCCTGCGCGACGTGGACTAATTTTTTCTGGCAGTACTCACCCAACCGCTCAGGCCAAAAAAAGTCGATCGAATCCGTGAGGAGCAACACCTCAAACCCGCGCGCCCGGACCCCTTCAAGCAATGGCGATGCGGCTAATTGCGTGTGGTCTTCACCAGTCAAATAATAGATGGCGTCCTGCCCCGGCTTCATTCTCTCTATGTAATCATCGAACGATGTGCCCTCCTCAGACGTAGTAGAGCGGAACCGAACTAGGCTCGCTATTTCGTTTCTATGGTCAACATCGTCATATATGCCCTCTTTCAACACGGCGCCGAACTGTGCGCAAAACTCCTTGTATGTTTCATCCTTGCTACGGCTCTTAAGCTCAGCCAATACGCGATTGACCAGCGCCTTTCGAATCCGCCCCAGAACCGGGGTCGACTGAAGCATTTCGCGCGACACATTGAGTGGCAGATCTTCGGTATCGACCACTCCCTCGACGAAACGTAGCCAGGAAGGAAGCATCTTTGCGCTGTCCGTAATAAACATCCTGCGTACGTGTAGCCGCACGTGGCTGTCCCGATCCGTTTCAGTGGCCTGGAATGGATTGTGACCCGGGATAAACAGCAACGCTGCAAAGTCGACTGTGCCTTCTGCTCGCCAGTGAATGGTAGCCCAAGGGCTGTCAAACAGATGTCCTAGGTGACGGTAGAAGTCACCATACTCTTCTTCCTTGATCTCTGATTTTGGCCTGCGCCAGAGAGCAGCTCCCTCATTCGCCTTGATGAGTTTTCCGTCGCGCTCGATGCTGATCGGTACGGCAACGTGGTCAGCCCATTTTCGAATGATCGTCTCGAGTCGATGCCCATCGAGGTATTCTGTAGCATCAGCCTTGAGATGAAGAACGACGTCAGTTCCAGCGGTCTCACGCTCGGCATGCGTGATTCGATAGCCTCCCCCTCGGCCATCTGACACCCAAGCATTGGCCCCTGCGGCGCCAGCGCGCCGAGAGGTCACCTCAACCTTTTCGGCGACCATGAAAGCAGAATAGAAACCAACACCAAATTGGCCAATCAGGGTCGGTCGGTCCTCGGGTCTCGCTTCCGCCAACGCCTCCGTGAAGGCCCGCGTGCCGGAGCGCGCAATCGTACCGAGGTGGCTGGCAAGATCCTCTGCAGTCATGCCGATTCCGTCATCGGCGATGGTAATGGTGCGCGCACCATGGTCAGCACGAATCCGTATCGCCGCCTCGGCCGGCAATGCCAAGGCTTCGTCAGACAGCGCAAGAAAACGTCGGCGGTCAATCGCATCGGCCGCATTCGCAACCAATTCACGTAAAAAAATCTCGCGATCAGAGTACAGGGAATGTACCACCAAATCGAGGAGGCGCCCAACCTCAGCATCAAAGGGGCGTTCGATTGCAGCTTCAGTTTCCGTAGCCATGATCCACTCTCCAAGCAAATGGTCTTCCGGCAATTAGGCAATCGAATTACCGCTTGCAATGTGCTCCCAAAACACCAAGACTCATCCCATGTCTGGATTCGCTCCGCGCGTGAAGGCGGTGCTCGGCCCCACCAATACGGGCAAGACCCACCTCGCCATCGAACGCCTGCTTGGTCACGCTTCCGGCATCATCGGATTTCCCCTCCGCCTGCTGGCGCGGGAAAACTATGACCGGATGGTCGAACTTAAGGGCGCACGTCACGTCGCATTAATCACGGGCGAAGAAAAAATCGTGCCACCGGGTGCACGGTATTTTTCGTGCACAGTAGAAGCAATGCCTCTCGACCATCCCGTTGAATTTATCGCCGTAGATGAAATTCAACTGTGTGCTGATCCGGATCGCGGGCATATCTTCACCGACCGGCTGTTGAACGCGCGTGGCCTCGTCGAGACCATGTTTCTCGGGGCCGAGACCATCAGTAAATTGCTTCGCCGATTGGTTCCTTGTGCTGAAATCGAGACCCGACCGCGCCTCTCTCAGCTGACCTATACAGGACCAGCCAAATTGTCGCGCTTGCCTCCGAGAACCGCCATCGTGGCGTTTTCCGCAGCTGAAGTATACGCGATAGCTGAAGCCGTCCGATCACGACGGGGTGGCTGCGCCGTCGTGATGGGACGCCTATCCCCGCGCACGCGTAACGCCCAAGTCGCGCTGTACCAAGAAAAGGAAGTCGATTTTCTTGTTGCCACTGACGCGATCGGAATGGGCCTCAACATGGATGTCGACCACGTCGCTTTTGCTGGCGTGTCGAAATTCGACGGACATCGTTCTCGGGCACTACGAGCAGCAGAAATCGCGCAGATCGCAGGACGTGCCGGACGAGGAATGCGCAATGGCAGCTTCGGCTCAGCCAGCCAGCACCCTTTGTTGACCAACGAAATCGTCAACGCAGTCGAATCCCATATCTTCGACCCAATTGAGCGGCTTGCTTGGCGCAACGCCGCTCTTGATTTCAGCTCTGTGGACGCACTTCTGGCAAGCCTCGCAATGCAACCAGATCGACCTGGCTTAGCGCGCGGCCACGATGCGATCGATTTTCAAACTTTGGCGACGCTCGCAAGTGATCCATCAATCCGTGCAGCCGCCGCGTCTCCGCGAGCTGTGCAGCTCCTCTGGCAAGCGTGCCAAATTCCGGACTTTCGCAAACTGGCTACCGACGCGCATGCGCGCCTGTGCGCGCGGGTTTTTAACTACTTGCGCGAGAACAATACGCTGCCTGAAGACTGGGTCACCTCGCAGATCAGCGGGCTAGGCCGCACCGATGGCGACATCGACACACTTATGCAACGCCTCGCCGAAGTGCGTGTCTGGGCTTATATCGCTGCGCGCGCCGACTGGGTTCGAAACGCCTTCTACTGGCAGACACGGGCCCGGGAAGCCGAAGATCTCCTTTCCGACGTTTTACATGAAAAACTGATGGCCCGTTTCGTCGATCGCCGGGCGGCAAAGCTCACTCGCAGCCTCACCAAGAGCGATGGCACACGATTGCATTCAACGGTTACCATGAACGGCGAAGTGGTCGTCGAAGGCCATTCTGTCGGCCGAGTGAACGGTTTTCTGTTCGAAACCGACTCCGATGTAGCAAGCAACGATGCCCGGCTTGTCCTTCGCGCCGCCCGGCGTGCTCTCGCGTCCGAGATCCCTCGCCGTATCGCCGCATTGCACATGGCGGCCGATGAAGCCTTCAGTCTGACACCACAAGGCAATATAACATGGCAAGGTGCTAGAATTGCAAAATTACTTCGGGGAGCATCCATGCTGGCTCCAGCCATCGAAGTAATCGATTCGGAGTTTCTCGACGGCAGCGGACGCGAAGTTCTGCGTTCGCGACTGGCGCGATTTGTCAGCACGCGGATCCGGTCTGAACTACCCAGCCTCTTCGCAATCGAAACAGCCACTGCAAGCCGACCGGACATTCGCGGCCTGGTACATCAGCTCGTTGAGAAAGGGGGTGTAATGTCGCCGGCTGTGCTAACCGTAGAACAACGTGCAGCCCTGAAAAAATATGGAATCCGCGCGGGTCGGTTTGCAATTTTTCTTCCTCCGCTTCTCAAACCACGACCCACGTCCCTGCGTGCATTGCTTTGGTCCCTCTGGCACGGCTCAAGCATTCCGCAGTTGCCGCCCCCTGGCCGCGTATCAATTGCTCGACCAGCTTGGCCACGAGGCTTTGCTCTGGCAATGGGCTGGATCGAATGCCAGCCCAAGCTCGTCCGTATAGATGTTGCCGAAAAAATAGCTGATTCTCTCGCATTTGGCACACGGTCGCACACGGCTGCCATCCCACCGGATCTCGCAATGCGCCTTGGTACCAATCTCGCTGACCTGCCGGCAGTCCTCCGAGGGCTCGGCTTTCAGCTGCTACCGCCCGAACCAGTTGCGGGAAAAACCAGTGACCCCAATCAACCCCCTCGCATTACCGTCCGAGCTGATCGTCGGCGGCGCAGGCCTACAAAAGCAGCCCCGCCACCGGTCAGCCCAGACCACCCTTTTGCGGCCTTGTTAGCTTTAAAGCGGGCAGCTTCATGAGACTCATTGATTAATCAAATCGACCGCGTCCCGTGGCAGCGTCTCGACAAGTGGCTCGTCAACGCGCGCATCGTCAAAACACGCGCGCGCGCTGCGCAACTGATTAGCCACGGAAATATACGGATCAATCGGCTACCTGCAACGAAGCCGCATGCCAAGCTGCGGTGCGGCGACGTGCTTACCTTATCGCTGAGCAATAAGGTAAGAGTCATCGAGATCCGGGGGATTGCCGCAAGTCGCGGCCCAGCTTCGGCCGCAACGCTGCTGTTCGCGGACATTCCCTCAACAGACCACGCCTTGCGTGATCAGTAAGGCGAGGGCATATCGCGTCCCGGTCAAATTCAGAATTCAGGAGTCTCCGATGACCTATGTGGTCACCGAAAATTGTATCAAGTGTAAGTACATGGACTGCGTGGAAGTTTGTCCGGTTGATTGCTTCTACGTTGGTGA
>DAIDMG010000018.1 GCA_027449105.1 Acidiphilium sp. | reverse complement strand
GTTTGCTCGGAGCGGATCGATATGAACCCACAGGGCATTATGTTTTGAGGCCTAGACCAAAAGCTTCAATGCAGAAACTGTTTCTCGGGCCGGCGAACCTACTCATTTTTCTTCAAGCTTTGATGCAAAATCAACAACTGCCGCAAATCCAGTCTCGGTTCCAAAACCAAGCATACTTCCATCCGGGCTCCAACCGAGTGCCGAAATGGGGCCACGACCAGGAGATGCGATCGGTAGGATGCGTTCCCGAACAATGTCTGCGACGACGACCATTCCATCGCTAAATCCGGCCGCCACTACCTCATTACCGGGATGGCAGGCAATTTGGCGCACAATTGCCTGATTACGCCCCGCGAGTTCGAGGGGCGCTTTACCCATGGGGCCACCTCCGAAGAAAGGCCACAGGATAATCGATTCGGCTCCCGAGCTGGCCAACCAGCGGCCGGATGCAGAAAAGCCAAGCGACTGAGGCTTGGCCGAATAGCCGCTCATACGCATATGCTGACCGTCGGGCATACGCCAGCCATGCAACGCATTTTCCTGCATGGCTGTGACGACGGCAGTAAAGGCGGGATGGATGGCAATGCCTATGTGGCTGCCCTTCCATTCGAGCAGTTGTGGCTTGGTCTGTTCAGCCCGGACAAACCATATGGATGCACCATTGTAATGCGACGTTCCTATGCGGCGCATTTTTGCGTCCAATACTAACCCCGTGACGGTTGAAGAATGGTCAAGCGTGCGCAGTGTAGCACCGTCTGGACCCAAGAGGTGAACCGTCTTACCCACCGCAACCACGCGGATTGCGTTCTTTTTATCGGGAATCGAGGTGACGTGCTCGACCCATTTCGCAGGAAACTTACCAACCTGGACCGGCTTCGACACGCCTCCTGGTTCCAGACGAACCAACGACCCATCATCGCCGCCAGCAAGGATTCCGTTGCTATCGAAATCAGCAGCGACAGTGAGGATTGCACCTTCACTGGTCTTTGTTTCTGTCCAGGTTTTTGTCGACACGTCTAGAGCCAAGAGACTGCCACTGCCTAGCGCGAAGACACCAAATTTGCTCGCGCGAGTAAACGCTAAGCTGGTGACGAACGCATCACTGTCAAATGATACGCCTCGTGAGCGGAGCATGGCATCGGGATCGGAAGTAATCGAGCTCATATAGCTATACAGCTTTCGAAGCCGCGACGAAGCATCGGTCGATTGAGGTTACGGCCGATAAATACAATTCTGCTTTCACGTGCAACGCCATCCTCCCAGGGACCGATGTAGCCGCCATCAGCCATCATGTGCACGGCTTGGAAAGCGAAGCGTTTGTCTTCATTTACAAAGGCAAGAATACCCTTGGTCCGGAGTAGATCCTGACCTTGAGTCGCCAATACGCTTCCGATCCAGCTATTGAACGACTCGGCGTCCAGGGGCGATTGAATCTTAAGGCTTACACTTTGAACATGTTCGTCATGAACATGGGAATCGTCGTCAAGAAAATCGGGGGCAGTTTCGAGGATGCGGCCGAGATCAAACGCGCTAAGGCCAAGCAGACGATCGATTGGTACATTCCCCCGAGTTGCGTGATGGAGCGCAGCAAAGCGGTTGATTGAGCGTATATCGCGCTCCACTTCCATGCGCTCGTCATCCGTAACCAGATCCATTTTATTCAGAACGATTACGTCCGCAAAAGCAATCTGATCCCTCGCCTCGTGACTATCCGCAAGGCGGGCACGCAGATTTTTTGCGTCAGTCACAGTGACGATGGCATCGAGACGCGTTCTCGATTTCACATCTTCATCAACAAAGAACGTTTGGGCGACGGGCGCAGGGTTTGCAAGGCCAGTCGTCTCGACAATAATGCCATCAAATCGGTCCCGGCGCTTCATTAGACCGTTAATGATACGGATAAGGTCACCACGTACGGTACAGCAAATGCAGCCATTGTTCATTTCAAAGACCTCCTCGTCCGCACCAACAACGAGATCATTATCGACGCCGCTCTCGCCGAATTCATTAATGACTACCGCATAGCGCTTGCCATGCTTCTCGGACAGGAGGCGGTTTAGAAGTGTGGTTTTACCTGCACCGAGGAATCCAGTGAGGACGGTGACGGGGATGAGATCAGTAGTCTGGCTCATGCGGAACAACTTTCGAAGAAGAATAAGCTGTCGCCGATATAAGCTCTGGGAGAAGGCAAGAAAAGTTTTCTTCGCCAAAAGAATTTGGTTGTCAGCCTTAATAAACTGCAAGAGGGCACAAGTATCCGCTGTCGCCTACCGGAAAATCAGAGCAAGTTGGAGAGATTTTGGCCGGGTCAACCAGATCAGATGCGTAGCCGCCACGCGTTGGAAGAGCTGCCGCGACTGCGCTCACCGCAGCTCTGTGTTGACCAGAAGGCCGGATAGCGCACGGCACGGACCACGTCATCAGACCGTTCGGCAGTCAGCAGCAACTTTTGTTATTCTGGCAACCACAATGTGCAAGCCAAACGGTAGATTGTCTTCATCAAACGTGATGACGGACACAATGTTCTTCTTGACAACCGCCGCGGTTGCTATTTTTTCCTGCTAATCCTGGGCAAATACTGAAAGGATGAAGCGTTTACCACTCTGTCAAAAGGACATTTGTTCCCTCTTTCATCCTGACCGGAGGATCCCAAGGCGAAGCCCAATGATCGCGGTATCATAGGTAGCCGCCTGGGTACGGCCAAGATTAGCCAAACGAGCACGCTCGGCTTCGCTGTCTGCAAGAGTCGTTATTGCGCGTGTGAGTGCGCCAACATCGCCTGGCGCAAACAAAATACCCGCATCGCCTACCAACTCCGCTAATCCGCCCGTATTTGCTGCAATCAGGGCGCTGCCGCTAGCCATAGCTTCCAAGGCCGTAAGGCCAAATGGCTCGGGCCATCGGCTGGGAACGACAACGATTGCGGCAGCCGCCATTGCCGAAAGCACGTAACGATGTGGTTGCGGTCCCTCGAATATAATATCCGCAGCCATAGCCCTAGCACGCACCTGTTGAACGAACGTTGTTTCCGGGCTGTCAGGCCCAAAGCGGTCGCCACCGATGATCCGTGCGGACCAACCGGACAGATGCGGCAATGCAATCTTACAGGCGGAAATAAAATCCTGCACCCCCTTTTCAGATACGATGCGGCCAACAAAAAGGATCTCCTGGCGCCGAACGGATGACGGCGTAGGTAACTCGGCCAAAGTCAGCGGGTTAGGTAACGTCACAAGATTTCGATCTTCGACGAGGCCCGCCCGGTAACGATCGCGCAAATACGTAGAAACACAAACAACGTTGTGTACACGACGGAGCATTGCAGCGCGTTGTACCCTTTTTCGCAAACCGCGCATGGTCAATGGGTCGTTGTGCAGAAATAGGAGAACCCTCGTTCCTGGCTTCAACCAGGCGATGAGGCGGGCAAGACGCGGTTGTTGATGCACCTCAACCACTGAGGGGCGAAGCCGGATAAGGTTGCCTAGTACGCCCAGACCAAAGCCGAAGGCCGATTGTCGACGAATTTCCACAAAACGGACACCTGAATAGGGTGCTGCCAACTGTTTCCCGCCGATAACGACGGTTTCCTGGTCAATGGATGCATGTCGAAAACAAACCATAGCAATTGCGCCTGCACGGTCTGGTGCAAAACTTTCCCTTGCGGGCAGAATAATGGCGACCCTTGGCATGACGGATATTTACCAGCGCAACTCGTTCAAACGGCGCGAACCTTGACGTAAAGACCGGGAGCCGCGCAAATGGAACCAAGGGCACCATCACCAGGAACGCGGGCAGGAGTGGGTTCTTTGTCGGCGTCTTGGCCTGCGACCCAGCGCTGCCAGTCAGGCCACCAGGAACCAGAGATCTCGATCGCACCTTCGAGCCACGCTTCCGGCGTGTCAGGCAGGCAGCCATTCACGAAATGGTTATACTTTCCGCTGTGAGGAGGATTAACCACACCGGCAATGTGGCCTGACCCGGCGAGCACAAAGCGATTCTTCCCTCTCATGTATTTGGCGCCCCAGTAAGTACTAGCCCATGGCGCGATGTGATCTTCTCTGCAGGAAAGGAAATACGCGGGCACTGAAACGTTGCGCAGATCAATCGGCACACCCGCCAGAGAAATGCCGTTGGCAACACTTAGCAAATTCTTCTGGTACATGTTACGAAGATAGAATGAATGCATTGCGGCTGGCATGCGCGTTGCGTCGGAGGTCCAGTACAGCAGATCAAGCGGAAACGGATCGTTCCCAAGAAGATAGTTATTGACAACAAAATTCCAGATGAGATCATTGGCCCGGAGCATGTTGAACGTTGTCATCATCTCCATGGCTTCCATATACCCCTTACACTGCATACGCTCTTCGAGCCTACGTATGCTGTCTTCGTCAATGAAGACACCCAATTCTCCGACGTCGCCGAAATCAGTGAGGGTCGCAAGAAAAGTCGCTGTGGCAACACGATCATCGCGCATGGCGGCCATGTAACCTAGCGTCGCCGCGAGCAGCGTGCCGCCCAGACAGTAACCGATGGCGTTAACCCGACGTTCCCCGGTAGCTTGTTCGATGGCATAGAACGCAGCAAACACACCGTCAGTCATATAGTCACCAAACTCCTTTGCCGCGAGACGCTCGTCGGGATTAACCCAACTTACGACAAAGACAGAATGGCCTTGCGAAACAGCCCAGCGAACAAAGCTGTTCTCCGGGTGGAGATCAAGAACGTAGTACTTGTTGATCCAGGGAGGAAAGATCACCAGCGGGTGTCGTCGCACTTTTTCCGTAGTTGGAGCATATTGAATCAACTCCATCAAGTCATTACGGAAAATAACCATTCCGGGCGTCATAGCGATGTTACGACCAATTTCGAATCCGGAGTCATCTGCCATTTTTATTAGTAAACGACCTTTTCCAGCTTCGAGATCGCGCAACAAGTTACTGAGGCCGCGAATGAGATTCTCTCCACCGGTCTCAACAGTCTTTCGCAAGACCTGGGGGTTAGTGAAGACAAAATTGGAGGGGCTCATCGCATCCGTGAATTGGCGCGCAAGAAAAGTGAGTTTCTGCGCTGTCTTCGCGTCGATACCGTTAACCTGACCAACAACATCTTGAACAAAATGCGCTGAGAGCAAGTAGCTCTGCCGGATAAAATCAAAGATCTCGTTGTCTCTCCAACAGGAGTCCTGAAAGCGCTTGTCATCCGCTGCCTCAGCAACCACGGGCACACATTTTCCGCCCATTAGGCGGTACGTCGAACGTTGCCAGAGAGTAATATAATTTTGCCAAAACCCCATTTGCATTTCAAACAACTGAGCTGGATTAGCTGCAAGCTGGGCCGCCATTTCAAGGAAAGCGCTACCGACAAAGAGAGGACTGATCATACTCTCTCCGACGAGACCGGTCGCCACCTGATGCTTTAGCCACGCACTGACGACGCGCTGTGCACGCAGCGCAATATCGGCCATGCTACCGGCCGGCGCCACAGAACCTGCGGCGGAGGCGCGAGAGTTGGCAGAATTGTAGCGGTCAGCCATGGATGCTCCTTTCGGCCATTTGCGCCGCGCGCTACAAGGGCGGCGTTATCGATGAGGGGCACGTGAGATATACGATAAAAGCCTTCAAATACGAAAAGCGGTGGACCCTGTGTCTTGCTTTCGGCCTGCTGGCCATGCTCGCAGGCTGCACCCGGCTTCCTGGGACACTTGATCGCCTTGGTGGTGGACACGCGCAAAATAATCGCCCACCCCCACCGGGGCTGGATGAACCGTATGGCAACCTAGCGTCCGTGCCCAAACGGCCACCGCCATTGCCTGCGACCATGCGGCAATTGATCCGCGCCCGCCTGGTAGCCGCCAACGCACACCAGAACAAGCTTCCGGCGCCAGCAGGTACAACAGCAACTACGATGATGACAACGCCCTCTCCGGCTAGGCGCATCGCGCCCGTATTACTCGCATTTGCGCACGGCTCTGCCATCATACACGTCCAGAACAAAGCAAAAATTGTTTCGGTGGCCGCAGGCCGGGGCGATCACGCCATTCTCGCCGCAGGCTTTGCTGCTGGCCGGACCGCAACCTCCCTTCACTTGGCCTTGCTTCGGGCGACGGCCATAGCGAATGCGCTGACATTGGACGGCGTGCCGCCTTCAGCGATCCGCCTTGCAGCTTTAACCGGTCCTCGCGGTGGCGTTGTCGAAGTGATATATAAACGCAAGCTGGAATCCGGCATGCTACATGAGGATAAACGATGACCGAAGAGTTTCATAGCATTCGCCGTCTGCCGCCCTACGTGTTCGCCGAAGTGAACACCGCTAAGGCGGCCGCTCGAGCGGCGCGAGAAGATATCATTGACCTTGGCATGGGAAACCCGGATACGCCGACGCCACCCCATATTGTAGCAAAGCTCGTGGAAACAGTCGCTGATCCGCGCAGTCACCGCTACTCGGTAAGTAAAGGTATTCCCGGTCTCCGCCGAGCGCTCGCGGGCTACTATGATCGACGATTTGGAGTAAAGCTTGATCCGGAATCGGAAGTCATCGCGACGCTGGGATCTAAAGAAGGTCTTGCCAATTTAGCTAATGCGATCAGCAGCCCAGGTGATACAATCCTGGTGCCGAACCCATCCTATCCGATCCATCAGTTCGGCTTTATCATCGCGGGGGCATCGGTACGTTCGGTACCCGCTTCACCGGATGAAGAAATGCTGCGTGCACTCGACCGGGCAGTACGTCATTCCGTGCCCAAACCAACGGCGCTCATCGTCAATTTCCCATCAAACCCGACTGCATTTGTCGCGTCTCTCGATTTCTACAAGGACATTGTAGCCTTTGCTCGAAAGAACGAGATTTTCATCCTTTCAGACCTCGCGTATGCTGAGATCTATTTCGATGACTACCCGCCGCCCTCAGTGCTACAGATAGAAGGCGCCAAAGATATCACCGTAGAATTCACCTCAATGTCAAAGACGTATTCGATGCCGGGCTGGCGAATCGGCTTCGCGGCTGGCAATCCTCGACTGATCTCGGCCTTGGCACGAATGAAATCGTATCTGGATTACGGCGCATTTACGCCCATCCAGGTCGCGGCAACTGCAGCGTTAAACGGGCCACAGGACTGTGTTGAACAGGTAAGAAATTTGTACAAGGAGCGCCGGGATATTTTAATCAAGGGACTAGCGCAGGCCGGATGGAACGTGCCAGTCCCAGCGGGCTCAATGTTCGCATGGGCGCCAATCCCCGACCGGTATGCCCATCTAGGATCCGTGGAGTTTTCGAAGTTATTGCTGGAACGGGCCAAGGTGGCGGTCGCGCCGGGAATCGGGTTCGGGGAATATGGCGATACCCACGTGCGGATTGCATTAGTAGAAAATGCGCACCGGTTACGCCAAGCGGTGCGAAATATACGAAGTTTTATGGCGCCAAGCAATCTAACAGTACCAACTGAAAATGCCATTGCATGACCGAGACCTTGAAAATTGGACTCGCCGGGCTTGGCACAGTGGGCGTAGGCGTAGTGCGGCTTTTGCGAGACAATGCCGAATTGATTCGTGCACGAGCCGGACGGCCAATCGAAATTGTTGCAGCATCTGCTCGCGACCGCTCACGAGCGCGCGGCGTATCGCTGAGCGGGCTGCAATGGTACTCTGATCCTTTGGAGCTCGCTGCCGATCCGGCAGTCGATGTCGTTGTCGAATTAATTGGCGGAGCGAATGGGCCAGCGCGCGCCCTTGTTGAGGCGGCACTGGACGCAGGCAAACCGGTCGTCACAGCAAACAAGGCCCTGCTCGCCGAACATGGTGCGGCCCTAGCGTCTCACGCCGAGGTTCGGCACGCTTCGCTGCGCTTCGAAGCAGCAGTGGCGGGTGGGATCCCGGTGATCAAGGCATTACGAGAAGGGTTGGCAGCTAACCGGATCATTAGTGTGGCTGGAATACTCAATGGAACGTGCAATTATATCTTGTCACGTATGCAAAGCGAAAAGCTGGATTTCGCGAGTGTCCTAACTGATGCACAGCAACAGGGCTACGCTGAGTCCGATCCATCGCTCGATATAGACGGCATTGACGCAGCCCATAAGTTGGCACTCCTTGCGGCGATCGCCTTTGGGCGGGTTGTGGATTTCGCCGGCGTTCACGTGGAAGGCATCAGACGTGTCTCCCAGCTGGACATCGGCTTCGCGGACGCTCTCGGCTATCGAATCAAATTACTCGGCATCGCACGCGAAACCAAAATCGGAATTGAAACGCGCGTCCACCCAGCAATGGTTCCGCTAAAGTCCCCGCTCGCGCACGTTGATGGTGTGTTCAACGCGGTGGTGGCTGAAGCTGATCATTGTGGTTCACTATTCCTGCAGGGACGCGGAGCTGGTGCCGGGCCAACAGCATCCGCGGTCGTCGCCGATCTGATCGACGTGGCTCAGGGACGCGACGTGCCAGTGTTTGGTGCTCCGATCGCGAGCCTAGGCGCACGGCCGAGCACTACGATGGATAAGCATCGGGGCTCTTATTACTTGCGTCTTATGGTCGTCGACCAACCGGGTGTCATCGCTGACGTCGCGGCAGTGCTGAGGGATCACGATATTTCACTGGAATCAATGTTGCAACAAGGCCGCAGTCCCAGTGAAGCGGTACCGGTCGTTTTAGTGACTCACGACACTCAAGAAGCCTTCATGCGTGCGGCGCTCGTGGAGCTGGCGACGCTGGACTCGGTCGTGGAACCGCCTACACTGATCCGGATCGAGCCAGGCTGAGGAAAGAAATCGGTTTCGAATGTCGGGGAGCGCAAAAATGCTTGGAACCACAAACGCACTACAAACCGATCGAAATTTAGCGTTAGACCTCGTACGGGTAACCGAAGCAGCGAGCCTCGCCGCCTCTCGCTGGATCGGACGTGGCGACAAGAACGCCGCTGATGGCGCGGCTGTCAGTGCAATGCGTGCAGCTTTTGACGCCGTCGCGATCAATGGTTTGGTCGTGATCGGCGAGGGCGAGATGGACGACGCACCGATGCTATATATCGGCGAACGAGTGGGCGCTGGCGGGCCAGATATGGATATCGCAGTCGACCCGTTGGAAGGCACGGTCATTGCGGCGAAAGGCGCACCTAACGCTATTGCCGTAATTGCGTTGGCGGAGCGCGGGAATTTTCTTCACGCGCCCGACATTTATATGGACAAGATCGCTGTTGGGCCACATTTACCTGATCAAGTGGTGGCCTTAGACGCACCAGTAAAGGAAAATCTGCGTAATCTGGCACTAGCAAAGAAGTGCGAAATTTCTGATCTTATGGTCTGCACGCTAGAACGTGAACGCCATGCCGAAATTGTCCGATGCTGCCGTGAAGCTGGAGCGCGGATTACTCTGATCGGGGATGGCGACGTGTCAGGCGTTATCGCCGTGGCACAGCCGGAGACCGGGATAGATCTCTATTTAGGATCAGGCGGCGCGCCAGAAGGAGTCCTAGCAGCAGCGGCGCTGCGGTGCATCGGTGGGCAGCTGCAGGGACGCCTGCTTTATGAGGATGCTACTCAGATAGAGAGAGCCCGCAGCATGGGTATTACGGACCCGAATCGGATTTACGCGGTCGAAGACATGGCACGTGGAAACGTCATGTTTGCTGCAACGGGCGTAACAAGTGGACCAATGCTGCGCGGAGTCCGGCGCTTCCCGTCGGGCGCCATCACTCACTCAATCGTCATGCGGTCGAAGTCGGGAACGGTACGCTATATTGAAGCACATCATAATTTCCGTACAAAGACATGGACCGCTTCGTGAACGTTCCAACCGCATTCGGGGTTGTCAAAAGTCTAACGGGGCGTCATTGGCTTTGGCGGCCTATTAGTGAGCGTACAGCGGAACGTATAATTCAGGCTACCGGACTACCGGACCTGCTCGGCCGCCTGCTTGTAGCACGAAACGTGTCTGTAGAAGGAATCGCTGATTTTTTGGAGCCAAAATTGCGGAGTTATTTGCCTGATCCGCTTGTGCTTTCTGACATGGAGACGGCTACGGAGCGTCTTTCCGAGGCAGTATTGAAACGCGAAACAGTGGCTATCTTTGGAGACTACGACGTCGATGGAGCCTGCGCGGGAACACTGATGGCAGAAACGTTACGCGGCCTCGGAGTTCCTGTTATTAATTACGTCCCAGATCGCCTGACGGAAGGTTATGGGCCTAACCCAACCGCGCTGAGTGCCTTGGTCGCACGAGGGGCGTCATTGATTATTTGCGTGGATTGCGGCACCACTGCGCACGACGCACTTGCGACAGTGCGCGGACAAGCAGCCATCGTGGTTCTGGATCATCATGTTTCGGATACCGGGCCACCGCAAGTCGCGGCGACCGTAAACCCGAATCGTCTTGATGACCGCTCCGGGCTTGGTTCAATTTGTGCGACTTCCGTAGTTTTTCTTACCCTGGTCGCACTACAGAGACTCCTGCGAAAAAAAGGCTTCTTCGCAAAGCGCTCAGAAATTGATCTACTGTTGTCACTTGACCTCGTTGCCCTTGCAACGATCTGTGACGTAGTACCCTTAACGGGATTAAATCGCGCATTCGTTTCCCAAGGGCTTAGGGTTATGGCTCGGCGGATCAGGCCTGGTATCGCTGCGCTTCTAGAAGTTGCTCAAGCGCAGGGCGATCCTTCAGTAAGGACTTGCGCCTATGCCTTGGGACCACGAATCAATGCAGCGGGACGAATTGCAAGAGCGGATCTCGGCATACGCACTCTCATGGCCGCTGACTTTGAAGAAGCGCTGATGTTAGCATCCGAACTTGATGAGATCAATCGAAAGCGCCAAACAGTGGAGAACCACCTACTGGATATGGCGCTCGTACAGGCCGAGGAACAACTAAAGGCGGACGCTGCCTTCGCATTTATCGCAGGCGCCGATTGGCATCCTGGTATTGTTGGAATTATTGCTGGCCGGCTCAAGGAGCGCTTCAACCGCCCAGCACTCGTTTTTGGGATATCACAAGGGACCGCAATTGGATCAGGTCGATCCGTGCCAGGGATCGATCTGGGGAGCGCGATCATTGCTGCGCGTCAAGCCGGCTTGCTTATAAAAGGGGGCGGTCATGCGATGGCAGCGGGATTCACACTGAAATCGGCGCAACTGGAAGAGTTCCGGACATTCTTGTCAGACCGTCTGGCAGCAGCTTCTCGACTTCCGACTGCGGCTGATCTGGTGTTAGACGGGGCCTTGGCGCCAGTGTCAGTTGATATCGGCTTGGCACAAGCCGTAGGTCGGCTGGGACCGTTTGGAACTGGAAACTCTGAACCGACGTTTGGAATGGCGCGTGTCCGCGTGGTAAAGGCAAATCGCATTGGTCGGGATGGCAATACCATTCGCGCAATAATAGAAGGTGAGGCCGGTGGGCGACTGAAAGCTATGCTTTTTCGCGCCGCTGAAGGTCCACTGGCAGCCGCTTTGCTGCATGGAGGAGCGCCGCTGCATCTAGCGGGACAAGTCCACATAGATCGATGGAATGGTTCCACTTCCGTTGGCTTTACAATCATCGACGGCGCCCGGGCCTGATGCGCCTTGACCGACTACGGTGGGTCGAGTAGCGAGAGTCAAAAGGTCCCGTTCGTCTAGAGGCCTAGGACGTCGCCCTCTCACGGCGATAACAGGGGTTCGAATCCCCTACGGGACGCCAGTGTCTTCAATGCCTTACGATCCATCATCGGACTAAATGTCCAAGATTTGTCTAATATACAATCTTGGACGTTGATACCCATCGCTCAACATCGGCGTCTCCAAATGACAAAAAAAAGACCCCGAATCACTCCGCGACCTTTTAGGTCGAGACGATCATCGTCTCGGGATATCGAACCAGCTCCACCTCGCCATTTCGTGAAATGCAATCACGTTATCGTTATTTTAATATCAAACAGTTAGCTCTTCTTGTATCTCGCGGCGACAAGCTGGTCAGGTATAGGGGGCAACTCTATTGTTGACGGTTAATGATATAGTGGGCTAGGAGACGTAGCCCGCGCGCCATGGTGCGTGCTTAGGGAATTTTGGCCTCAGCAATTCGAGGCAAGGCGCGCGGGCCGCCACTAACGAATTCCCGCTCTCGATGAACGAGAACGCACCGGCCGACAATCGGGAAATTCTGATGGCAACAACCTGCGTGATTGACTAAGCCAGCCCGCCCCGGCGCGTCTTTCCCGTGCCCGGATATCGAGCCCTTATGGCGTATCACGGACGAAAACTTTGGCTACCGTCCGATAAAAGGAAACCTCGGATTGCTCCGAGGTCTCCCAGAACGGTGCCTAGTATCAATGCAACCTGCTTGGGGAAGTCAGGTTATGGTCTCTCTATAGCAAATAAACGAACACAGATGTATCACACTCTCGTGTTATCACGTCTTTGTGCTTCGTGAATCGGCTCAGTGGCGTACGAAAATAATGGTGCAAAAAAGCCCCGGATTTCTCCGGGGTTGCGAGTTTTTGTCGGTCGCATTTTGTAGGAACAGTCGATGAGCCTATAGCCCGCCGGATGTTCCGTGTGCGTGATAATTTGATGTCACCTGTGATCGCTCCGCGCCGCCGCCCGCACCTCCCGAACCGCATAACCATTGCGCCAGCACAGCCAATCACGCCCGAATGAATGGATGCGTGACGACAACGCGGGCAACCCCAGGATAGACACTAGAATGATCGACCGAAGGCGACATTTGAGGTCACTATGATTCAACGGCATGCGGGGCAGCCGAACCTCACCCAATAGACGGGATTCATGGTGGATCGTCTGGCCAAAGTCACGATATCGATTGGCACTAGCAATTGACCATCACTTTTCATCAAATAATGACCCATTTAGCGGTTATATGCTCTGGGAGGGGCAACGCTGCGCGACCCAACGGATGGGAGTAATCCCGATGGAGTAACTAGGTAGACGCTTCTGCGAACTAGTGGATGGCATCTGACATTTGACTCCCGGAAGGGATTCCCAAGCGGGCGGGCGCATGCGAATCTGCGGCATGCGCACAGGAATATCCATCACTGTAAAGCCATCTGACCGCAAGCGGCTGAGGGCGATTTTGAAGGACCGCAACGCGCCACAGAAGCATGTCTGGCGGGCCGAGATCGTGCTTCTTACGGCCGAGGGGCTTGGCACGAACGAGATCATACGCCGGACCGGCACGTCCAAAAGATGCGTCTGGCGCTGGCAGGAACGGTTCGGGGAGGAAGGTGTCGAGGGTCTTCTGCGCGACAAGACGCGGCCCTCCCGCATCCCGAAGCTGGGTGCGGACGTCGCCGAGCGGGTGGTGAAGCTGACGCTGGAGCCGCCGCCGGGAGAAGCCACGCACTGGACCTCTACGATGATGGCTCAGGCTTGCGGCATCAGCGCCAGCGCGGTTCAGCGCATCTGGCGCGCCCACGGTCTTCAGCCTCACAAGGTCAAACAGTTCAAGCTCTCCAACGATCCGCAGTTCACCGCGAAGCTGCGCGACATCGTGGGGCTCTATGTCGATCCGCCGGAGCACGCCATCGTGCTCTCGGTGGATGAAAAGAGCCAGATTCAAGCTTTGGACAGAACCCAGCCCGGCCTGCCCCTGAAGAAAGGGCGCGCCGAAACGATGACCCATGACTATAAGCGCAACGGAACAACCACGCTCTTTGCCGCTCTCAACGTCCTGGAAGGCAAGGTCATCGGCCGCTGCATGCAGCGGCACCGCCATGAGGAGTTCATCCGCTTCTTGAATGCCATCGAGGCCGAGGTCCCGAAGCGCAAAGCCATCCATGTCATTCTCGACAATTATGCCACTCACAAGCATTCCGCGGTTGTCGCCTGGCTCGCCCGCCACAAGCGGTTCACCTTCCACTTCACGCCCACCGCCTGCTCTTGGCTCAACGCCGTGGAGGGCTACTTCGCCAAGCTCTCCAAGCAGCGCCTGAAGCGCGGCGTCTTCCGATCCGTCGTCGAGCTGCAGTCTGCCATCAAATGCTTCATCGAACAGACAAACCAAGTGCCCAAGCCCTTCGTCTGGACCGCCGATCCCCATAAAATCATCGCCGCCGTCAAACGTGGGCACCAAGTGTTAGATTCGATCCACTAGCGTTTTCGAGCTGTTTGTGATTCGGTTGTGATTCCGGGTCTCGGCTCTTAACAGAAATCAACAATAATACTCAGCTCTTCGTGGGCCGGCCTCAATGCAAATCAATACCTGCCCGCGATTGCCAGAAGCTCCTTGGACGGGGTCCCGTAACTCACGATCCTCACGTCCAGGTCGGAGGTCATCATCAACTTCAGGGCACGCCTCAAGGCAGCATAAATCCAGCTGCCAGGATTGCCGAATGCACCTTCGCCAAGAAGAGTTAGGAAAACAACTTTCGATGCCCCACGCTGCGCGTTCACAACTGCAGCCCACAAGGTAGCCTCGTAAGCCGCCTCAAGAACAAGAGATGCGAACAACTCCCAATGAGGAGGCGGCACCTGACTGTATGCGACCGGAAGCGCCGAGCAGAAGGCCTGAGAAACTCTTAGTGGATCCGGTCCTGCGGCTTCCGTGACTTCCACATCGCGATGGATCCCAATACACAATTTCCCGCGCAGAACATCAAACTGATCCGACCCAAGCGCTTGGAGATAGCGTGTGATCGCGTCGAGCCCGGTCCCGTTACATAAGGCGTACCCGTTCTTCATTGTCCATAAATCGCTAACAGGCAATTGTGTTCCACTGCTCAAGGCAACACCAAGATCCGCAAGCCCATTAAGTTGCCTGGCCGCCGTTTGACCCTGGGAACCGTCGATCGGAACAAAATAATTTCGGTAAATGGTCGCTGCGCCAGCGGCGATGGCACATGCCGGGCCTTGGGTAGGATCGTCTTGATAGCAAGTTACTCCACGTTCCGGTGTCACATGGGGCGACATCATCTCAAGCAGATTGAACTGTGATGCGACCTGGAACAGCGCGCCAGCATTTTCGGGAGACTGGTGCATGCGCCGTACGTCGCCTTTGACTACACTAATCCTGATCTGGCCGGGCAGGTTGCCACCTGATTGAGCCCGCGCCCGGAGAGCCTGAAGCGAAATCAATTCAAGCTCGCCAGTTTCATAGCTCGCACCATTGACCCGAGAGCGCAACCTTCCGCTCGAGGTTTTAAGCAGGCGACGGGTTTCCTCGTAACCGGTTTCCCGAAACCCGGTGAGCTTTTCGA
Organism: Acidiphilium sp.; assembly: GCA_027449105.1. Classification (GTDB taxonomy): domain Bacteria; phylum Pseudomonadota; class Alphaproteobacteria; order Acetobacterales; family Acetobacteraceae; genus Acidiphilium. Next base: position 14,710 of record DAIDMG010000018.1, on the reverse strand, counting down.
ACCAGTCCATCGTTCACTCCGTATCTCAGCGCATCGTCGGGCCGAGGCCGACGAGGTACTGTTCTTGCTCAGCTGTTTCGATTGCACCCGGTCGGACTGCGCGCACCTCCCCGATTGCGGTCGTTGGCTCCATGCCGAGTTCAATAAGCAGCCGCGCGGCAATCGTGCCGGCCCGTCCAAGTCCCCCGCGGCAGTGGACAAGGACGTCGCAGCCGCTACGCAGCACTGCGCGAAGCTCGTCTCCAGCAACGGCCCATTGTTGCTCAAAGCCTTTGTCCGGCGTTGAAACGTCGACAATCGGGAGGTGAAACCAGCACATTTTTCTGCGGCGCACCTCTTCCCCCAGACGTTCGACTCGAAGCAGGGCGAGTTCCTTTTGCTCTACCAGAGTAACAACGGCTGCCGCTCCCCATTTTTGGATGGCATCGAGGTCCAGGTTCAAATCACGATCCCAATAACCACTCATGGCGTCCGGGTCGTATTTGCCTGGGCAGAAAGTAATACCAACTCGCCCAAGGTCGGGTCCTGCCGATATGGAAGCGATCTGTAGCGGGTGCGTAAGTGAGGTTCTCTTCATCTGCGATCCTCGGTGTCGCCGACGTTTTTCTGGACCAAGATCTCATGGCGACGTTGCTCCCGTCAATCACGGCCCCCACCCGCTCCGCTCTTTCAACGACGCCGCCCTCGAATCTGGGGCAATACAAATACCAAAACACGGGGGTAATAGAGGTGCCCAGCGGTGGCAGCTGGATGAAACCCGGTCGGTCATCCGGTAGCACTCGAAGAAATGCCCATTTTGGCGCAGAATCAATGGTATTCGGCGCCCACCGTTTGGAGGATGCCGATGTTTCCGCCTACAGCTGGGTGGAAGTCAACAGGTCGCCAGTTCCGGGACGAAAGGCAACGTCATCCACAAAGCTGCTGTTCTGTAAAGAGTGATGGGCAGTTTCGGGGTCGGCTTCTTGAGGCAAGCAATTCATAAACTCTCTGCAGTCTGGTAATTCCAAGCGCGAATTCCTGTCTGATTTTCCCGAGCGAGCATTCCGGGCAAAAGCCGACCGATGAAGCAAGGCCCGTCACGCTCTTCCCACCCGGACGATTCAGACAGGTTCCGTTCGACGGTATCCCTCAGCGCCGATAGCGTCGCGGCATCCGGCCGCCAAGCCGGATCGGGATAACTATCGTGCCCCTTTACGGCTTGTCTTTTGAGGCTTTCCCCATAGGCAGAATGAACCCCTGCCCAGCTTTCGTGGTATCTTTAATTCCCAGTTTCCTCAATAATTCGGGTGTAATTGGCTTTCGCGTCGTCGCGCTGGCGCCGGTCTGATCCGTCCTGCTTTTCGATTCCGCGGAATCCCCCGTCTCCGGATTCGATGGTGGCTTCTGAACCATAGCTTTCTGCTCCTTTTGTTACGGCATGTGCCGCGTCTTCATCGTCGCCATAGATATATACTGTTGCACCGTTATTTCCATGCGGCGCAGCGGTCAGCGAAAAAGCTCTCGCGGATAACGGCTATTCATGCCGGTGGTTGAGCTATTTCTTTGCAATTCTGGCACACGATACCGTAATTGCCAGGATCACACCGCCCCGAAAGACCGACCTCACTCCCGCCCGGCTGGACCAGTTTCCGGCCGTGGTGCTGCTCGGACCACGGAAGGCGGGCAAAACTACGCTGGTCGAGCGAATCGACGACGGACGGCCGAACGTCCTATCTCGATCTCGAAAACCCGGCAGACCGGTAGAAACTGGCCGACGCTGCGCTCTATCGGTGAGAGCACGAAGAGAAGATAAGCTCGTCATCCTGAATGAGGTTCAGAGAGCGCCTGAACTGTTCTAGGGTAAGCGTCGGCCGAGCGTCGCGGATTATGGGGTAGCTGATCTCGGCTTTTTCGGTTTTGCGGTTCTGGAGATGCGCCTCAAGGCAGTCTTGATCTGAGTTTCATCGATATCGTCGGGATCATAAGGACGGCCATACCAGTCGAGGGCTTCCTTTTTCCTTCTACTGCCTTTGCCTCGGTCGGGTCCTGCGATGGTGTCAAGGAAGTCGTAGTAGCCTGGCATACCGCCGCAATCTTCGGGTGGGCAGCGTCGTTCGCCGCCTAGGAATTCGGGGTAGGATTTATTCGGTTGAGCGGCCTCGGTGCGCTCGACGAGGATTCTGTGTTCCCAGTTGTCGCCCATGTCGTAGACATAGCCGAATGTCGTGACGCCACTGTTGAGCAGTTTTGCCAATCTGATGGCGCTGGCGGATTTGACTTCGCGCCCCCAATTGGCGTCGTCGGAATCTGGCCGGCCATAGATCATGCCGTCGACGGTGAATTCCCAGAGATGATAGTCGAGCCAGCCCATGGCCGCCTGAATGATCTTGTGCAGCATTGCAAGATTGGTCGCGCCGCGCACGGCAACGCGCCTCCAGATCAGAGGCTCGACGTCGAGTAGTTCGATGCGCAGGATGGCGACTTGGTCCTCGGTCATGCCGCCAGTCTCGCAGGCCCGGCGGTCCAATTCCAGGGCAAAAGCTCGTCGAGACGGTTGATGGGGCCGCCCTTCGTCATGCGGTCGATAACGTCGGCGAGATAGGCCTCCGGGTTGAGGCCGTTGAGCTTGGCAGTTTCCAGAATGGTGTAGAGCACGGCGGCGCGCTCACCACCGTGTTCGGAACCGAGGAATAGGAAGTTCCTTCGGGTCACGGCGATACCGCGGAGCGATCGCTCGGCCGGAATTGTTGTCGATGCCTTCGCGCGCCAGGATCGCCGACTGACGGTAGGGCGGCAGGCCGCCGAGATATTTCGAGACCACGACATTGGTGATGAGCCCAGCACTCAAACGCCCCTTCTCGATCGGCAGATCCGGCGATGGTGCCCGGATGATCGTCTCGCAGGTCCTGCAGGACAGCTTCGGCCGAACATGCCGGATCACCTTGTGCCGGGCTGGGATCTTCTCCAGCACCTCGGTGACATCCTCACCAAGCCTGGAGAAATGCATCCCGCCGCAGCCGGGACAAACCTCACCCGGCGTATGGATGATCTCCTCGCGCGGCAGATGCTCCGCAACGGCCGGCGAACCGGCTGCCGCCGCTCCGCACGAGGTTTGCCTGGCGCCCGATCCTTTGCCGCGGCGACACGGGCAGCCTCGCCTTCTTCAAGGTCTTCAAGCTGCAGTTCGAGTTGATGGATCTGTGCATCGAGCGCCTCCGATGAGCGGCCGAACCGCATCCGGCGCAGCTTGTGCAGCTGCGCCTTGTACTGTTCGATGAGACGCTGGGCCGCCGTCAGTTCGCTCGTGCCATTGCCAGTTCGGCCTCCCGTTCGGCGAGGCGGGCACGCAGATCGGCAATCTCGGCAACATCATCCATCGACACCGATTCTAGCACAACTTGTTGCTGAAAGCACCAAATTTTATAAAATAAGCCGCCTTATTCCGCGAACAATTCAGGACGCGGCTTCCGGCGTCCAGGTCCGCACCGGTGCCCGCCAATCGATCCCCTCGAGCAGCATCGAAAGCTGGGCCGCGGTGAGCGAAACTGACCCATCCTTGGCCTGCGGCCGTACGAATTTGCTGCGCTCCAGCCGCTTGCAGAACAGGCAGAGACCCTGGCCGTCCCACCAAAGGATCTTGATCAAATCGCCGCGCCGTCCCCGAAACGCATAAAGCGCTCCGCTATGCGGGTCGAACTTCAGCATGGTCTGGGCCTGCGCCGCCAGCGTATCAAAGCCCTTCCGCATATCCGTCACGCCACAGGCAAGGTAAACGCTGACGTTTCCAGCAGGACCAATCATGACAGGACCGACAAGATCCGCCGCAACGAGCCTTCATTCGCGTTGCCGGCACCCGCAGCTTGACTCCCTGTCGGCAACTCGACCTCGATAACACCGGCTGCCACCGGACCAGCCCTGGGCCGAGCCGGAGGTAGATCGGATGACGGCAGCGCCATCGTCTCCTGCGCAATCGGCACAGGCATGAACCCGGTCAGCTCCCCAATCGGAATTGCTTGCGCCATGTGTAAAGCTGCCCGCTGCTGATCCCATGCATCCGGCACGTCAACGTCAGCGACGACCCCAGCGCTACGCTCTGCGCCAGAATCCGAAGTTTCTCCTCCACGCTCCAGCGCCGCCGGCGCTCCAGCCCCGGCATAACCTCACCAGATACCTCCGGAGCCCTCGCGAGCACTCCCTCAGTCGCAATCCCGTCATCCATCCATACCACCGTCCATATCAAATGGTCAGAATCCAGGTCAGACCTACAGTAACAAGACGGGCTTCAGCTGACGCTTACGTTCTAGGCGCTGCGCGTGAGAAACTATGGATCAGGGCTGGGTTCTCGGACAGCTTCCTTGCCGAAACCGACTCGGCGAGTGCGATCAGCCGCGAAAACTTTATTCGCTCGTACCCCGAACGCGACATCCCGCAGCTTGGGCCGCGCGGCGCGGCTCCTCCTGGCATGGGGACCGCCCAATGACACCCTTGAGAAGCTTGTCACAAATATCCTCGGCCGCCGCATGCCCCTCGACACGCTCCTGCCGCCGCCGGGAAGCGGCATCCCCGCACTGACCGACAACCCGCCATTCAATGAAAATTTTTGGCTCCGCAAGGTCGGCCTCATGCCGTGACCAAAATCATTGTTGCTGGATTTTGATGCTCCGTAACAAGCTGGACTTCTCGACAAACAGCTAGCGCGCATTAATGCGCGCCTATTCGTTCGCCTTCGAGTAACGCAGACCATGCCACCACAGCCGCTGGATTTCTCTGATCTATCACTTTTGTCCAAGCCTCTAACATTATTTGAAATCCGACTCCCGCAACATGCTACCGAACGACTCGCCGCTCTGGCCGCGTGGCTTGTTATTCGGCGTCGGGTTCCAACGCGGATCGGCATTCTAAGCAACTGGTTCAAAATGCCTTCATAGGTCAGTATGCAGTGCCGATTCACAGTCATGCACGAAATAACGGGGATGTCATGACAAGGCGCCTTCAGGAAGAGGATTTGCAGGCAATCGAAGATGCCGCCGTTCATGCCGTATGAACGCCTGCCCTGCCCAAACAAAAACGCCGGTGGTCGGCAGGATGATCATTTCTCTAGCAGCCAGTTCTTGGAAGTCGCAAACCTCTATCTTTACAAGGATCTCGACTTAACCGTGTGCACGCAGGCCTTTCGTGCCCGACATGCGTCGACTGCGGCCCGTGAGGTCAGCTTGGCAGAAAAAAAGCGACTCATCCGCTGGGCGCTTCGGTCCTCATGATGCAGTCGGCGGTGGCTTTACGCCTCCCCCGCCCATGGAGCTGCTCGATTTTCGACCACGACGGCGTGGACGGCATGGACCGCCGAACATGATGCGCGACTCGGAGAGCAAACACTAACAGGCGTGACCATGCAGCAGAAGGCCATTTGCTGAAGCGCTCCTCGCGCACGATACGGCATTAACGCACACGCTGATTGCGCCCAGCTGAAAGCTCGGAACGGGCCGAGACTTGACCAGGATCAATGCTGATCGGTCGAGCTGTCTGGCACAAGACAGAAGCCCAGGTAGAGCGACGCGTCGGATCTCCGCGGCCGCAAAAGACCACACCGTGGCGACAATGATGCGTCATTCTGAACCGGACGGTGTCTGCCGGGTCAAAATCTCCATCCGTAAAGGAGCACCGCATGAGCCTCACTGAAATCAGAATTCCGGACGTGGTCCCAGCCTCCGGCCGGTCATTCCGTCTATACACCGCAACGGGCATCACTATCGCCCTGATGATAAGCCTCACCGCCTGCACCAACCCATATGACCCTGGCCAGCGCGCCGTGGGAGGCGCGGCGATCGGTGCAGGCACCGGGGCTGTGATCGGCGCGCTCGCTGGCGGTGGGCGCGGCGCGGCCATCGGCGCGCTAGCAGGTGGCGCGCTTGGTGCCGCCGCTGGTGTCGCCACCACGCCACCATCACCGCCGGCAGGTTACTACCCGGATATGGTCTGGCTTCCTTCGCCAGGAGTCTACGTCGCTCTCGGGTATACTTATCCGCTCTTTTTTTACAGCGGGTTCTATTACTATCTCTATGGTGGTCACTGGTTTTCTGGCCCGCACTACAACGGACCATGGCGGCTTCACGCCGCTCCCCCGCCACCGCTCCGCCCGTTCCGCGAGCAGTACTGGCCTGAGTACCAGAGCCGTGCCCGTAATTATTACCGCGGCAATCCGAACTGGAGGCATTTTCGGCCGCGCTAAGGGATCTGCCATTCCGGTTCCCCTCGAGCAACGCCACGTCTCATAACAATTGCCGCTAAGCTTGGCGGAATGACGTGGCGGACATGCCTCGCCATGATCGGTGCGAACACCGCGCACCGATCTACGCACATGGGACCGTGATTAGGATTGATGTACGTACCGGTTTCAGGGAGTCTAAATGCTTTGGCAAGGAAAGATCCGTGCGTGGCGTTTCGCCTCATACGGCATGGATCCTCCGCAACCGGCAAGCAAGGATGGATTCCGGGTGGGACCGTTACGATGCTCTCCGATCCCACGCGCTGCTATTCGAGCCTAGCCTAACGCGCTCCCGGACGACGGTCCCTGAGAGCGGAGCTACGCAGTCCAGCAGCGCGCACCACCATGCCGGGCAAGGAGCCCAGTTGTGCTGCCCTGTAACAGCGCCAGCATGCTCTTTCCCGTTACAGCAGGTGCCAAGGCTCGCTTGATAGCACCCTCGCGGCTTCATCCCCCGGTCATGTCGACATCGGGGCTGGAAGCTGTACAGACCGCGCCAAACTCTCTTGCCACGCAAAATGTTGATTGCACAGTCGAACGCGTCCCGTTCGCTAGCAGCGCACCGGTAAAAAGTTACCGTTACCGACCACGAAACGACGTCGCTGGCATCCCCGGCTAGATTTCTCCCATCCCCGCGCACTACCGGGGGCCTCTCACCATGCACGGGCATCATGAGTCCTGCGGCATATACGGGCGTCCTTGGCACCCGACACAAAATGGTTGGCTAGATCGAGGTGTCGGATACGCGCTCGGTGTCCGGCAACGCCCCGAACTCATGAGGTTCTGTCTTTGTCTCGCTGCAGAGTGTGAGTTGCGCCAGCCAACCGTCTTCGACCGCCGCTCACCCTCGTGGCTGGCGTTGCCCCAACCTGCTCAGCTGGGTAAAACGCCCGATCGGCCACTGAATCCGCTGCGGGTCCAGTTATGTCGATCATCGTTGGCTTATGCTCGCAAGTCATTCGCTCACGCCGGCTATTGACACCACGCATGGACGGAAATCCCACCTCCGCGATGCCCACACCGCCTGAAGAGCCGCGCCTGCGAGCCGCGAACGACCAGGTCGGTCACGCGACCAGTTCCTTCCAGCGGCGTGCCCATCGCCACCGTGAACAGCGTGCGGCATGCGTGGCGTTGCTAGTAGTGCGGTCGAGACTTCTGCGCCGTTGCCTGGTCAATACTTCCACATTTCGGGCAGACTGGGCCATCCGACTAGAGCACCGCCTCAAGATGCGTCCAGCAGGCGTCATCGCTAGGAAAGTGGGAAAGGAAGGGCATCAGCGACATGCACGAATGCTACGCGCACCGCATACGAAAGTTAATAGATCCAGTTCCCTTTAAGTCAAATCATGCCGGCACCTCAAGCTCAGTGCAGGGCTGTATCTAGAAGACGTAATGGGTATCACAGGGTGTGGGTATTGCCAGCATCCAAGCCGGGCACGACAAGTTCTCCTGGCGGATCGAGAGCCACGCGTGTTCGATACTGCCTTCATAAGCCCAATCGTGCAGATAGGTCGCGAAGCTTTGCTCCGCGTCAGATGAAATTGGCTCCACCACCGCGTACTCTTCGTTCTTAACGAGCTGATAACTTTCCCGCGATTCCCAGCAATTCCCGTTTCAGCGTAGGTTGGGTCGTATCATGACCAATGAAGACGGCGAGCATCAGTCGCGAGAACCGGGGATTCGCTATACGGCCGAGTAGACGGCCGCCCTCGTAGACATCCGCCCCCCACTGATCGAAAATGAATGTGAAGCTCTCTCCTGCGCGCACCGGGCGCACAGCGCCGAGAAAGCGATGAAGCAGCGATGTTGAAAGTGTGCAGGGTTGCCTGCAATTCCTGACCAAACCCTTCCGCCATGCGCGGCGAACCTGGGCACCGCTGACGGAATGCACGAAGTGGATCCGCAAAACCTTCATCGACCGCGACGCGAGGATCGACCGTGCGTCGTGGTCTGGATGCGTGAGATAAAGACCAGCCACATAGATGTTGATGCGGAGAATCGAGTAAGTACGAAGGCCGACGCCATTCAGCACGAGATTCACGCCGTCCACAGTCCGGAAATCCGGCATCACAATGCCTGCCACCTTTGCGGCATACGACGTAGTGGCGGCTACACCGCCCATCGGCAGTGCAAGGACACCCGCCAGTACGAATGACCGCACCCAATGTGATCGCATCCAACAACTCATCACGATGTCGCAATAATACTCTAGCGCATCACTACTACCCTGCACTAATCTTCCTCAGGGCAGCTCTGCCACTGTCTTTTAGTCGCTGCTCGGCAAAATTCCAAAAAAAACTACTTGTTTTCTTGACTACCCCCGAAACCAGCTGCGTGTCACATTTTTCTCCGGATCAACGCTCCGCATGCCCAATTCATTTTAGGGCACAAACATGAGAGCGCAACACCAAGGGGCCCACAATAAAATCACCACGCATAATGAGAATATCACGCTCGGGATCGGGAGGGACCCCTCCTCTTCCGTCAAAATGCCCCTTGATACATCCTTATAGCTACCTGAACGACGGCAGGAAAAACACGCTTGGTACGTGGGCGGGCGGGCGTATTGGCACTCCGGACTAGCCAAATTTGTCTCTGGACGAGAATGCGCTGGCAACAAAACCTTCTCCTCAGAGGCCGCACACCGAGCGGTTGGAACTCAAGAGTCTAACGGTGAACCGTGCTTTGAGCGACAAGAAACTGTAATGCAGGCAGGTTTAGTGAATAGAAGTTCATCATGGAGCATGAAATCTTGTTAATGGTGAACGCAATAGGCGGCCGATCTGCGGGACAAACGTTGACGAACGGAAGATGCGTGGCGATTTCGGTAATCCACGTTTTCACGACGGTATACCATTTTATCGGCTGGCCATCACGTTCCGGCGCTGCATTGTCGATGCATCCAGATCAACTGTCCGTCACTGTGCTCGATGGTAGCATAACCACCCTCACTCATAGCGCTTCGACATCAAGCCTCATCACCATTACTCTTTCAGCAAGGCGTTGCCGGTTTGAACCGATATACGAAAAACCGATCCTCTTTGTCACGCGTAACTCGCCGTAACAGAGAAAGCCATCTGATCGACAGATGCTTCGCATTTCTTTTGGTACTTAATTAGTTAACTTTCTAGCCAAATTCGTTGGATGCTCAGCCGCTTAAGCATATAGACTCGCCGCAATCCCTTTTCTTCGACTCTATGGGTCTCGAAGTAACCAATCCGTTTATAGAGGCGAATATTCTCTATCATCATTTCGTGCGTATAGAGCCTGATCGCATTGTAGCCTCTTTTGACGGCAAGATTTTCCGCAAACTGTAGCATATATTTTCCAAGACCTCGCCCCTGTACCTGAGGCGCAACCGCGATATTGTCCAGAAGCATCGCGTCATCTTGCGGGATCAGTACGAGGATACCCTGCGCAGTACCATTCATTTCCGCCACAAACACCCGGCCGTTTGCCACAAGGACTGTATAGTCATCCAGCATAGGACCTAGTTTACGCCCGATAACGGAAATGTAGTGAGTATAGGCAGCCCTCACGATATCCTCAATCGCGGGAACATCATCATGCAAAGCCAAGCGAAGATTCGCCTCAATAGACGTCATGGCGCCTCCTGCCTAGGCAACTCCTACGAACGGTGAATGCAAGTCCGGTCTTTTCATGGCACGATTCAAAGCCGCCTCACCAATCTTTGCAGGTTAAGCTATCCCTAAGGGGAGCAGAAACCAATCTGTTGTCGGCTGTCTCGCTCGCTGCATCATAAAGGCTACTAAGCATTCAAGCCTACAAACTGGCTGAAAAATCACGAACAGCATCTGCGCGCTACGTTCATCGCGGGCTACAGACTAGCTTCCCAAGCCACTCGGTGTGGCAGAGGAATCGAAAGCGCCTCCTCGTTCCCTAGGTCAACGAGCTTCGTCCAAAACGGTATCGCCGAACCAGCCCGCTAACTTGCTCCTATTTGATAGGATAAGCACATTTCTATACCAAAAAAGCGCCCGACCACAACATCGTGGTCTAATACCTACATTTTCAAACATGTCACCGACCATCCTCCCTTCTCGCATCCGCTTAAACAGCGTGTTATTTGAATTGCACCTACGATTACTCTACGCCGTTTAAAGAAATCTCTAGCATCTTAAAACGCTTCAGTTATGCGTCACGTTTCAAGGCTGCGTGGTTGAAATCGGCAAGTAGATTTCTTTGTGCTGCCGTGAAACGGCCTGCGGGCCAGATCAAGATCGCCGGATGGCGCCTATTGGACCGCAGCCTCCCAATCCTCTTTAAACTGATGTCGTAGTTTCGACAATTCAGTGTGATTTTCTACAATCACACCAATTTCGCGATTGTGATCGAGACTCGCCTTTGAGACATTTTCGGAACCAATAAAGCCGATACGGTCGCCCGCGATCATCTTTGCATGCATGTAGATTGGACGAATAGGCAATTCGCGAACTTCTACACCAGCTTGCCGCAGCGCAACGACGTTTCGTTCGTCCCGCGATGACAACCTAGCGGGAAGAATGATCCTAGCGTCACGACCCTTCCGTTCCAGCACCCCGAGAAAAGCGGGAGTTGCACCAAGCTCCTCCATCTCGATATCTACCTTGCCGGGTTGGTCAATGACCGCAGCTAGCCTACCTTCCGACCGCGGCGACAACACTAGGCGCTGCGCCATCTGCCTCGGTTGCCGACCGGCCTTTCGATCATCCCAGTCGCTCCGAAACACGATGTGCAAAGCCTGAACCAGAGACGGGTCTGACGTCGTCAAGACGTATTCGCGATTCCAATGAAATGCTGAGTAATCCCAGTTCGCGGTCCCAATCAGCGCCCTAGCGGATGTCACCGCGTATTTGGCGTGATCAAAGCGGAAAGCCTGATCAAACCGGGGAGGTGCAACCTTGACTTCGGCGCCCGTTGCCTTGATCCTGGCGATCTCCCTTGCAACAAGGTGGCGCGGCATCTTGTAGGGTCGCCCATCGATGATCACTCGCACAGGCTGACCTCGCTGCTGGGCAGCGGCCATCGAATGTAGGATCGGGCCGCTAGCCAGGTAGTACATCTCAATGTCAATCGGCCCATGAGAACTCTTAATGAAGGCGATAATCGGAGCGGGACCAGCATCGGGTTCAATAAAAATCATTTAATTTGATCCTGTCGGTGGCCTAGGGCAGCAGACCGCAAGGGTCGGAAACGAAACCGCGGCATCGATCAACCCAAGATCTGCCGCTGCTCCGTTGTGCCAATCCGGATCTGCCATCGCTACACAAGTTGTCTAGGCCGACAAAAAACAGCCCTCGCATGATCTACGTCCGCACGGGTTACGCATCCCTTCGCATGGTCATTAACGAGCCCCATCGCCTGCATGAGCGAGTACACGGTCGTTGGGCCTACGAATGCCCAACCGCGTCGCTTTAACGCCTCTGAAAGCGCGATTGCGGCCGGAACAGTGGAAATCGCCTGCAGCTTCGCCCGCTCGGTCCAGACCGGCTCAAAGCTCCAGATGAAGGTTGCCAGAGAGCCTGCCTCGGCGACCAACTCCTCGGCTCGACGAGCATTGTTGATTACCGCCTCGATCTTAGCGCGATGGCGGACGATGCCAGCGTCTTGCAACAGCCTTGAGACATCGCTCTTGCCAAAGCGGGCTACCGCTCGAAAATCGAACCCGTTGAACGCTGCGCGGAAATTTTCCCGCTTGGCTAGAATCGTGCGCCAGCTCAGACCTGCCTGAAAGCCTTCTAAACACAACTTTTCGAACAGACGCTGATCATTATCGACTGGGAATCCCCACTCCCTATCGTGGTAGCGCACGTAGTCCGCCGTCGCGACGCACCAACGACATCGAAGTCTACCATCGGGGCCAGGTGCTATGCCACTCATGGTTCATCCTTCGAAGATGAGGACGCTGCTGCGCCAGAGAAGTACCGAGTGAACGTCTCGCCAAGAATAAATCGGCAGGCACCCGAACTGCAGCCGCTATCCAGCGAACATCAGGATACCATACCCGGCACAAGCACCCGCCGCAACCGCGATACAATGGCTTGGAATTCGCGAGTGGCGACTTATGACCTCCATACCAAAACGCCGTGGCAAATGAAAACCGGGACCATGTGGAAGCGAATTCCGATGTCTTACCCATCGGGATAAATGCCGAGAGGCGCGACGGAACTCTTCTATGCCAAAGCAGCCGAACCCACCCGGGACAAGAAGCCGCGCAGCTACCGAGAGGTTTTGTGTTTTCCTGCCTCTCCTCGCAACGGGGTTGATGTAGGATCTTTCGCATTCCGCCGCCGCGTGGCAATGCGGGCCTTCAGATAACACGCAGAAAGCACATGCTACGCTTGGTCCAAAACAAACCCACACAGGCAGGCGAAATGCCGGCTAAATGAGCAGCCAACTTTACAGTTTAGATACATAAGTCATAGATTGCGTAATATGGCGGCTACAAAAACCGACGACGGAGCCGTGGGCTCGCTTCCGGAGTTGGCACAGGATCTCCGCGGCCTGCTCAGCAAGCGCCGGCACAGATTACGGAAAAAGGGACGCATTGGAGATCTTCCCCTCTCTCAAGGGTCGCTGCTCCCGCGCTTGGAACGACACAGCATCGAGTCTTGCATACACCGAGGGAATGCGTCCGCAGTCGGTTACCCCGGTCGCCACGTCACCCAGATGGTCATTGCTGAGGCCTGCAGCCGGTACGAGCCCGGGAACTCTTAGTCCGCGCCAACCAAAGAATCTCTAGCGTGCCACGCTCTATGCTCTCGTCCTGTTTCTTCGGCACGCCTTCTCGCGCGGAACTGCTTCTTCATGACGCTATTTGGCGGACTGCCAGGCGGAGAGTCCTCTTTACCGATGCCTCATATGTTTGCGTCGCTCTTTTAAACATGGCTCTAGGCTATATTCTAATTCCTTGTCCCGGCTACTTTAGGCCGAAGAATTATGCGCGCGGCAGCAAAACGTCCCGTGCTGCAAACGTTCGAACCGCCTATACGACGGCCGCGGCATATTGGCCGCTACCATACTGGTAATATGCTGGGATGCACATGACGACTTCTGCTCTTGGCGTGTTCCGGTCGCTGCGCACCTTCAATTATCGGGTCTGGGCCACTGGGGCCTTTGTCTCGAACGTCGGCACCTGGGTGCAGCGTACTGCCCAAGATTGGCTGGTGTTCACGGAGCTCACTCATCACAATGCTTCTGCCATGGGATTAGTTATGGCCCTGCAATTCGGGCCGCAGCTGCTCTTTCTGCCCTGGACCGGCTTTACCGCCGACCATTTCAATCAGCGCAAGCTGCTGATCACCACGCAGGCGATCATGGGCGCCTTGGCCCTGATGCTCGGCGTTCTCACAGTCTCCGGCTTCGTCCGGCTCTGGCAGGTATACATCTTCGCCTTTGTATTTGGTTCCGCAGCAGCGTTCGATGCGCCAGTGCGCCAGACCTTCGTGGCGGAGCTGGTCGGAGATGAGGACCTCCACAATGCAGTTGCACTGAACTCAACATCGTTCAACGCGGGCCGGATGATCGGCCCGGCCGTCTCAGGCCTAATCATCGCTTCCATCGGAACAGGGTGGGCTTTTCTGATCAACGGAGCGTCGTTCATCGCCGTACTGACTTCCCTCGCCTTGTTGCGTGTCGGCGAGCTCCACCCAAACGCAAGGGCCCACCATGCACGAGGCAACTTCATCGAAGGGCTTCGCTATGTTTGGGGACGCCGCGACCTCAAGGCGATCTTGATCATGTTGTTTCTGATCGGCACCTTCGGCCTGAACTTCCCGATTTTCATCTCGACCATGGCAGTCAGGGTCTTTCACGCAAACGCACGGCGGTATGGACTGCTATCTTCGATCATGGCCATTGGCACCGTTGCGGGCGCGCTGTTGACGGCCAGCCAAGTCAGGCCACGCTTTGGAATGTTGCTTTTGGGCGCCGCTGTCTTCGGGGCAGGCTGTGCACTGGCTGCCATCGCCCCCACGTATTGGACCTTCGGTGGTGCGCTCGCGATCATCGGTATCGCAACCCTCATCTTCATAAGCACAACGAACAGCCTAGTGCAGCTTTCGACAAACCCGGCGATGCGCGGACGCATGATGGCACTGCGCGTCGGAATTACGCTCGGAGGCACGCCTGTCGGGGCGCCAATCATCGGTTGGGTTGCCAATGATTTCGGGCCGAGATGGGCGCTCGGCATGGGAGCCGCTTCAGGCCTCGCTGCAGCCATTGTGGCCACCATTGCAATTGTGGCCGAACGCTCTCGGTAACGCTCCGGTTTTTCCAAATGCTCGGTGGGCAGCACGCGAAGCTTGCATCAGCAGCCAATATCTTTACCAACCCGTTAGCGCTTTCAGCCTCGCATTGGGAAACTTTGGCGCCTTCGAATAAAAGAGCCCGGAACTCTCTGGTTGACTAAGCGCTCCACGATAGGTAGAACATACCATGAACATACCGCTTCGTGCTTTTAGCGAG
>DAIDMG010000017.1 GCA_027449105.1 Acidiphilium sp. | reverse complement strand
AACCTGACCGTCACCATCCAGGCATATAATGCCGTTAGTCAGCCCAATCCGTTTAGCGGTGGACGAACAGTTGGCGTCCAGAATGCCCAAATCTCTGCCCGGCAAAGCAAAGGTGGAAAGGTCGTGACACTTCCACACGCGGTTACACTGGCTGAAGTCGCTGCAGCTCTCAACCAAATCGGGGCGAGCCCCAGCGATCTGATCGCCATAGTAGAAGCCCTCAAGTCGGCAGGCGCGCTCAAAGCCGATCTGAAGGTGATCTGATGCTCGTTCACGCCCCCGCCTCTCCTGGCAGCTCTGGAGTCAACGGTGTATCGGTCGCCGCGCAGGCAGAAAAGCTCATCGCAATGCTATGGGAACAGGTGCTTTCGGGCATGACAGCAACGGCGCTACCCAGCAGCGCGCTAGGCACCGGCTCGAACGTGTACGATGGCATTGCCCTGCATGCTGTCGCAAGCTCGGTCTTCAGCCAAACGGATGGAGGATTGCGTCATGACATCGTTGCCCAGCTTACGGAAGCAAATCCGTCTGCAGGGCAAAATTCGCGACCGCTCGATAGTCTATCTCTGGCCGGATCGTCGCTTGAAGCCCTCCGAACCCTTGCCAATGTTAAGGGCAGCCCCGGAATTCAGGGAAGCGCCATGGTCAAAGCTTCAACCATTCTCGACCGTGCAATCGCGTTTGCCCAAAAAGTATGGCCCGACTTGCAACAAGCGGCTCTAAAGCTCGACGTACCTCCTGTCGGCCTGCTCGCGCAGACCGCGCTGGAAACCGGTTGGGGAAGCGCCATCCCGGGTAACAACCTCTTCGGCATAAAAGCTGTGAACGGCCAGGCATCGGTATCACTTCCGACAAAGGAAATGGTCGAGGGGAGCCTCATACCGGCGACGGCGTCGTTCGCGACCTATCCATCGATTTCATCGGCGGTTGGCCACCTCACATCGTTACTCGAAACACGATTTCGCGATGTACTCGGCGCCAGTTCCGTTGAACAGTTTGCCGCGGGACTGGCCCGCGGTGGATATGCAACAGATGACGCCTACGCACAAAAAATTATTGATATCGCACGGTCGCCAATCATGGATCAGGTGCTTCAAAGTTTAGGAATTAGCTCATGAGCGGTCTAACCGGCGCAATGTTCACCGCGCTCTCGGGTCTTGACGCCTTCTCGAAAGGCACCGAGACCGTTAGTAACAACGTCGCCAACCAGGCAACCAGCGGCTACGCCGTCGAGACCCTTGCGCCCCAAACCGTCGGCAACTCTTCGTCCGGGGCAGGTAGCGGAGTATTGGATCCGGCGGCCGTCCGGCGCGCCGCCGACGGCTTCGCGGCGGCGCGTGTCTATGCAGCGACCGCCACAAGCCAGGGGGCTCAAGGCCTTGCCTCTGCGCTGTCCACAATCGATCAGGCCTTCACCGGTAACGGAAACATCCATAGTACTGCGAGCACCTTTTTCGCCGACCTGTCCACGCTCGCCTCGGAACCGACGAATGCCGCGCAAGCAAGCACAGTGATCGCTGATGCCCAGACGCTGGTCAGTGCATTCCAAAGCGCCGCTGGAAGCCTGAACACCCAATTTGCAACAATATCCAATTCACTCCAGCAGCAGGTTGCAGACGCCAACAAGTTACTTGGACAGGTCGCAGCCATCAACAAATCGCTCCAGGCGTCACCGAACAGCAACACTCTCCTGGATCAGCAACAAGCCACCCTCACGGCACTCGCCAAGTACGTATCGATTTCGACCGTTCCGCTATCGAACGGAGCAGTCGAGGTTACCACTGGTGGTACCGTTCTCGTCGACCAAAGCGGAGCCCAGTTGCTGAGTATTACACAGTCAACGCCATCAAGTCGCCCCGTCGTCACCGCCGGGGCTGACAAGGTGCCCGTAAACCTCGGAAACACCAGCGGATCCCTTGGTGGATCATTGGCCGGTTTCACGGCGACTTCAAACGCATTAGCGTCCCTCAACTGGTTCGCAGGAGCACTAACTGGGCTCGTGAACCAAGCGCAGGCCGAAGGCCTGAACGGCTCTGGTAAACAAGGCGCTCCCCTCTTTTTGATTCCTGCTCCTACGGTTACACCATCCCCGACGAACACGGGATCAGCCACGCTGGGTGTCACGATAACAAACGCGCCCCAGTTGCCGCCGAATGGCCAAGGCTACACACTAACGTTCGGGCCCGGCGGCTGGACCGCCACCACACCGAACACAAACCAGACTTACAGTCTTGGCGCCGGGCCAACCCTGACACTGAACGGCATGAGTATCGCAGTAACCGGCACGCCGAAGCCAGGCGACGGTTTTCAGATCAACCCCACTCCCGGGGCCGCAGCCGGATTGGCCCTCACATCAACGAATCCGGCGGTGCTCGCGGTTGCAGACCCGTACGCGGTAACGTCAGGCACCATTTCCCCAAGCGGGGCGGTGATAAACAATAATGCCGGGACCGTGACAGAAACAAGCGACACTGTTCTTGCTAACCCAACCGCGGGCGCAGCCGTTGTCCCCGGTTCGTACTTCGGCCAATCCCTGGTCATGACCTTTACGTCGCCCTCCGCGTACAAGATCACAACAGCAGGGGGAGCTACGGTCTCAAGTGGAACGTGGAGCGGTGGAACCGGCGTCGCAATTGCATATCCGTCAGGCTCGAAAGCCGCTGGCGAATACTGGCAAGTCAATCTGAGCGGAACACCGGCCGCAGGTGATGTTGTTTCACTGACGCCCGGCGGCCTGAACAGCGGATCCAACGCGTCCCGCATGGCACAGTTGTGGGACGCTTCGAATGCGGCTCTTCCGGGCGGCTCGCTACAGGGATCCATTCTATCGATCATCGGCTTCAACGGCGCACAATCCGCCGCTGCAAAAACCATGCACTCAAACAGCGCCAATAACCTGCAGACAGCCCAGAATTCGCTTGCCGCAATCGCCGGCGTCAACCCTGATCAGCAGGCAACCCTCCTCTTGCAATATCAGCAAGCCTATGCCGCCGCGGCCAAAGTTATTGCAACAGCCGCGACAATGTTCAACTCACTCCTGCAGGCTGTTTAAAGGAACGTTCGATGGAATCAACTTTCTATACCAACTCTGCCGCAGCGTTCACAACGCAGGAAACACAGCTCCAGCAGCTTCAATCCGAACTGGCTTCCGGAAAAGCCGTGAACTCCGCTGGTGCCGACGCAACGGCCTATATTGGCGCAGCACAAGACAACTCACAAATTCAGCAATTGGCAGCCGAACAGAATAGCCAGACGAACATACAGGCGACCCTCCAGGCGGGAACGTCGACGTTGGGTCAAGCAACGACGCTTCTCGACCAGCTCCAGAGCATCGCACTTCAGGCAATCAACGCGACCACATCCGGTCTCAATTACCAGGCTCTCTCCGAACAGGCCGGACAGATAGGACAGCAGCTGCTCGCATTTGCCAACAGCCAGGACCCGCAAGGAAATTTTGTCTTTTCTGGGACCGCCAAGGGGACGGAACCCTTCAGTCAGAACAGTTCCGGATCGGTCTCATATAATGGGAACGAGGGAGTTTCGAGTGTTGAAATCTCGCCTGGAGTCACGGTCAATTCTGCGTTGAACGGAGCCGTCTTTATGGACGGCCCGAGCGGCAATGGATTTGCATCGGTCAGCGCCGGAACGACCAACACGGGAACAGCAACTCTGGTTGCGACAGGGGTATCGAACCAAGCCACTGCAGGCGCATTTCAAACCGGCAATCTTGCCATTACCGTCTCATTTTCATCATCTGGCGGAACGGAAAGTTACGTAGCCACTCAAGGCGGCATAAAAATCGGAGGGGGACCCGTAACCACGTCAACTAACAGTGCGATGCTGAATCTTGACGGAATTCAGTTCAAACTGTCCGGCGCTCCCAATGCAGGCGACACCTTTGTTATCGCTCCCTCACGTCCCCAATCAATCTTCTCACTTGTGTCCGGCATTCAATCTGCACTGTCATCGCCGGGATCGACCTCAGCTCAGATGGCCCAGACACGCCAAACGCTGGAAAATGCACTTGGCGGCATCGTGCAATATCAGAGCCGATTCTCAGGCGCCAGCGCAAAAGCGGGCGTGATACTGAAGTCTATAACCCAGTCTGGGGCAGCGGACACTACACTCAGCACGGCCGATCAGACAAATGCAGCCGCATTGGTCGGAGCAAATATTCCTCAGACGCTGACGCAAATCGAACAGCAGACCGCCGCGCTTCAGGATTCCCTCAAAGCTTTCAGCTCGGTCCAACAACTTTCGCTCTTTTCGTTCATCGCCTGATCCCAAGGCCACCGAGCTAACATAACAGAGGTTTCATGAGCAACGGCAAAACGGCGATCATCATTGCCGGATATTATAGAAGCGGCACGTCGGCTTTGAGTGGGAGCCTGAATGATCTTGGTATCACCATCCATGGCGATGCCGACGCCAACGAACACAATCCCAGGGGCTTTTTCGAGTCAACCGACCTTATCCGTTTCGATATGCGCGTGTTCGAGTTTCTCGAGATGCCGTGGGCAGATATTGGCCACACCCCTCCGGACTGGTTCAGGCGCCCAGGGGTCAGCCTCTATGTATCACAACTGTCCGAACACTTGGCCCCCAAATTCAAGAATGATCCGCTGGTTGCGGTTAAACATCCCCACATATGCCGCCTCCTTCCGGTTTACGCCGAAGCTGCAAAAAGTCTTGGATACGCAACCGTTGTTCTTCATACACACCGCAGCCCGTACGAAATCGCGTCCAGTCAGGCAAAGAAGAATGGCCTTAGCCGCGCGCACGCCCTGTTACTCTGGGCCAGTTACATTACCGAAGCAGAACGACACTCGCGTCTCTTCCCGCGCACATGGGTTTTCTACGAGGATCTTCTCGCAGACCCAACTGCGACAGTTCACGAGGCTCTCGATTTGCTGGGTATTAGCCCTCCCAATTCCGTGCCCGTGGGATTCGTAACCAAGGCTTTGCGCCGCTCGGCCGGGGTTGATGGAGTAGATCTTCATCCTGCGGTGGGCGATCTCGTGGCGGAAATCGCCCGCGCAATCGAGGACAAAAACTCCAATCCTGACACGTGGGATCATTTCAGCCGGAAGGTTGAGGAAATGGCCCGGTTCCTTAAGGAGATGGGCAAAAGTTCCAACCGCTCTGCGCGTGGGGTTGGCGAAATGGTGAGCTTGGCACAAGCGATCGCGGCACAGCAAGCCACCGTCGGCAACACCGCAACTCATGCGGTTCGGCCAGCCGAGCGAGGGGACGAGGCAGAAAGAAACCGGATACGCCGCCGGATGGAAGCGGAAGGGTTGGCAGGCGGTGGACCGGTAACCGTAATCATTGTCGTTCAGCCCGAGGTGGCGGCAGAGCAGGTCGTCCGAACCGTGAACAGCCTGCGGAACGGGTGGCTCATGCCCATCTCAATTTGCATTTACGCCGTATCTGAAGCCGCGGATTCAAGTTTTGGACTCGGTGTTTTCGAGCGCTTCTTTACGACTGCCGACGCCATGGAAGCCGAGCTGTACCGGGCGATGTCTAACGTCGAGACAGCTTACGTGGCCGCGATTGCGGCAGGTGACCTCGTTGAACCCGATGCAATAGCCCGACTCGCTCTTTCCACGCTGGATCGGCCCGCCATGATTTACACCGACGAAATTGTGTCCGCCGGAGAAAGCCACGTTATTCGGGCAAAGCCGAGCATGGATATCAACCGGCTACGGGAGAGTTGCTTTGTAGGGGATTGGGTCTGGTATTCGGTTGACACGCTGCGACATATCGGCGGCTTTGATCACAGTCTGGCTGGGGCCGAGGAATATGATGTCCAGTTGAGAATCGCAGAAATCGGCGCACGAATTGTACGCCTGCCCGAGGCGCTCTTCGTCCGAGGGCATCATACACGTCGCGACGCCACGCCCATCGAGACGAGCATGCAATCGGCGATGAAAGCCATCGGCGCGCATCTTGCGCGGTGCAGAGTTGCAGCCCGAGTGGCAGAGTCCGAGATCGGCATCCCAGGGCTTTTCGCGCTGGTTTATGATGGCGCCGAGGCACAACAGGTCCTTCCCTTGACGATCATGCTGTGCGTCGAAGGCCGAACCCTACGGCAGGTACTGGATGCGACAAATAGACTTGTCCCCATACTCGGCCCCAACGACAACCTTGTCTTTACCGTCGCCGACGAGGACCAACTCGATCGGGCTGTCGCAGAGTTTCTCCGCTCGGCCGAAGAAGCGGTCGTACACGAACATCCCAACATCCGGGTATACCGCCTTGTCGGGCCAATGGGAGCGCGGATCCAGTCAGTTCGAACCAACCAGCCTGGCCATGCTGTGCTCGTGGTGGACCCTGCAGGCCACCCCGAACGCGATGACGCGCCCACGACTCTGTTGGCAATGGTGCACTCCGTCCCTGACGCCGCACTTGTGTCTGCGCGCACGTTCTGGGCCGAAGAGAATGGTGCGACTCAAATGTTGGGGCCTCTACTGTTCGGAGCAGCCATGCGGATCGGGGCAAACAGGGATGGCAAAAACCCGGGGCCCGGGGGATGGCTGGCAGCAACGCACGCCGTGGATGGGGTTGACGGACCGATGGTCATTATCCATCCGGACGCTCCACCCCTGAATGGGGAAGCCACTTCGTGGACCGAAATCTGCAACGGCGTTGCCCATACACAAGCCCGCCGGCGGCTGCGGCTGTGGACCCCTCGAGTGTCCGTCGAAGTTCCGCGGACTTACGCAAGCGAGAAAAATCACGAGCCGGCCGCAGCTCTAACGCTGCCTTACCGGCCGGACAGTCACCATCCCTCCATGTCCATGATCGGCGATCCACTGCTTCTTGAGGGGCGCTTCGGCCTGATCGACACGGAACGGAGCGTTTTGCTTTCCGCTGCTGGGCGATTAGAGGATGGCCGGATTATCGACATGCTCCGGAATGCTCGACTGGACGCCGGTGTGTGCGCTTCGTTTTCGCCTGATCCGATTGACTATGCTTCTGCCGGCCGAGCGATCGCGCAGGGACGCCGATGGATCCGTGTCAATCCACGCTATGAACCGGTGCTTCCTGGTTCGGAATCCCATTTCCCGTTCGAAGCGGTCTGGACCGAACCGCCGCCGCCTGAAACCAGATCGCTTGTTCAGAGCGCTTATTGCCATTACGCAACGTCGCAAGGAATCGCTAATGTGCTCCGAACGCTCGGCGCCAGAAAGGTACAGACCCTCCAACCCAAGCTCCGAAAGTCGCTTTGGCTTGACGGGCACGTAGTGGCGGCGACTACCAAGCCGTCCGTAATGTGGATCGACGAGGGCACCGATGTTCCTTGGCTACCATCGGTCATCGCGGAAACCAAAGAGGTGGTCGACTGGATCGCGATTAGTGCAGCCGATCTGCCTCTTCCGGGCTACGTCGCGCAGGTGAAACCTGTAGTCCTTGAGGAGCAGTGGCTTGGTCTGTTCCGGCAGTTCAGCCCACGTTTTTTCATCCGTCCGACCCCAGGATCAAAGTGGCGAGATGATTATACCCTGATGATGGCCGCCGCGGCAGGATGCATCCTGCTGGCTGGGCGCGAAAGCCCCGCGCGCGACGGACTTCCGGTCCGCAATTATCTTGGATCAGACAGCCCGGAGCGCTGGCGCTCGGCGATTGAACGCCACGTACGGGAGTCGGCCCTTCCCTCTCCATCCTCCCTCGACAACCTATGGTTCGATACCACGGATTACGACTGGCTGGTTAAGGCACCCGATTTCGCCGTGCGAAAGGTTGCCTGATGCGCAGCTTGGCCTGCGTTATGGTCGGACTTGTCCTTGGCGCTGCCGCCCCTGCGCTCACTTACGCAACGACTCATGAGCATGTCGCCGCCGTCACGAAAGCGATCCGATCCCAGCTTCACATGAGGACCGCGCAGATCCATGCCGGGGGCGCGCGGATGATGCCGCAATGCCTGGCACGACTGGCCGTATCATGGCTCTCCGGTACCGATGAGTACAAAACCGTTGCGGTCAAGTGTTCGGAGCCCCCATGGACGCTTTACGTCGGTTTGTCGGTACCCACGGTCGTTCGCGTCCCCGTCATAATTCACGCCGTTCCCGGCGGGCACACCGTCCCACCGCGGGATGTTGCGTACAAGACTCTTCCCATCGACGATTTGAATGGTCAGGCCATAAGTCCCTTTCAAATTAACGAAGGAGTCGCCGCCCGCATCACTTTGTTGAAGGGTACCCCGCTAACGGAAAGTGATGTCGACATCCCTGTCGCTGTTCGTGTCGGGGAACCGGTGTCGCTCGTGTCGAATACTCAGGGAATAACAGTAGAAACTGCAGGATCAGCCCTGCAGAACGGCGGTTACGGGCAAAAAATTGTCGTGCAGAATGACGAAACGCATCGACGGGTTATGGCAATTCTCGCTCCATCGGCACCTTCTCTCAAAGGCGTCTATGCGATCCCGAACGCCCCCAGCAACTAGCCGACGATCGGTGCTAAACGAACCCGGCTCCCCGCAACGTCCATATGCGGTGTCGCCGCGAGGCATTAGGACTATCGTTAACACAAAATTTTGACGAGCCTCTAACGGAATACCTTGCCTGTCGGGGGCACCTGACAGGCAGAATCATGGCTGTGCGGGCAGGCGGATCACAAAACGCGCACCGGTTATAGCACCGGCAGCATTGCGGCGATTTTCTGCCATGATCCGGCCATTATGTGCTTCAATAATTTGTCGGGAAATCGAGAGGCCCAGCCCGGAATGGCTGCCGAAGCCTTCCCCCTCGGGCCGTTCAGAGTAAAATCGGTCAAAGATGCGATCAAGTTTGGCGTCCGGAATGCCTGGCCCCTCATCCTCAACTGCAATTTCGATCAGGCTGCCGGTCGTCCGCCCGCGAAGCCATATTTTGCCTTCGTTCGGGCTAAAGGAGACGGCGTTGGTAATCAGGTTTCGTAGAACCTGCACCAACCGGCCTTCGGCACCGCGAACGCTCAGCCCGGTTTGGGGAGCATCAACGATGAGATGGGGTTCGTCAGGTTTGCGGGTCGCTTCATGGATGTCTGCAAGAGCCGCCAGTATGGGCGCCAAGTCAAGATTCTCCATCGCGGTCCGCGACATTTCTGCATCTAAACGCGACGAGTCGCTGATATCGGAGATCAGCCGGTCCAGTCGGCGAACGTCCTGACCAATAACGTCAAGGAGGCGCGAGGCACGTAAGGGGTCGTCCATGCGGGAAATCGTCTCGATCGCGGAGCGAATCGAGGATAGTGGATTCTTGATCTCGTGAGCGACATCGGCAGCAAAGCGCTCAATCGCATCCATGCGCGCCCAGAGTGCCTGAGCGGAATCCTGCAGAGCACGAGCCAGGGCGCCAATCTCATCCTCTCGTGAGACAATGCTGACCGGAAGCGGTTCAGCGAGGGCGGTATGTCCTTCCCGCAGGCGGGTGGCCGATTGTGCGAGGCGAAGCAGCGGTGTTGCAATTGTGCGGGCGAGGTACAACGAAAGCAACACCGTCAGCGCAATTGCAATACCGAACAAACCGAGAATTGAAACTCGAACGGCAAAGACCGCACGATCGACCTCGTCAGCGCGGCGCGTTAGCAGAACTACGCCCACCTCTCGATCTGACCGCAGAATCGGCTCGGCGACGGTCACCAGAAGGCGCCCGTCGCGCGCACGGCGAACAAAAGGCGGGGCTTCATGTTTCGCCGTTGTCTCGGTGGTCAAGCGCAACGTCTCACGAACGTCCGGCTCCCAAGCATGCCTGTCGCTTTCAGCAGATTCGCCGCCAGTTTCTCCGGGAGACGGACGAAAGGCGAGAAATTGGTCGTACAGCATACTAACCGCGCGGGCGAATAAACCACGCGGCTCAGCAGGCGGTAATTTTTCGGTTATGATGCTTCCTCCCGGTCCTTCCCGCGTCCGAGAGTTTGCAATAACCTGCCCGTCAGGTCCGTAGATCAATGCCTGAGCGTTCGGCGTCGGCTCGATCAGTCGATACAAAAGCGGTCGCGCCAAGTCAGGATTCAACACTGGCTGGTTAGCGGCATTGGTCTGAACTGCAGATTGGGCCAAAGCACCCGCATAAATTCGCGCCTGTTCCCGAAGTGCTGTCACTTCCGCCGTCATCAATCCGCGCTGATATTGATCCAGATAAAGGAGCGCGGCCACGATCAGCGCAATCGGCAGGACATTGACCAGTAGAATGCGCCCCAGCAGCGGCGAAACCCGCCGGCGCCGGAGAAGTCCGCTCATCAGGCTTCCTTGTACCGATAGCCGATGCCGTAAAGCGTCTCGATCTGATCGAACTCCTCATCACAGGTACGGAATTTCTTGCGTAGCCGCTTAACATGGCTGTCGATCGTTCGATCGTCGACATAGACGTTTTCGCCGTACGCCGCATCGATCAACTGATCGCGCGACTTGACCATTCCGGGGCGGGCAGCCAGCGCCTTTACCAACAGAAACTCGGTGACCGTGAGTTGAATATCCTGGCCTTTCCACAGGCATTGGTGCTTGGTTTCATCAAGGGTAAGATTGCCTCGCACGATAACGCCCGACGGGCCGGCTCCCGAACCTTCTGCCCGACTTGCTTCATTGCGGCGCAACAGGGCTCGAATACGCTCGAGTAACAGGCGCTGGCTGAACGGCTTGGTAATATAGTCGTCGGCGCCAAGCCGCAGGCCCATCAGTTCATCTATCTCGTCATCCTTGCTGGTTAGGAAAATGACCGGCATTGCTGAGCGCGCGCGAAGGCGCTGCAGCAACTCCATCCCGTCCATGCGCGGCATCTTGATGTCGAGAACCGCAAGATCTGCCGGTTTGGCCGTCAGCCCCTGCAAGGCCGATTCGCCGTCCGTGTACGTACGAACCTGAAATCCTTCCTGCTCCAGCGTCATCTGGACGCTTTCGAGAATATTGCGGTCATCATCGACCAGGGCAATTGTGTGTTTCATGGTGCTTATTTTGACGCATATCACATGGCGAGAAATTCGCCGAGACGTGACTGGAACGGAAGGACAATGCAAGTGGTGGGTGACGATAGCAAGGATAAGACGGCGTCGAATGGAGCCAAGGACGCAAACCGCGAGGCGATTGGGCTGCTGCGAGGATGCCGAATGGGCAGTCTTGCGGTAGTCGACAAGGGAGTTCCGAGGATTGCGTTGGTGACGCCCGCGGTCGCCCTTGATGGCGCTCCCGTGATTTTGCTGTCACGACTTTCCGCCCATACCAAAGCGATTAACCGCAATCCGCATTGCGCTTTGATGCTGGTGGGACCACTTCCCGACAAAGAGCAAAATCCGCAGACCGCCCCGCGGCTGTCCCTCGTCGGCCAAGCAACACGCGCTGATGACCCATGTCTTCGGGCCCGTTATCTCTCAATCCATCCATATGCCGCAGAATATATCGATTTCGCCGATTTCGGACTGTTTCGGATTACAGTTACCGAGGCCCGGTACGTGGGCGGCTTCGGAAGGGCCATGACTCTCAAGCCAGATCAACTGGCACCAGAAGCCTGTATCGTTGCAGCCTTCGATGCGGCCAGCGCGGCGCTGATTGCAACGCTCAACTCTACGGCCGTGAAGAACATTGACCGCATTGCCGCGATGGGTCACGTTGAAGTCTCCGGCTGGCGAATCGTGTCGATCGACCCAGATGGCATTGATCTCGCGCGGGCGGAAACCGTGCTGCGGACAAATTTCATGCATCGAATTCGAGACCCAGCCCAGGTTGCAAATGAAATCAGCCGGCTCGCAGCAATAAGTGGTCGCGCGAGCCGACCCGTATCAGTCTAGTCTCCTGGACAGACCTGCACAAAGCGGTCAGCGAGCATTACGAGAAGGGGCCACACTTGCCTGGCACAGGCGTGGCGCCCCCTTTTCCACGCCATTTGCCCTGTACTTGCGCGTGGTTGAATTTGCGGGCGTGCTGTGATGTTGTCGCTCTCCGGGCTGGTGCGGGTCAGCGTAGAACGCTCAATGCGCGGATGCATCAGCGATGACAGGCCCAACAAGGAGCGCTTCGGGGTATTTTCAAAAGACCAGTCTTCGGCAAAACCGCCGGCTTGGAACCGGGCAAAGACACACCGGTGGTGTTGGAACCACGACTGTAGTCGCTTACATTCGAACCCTGCAACGGCTTTACTTTTAGGCAATCCTTGTGGGTAAATACATGAAGGCCCGTTTCGATCCGGTCCCTGGCCCGGTGGGGCGAACACAACCTGAACTGATACCGTCAAGCACCCGGGCACCGTGTTTGGGGTGCTCTGGCCGTGCAGCCCATGATTGGACTTCTGGCGCACCGCTAGCTTCCCGCAAAGGAGGGTGCCTGCGGCATTTCCTGATGCGCGCTGGAGGCCACGCGCAAGGACCCGCCATTGCCTCCCGACACAGGGCCCGGCGTCGGTTCGACGTATGACCAAGCGTCCAACTATCGCCCAACTCCACGGCCAGCTGGTCGTTTTCTCGCGGTTGCTGGCGATACTGACGTGGACAGCGGCGGTCCTCCCGGCCCAGCTTGTCCTGAACAGGCGACCAGGCAACGCTAAGGTGGTCCTGCCGCTACGGTATTGGTCCGGAGTTGCGTCGATTCTGGGAATCAGAATCAACGTTGTAGGCACCGTTGCACGCAACCACAGACGACCGGTCGTTTTCGTTGCAAACCATGCTTCATGGCTGGATATCGTAGTGCTCGGCGCCGTATTGCCGGGGTGCTTCATTGCCAAAGCCGATGTCGGCCGCTGGCCAATCGTCCGTACGATTGCGGGCGCCGGCCGAACAATTTTTGTCAGTCGGCAACGTGCGAGCACAAAACGCGAGCAGTCAGAACTCGGTAGGCGGCTGAACGCCGGCGACAATCTGATTTTGTTTCCAGAGGGCACGACGTCTGATGGTGCGCGGATTCTGCCGTTCCGTTCCAGCTTCCTGGCGCTTGCGGAGCAGCCGCAGCCTCCGATCGTTCAGCCGGTTACGATCGTTTTCGATCAACTTGACGGCCTGCCGGTCTGTCGACGGAATCGTCCGTTGATCGCATGGTATGGCGACATGGAAATTGCGTCGCATTATGCCCGTATCGGTCAACACAATCTTCGCGCGACAGTTGTTCTTGACGAACCTGTCGATCCAGCAATAGGCCGCAAAGAACTTAGCCGCGCGCTGGAAACAACCATCGAGAACCGGGCCGCAGAGTTGCGGCAAGGGCGTATTGACGATGTTTTCATCAGAAGATCTCTGCTCGCGACGGGCGGACCGAATGAAAAAGCTTGACAGAATGGGTTTGGAATCCCGACATACGTTCAGTGATCAATTGGAGATAGAATCACGATAAGGCGCTTGACCCTTTCGCCTTTCCGCCACATCCACCGGCGAATGACCAGCCGGGATGTTTTGGAATGACCGATCACAACGAAACACGCGCGCACGCGCGTCCTGACGCATATTCGCAGATTTCGCCCCGCCGCTCACTCCATGTGATGACTTGGGGCTGCCAAATGAATGCCTATGACAGCGGTCGAATGGAGGATGTCCTGCGGCCGTTGGGTTTTCGCAGCGTTACCGGGCCGGACGCCGATCTCGTGATTCTCAACACGTGCCACATTCGCGAGCGGGCCGCCGAAAAGCTGTTCTCCGAACTTGGCCGGCTTCGTACCCTGAAGGAGGCGCGCGATGGAGCGATGACGATCGTTGTCTCCGGCTGCGTGGCCCAGGCCGAAGGCACAGAGATTTTGACCCGCGCGCCATTTGTCGATCTGGTGATCGGCTCTCAGTCCTATCACCGCTTGCCAGAACTGCTTGCCCGTCGCGCGCGTACCGGCGTGCCGGTCGTCGAGACGGACTTCCCTGCAGAGCAGAAATTCGAACTCCTGCCGAAGGATCAAGCGTCGCAGGGCCCGGTAGCTTTTCTTGCGATACAAGAGGGATGCAACAAGTTCTGCACTTTTTGCGTTGTCCCGTATACACGCGGTGAAGAGCAGAGTCGTCCTGCGGCGGCGATCCTCGCCGAAGCGCGCCTTCTTGTGACCAAAGGGGCACGAGAAATTGCATTGCTTGGACAGAATGTGAACGCCTGGCATGGCGAAGCTCCTTCCGGCGGGCAATGGTCTTTAGCGCGACTGCTTTCAGAATTGGCCGAAATCCCTGATCTCGCTCGCTTGCGTTACACGACCTCGCACCCGCGAGACATGGGAATGGAGCTCATTGCGGCGCATCGGGACAACCCGAAGCTGCTGCCGTTCCTGCACCTGCCGGTCCAATCAGGGTCGGATGGGATCCTAAAGGCGATGAACCGACGTCATGATACCCGCCTCTTCCGGAGAATCGTCGATGATTTGCGGGTTGCGCGACCGGATATCGCGCTTTCGAGCGATTTCATCGTCGGCTACCCCGGCGAAACGGATGCGGATTTCGAGAAAACCATGCGCCTTGTCCGCGAGACAAGGTTTGCGCTCGCCTACAGTTTCAAATTTTCACCGCGCCCCGGCACCCCGGCCGCCAGCGCAGAAAACCAGGTACCAGAATCCGTAAAGGATGCGCGCCTCCAGGAATTACAGACTCTGCTCCGCGATCAGCAACATGCGTTCAACGATGCCCAAGTCGGTCGGCGCTTCGACGTCCTCTTCACTGGATCGGGGCGGCATCCAGGGCAGATCGCCGGACGCTCACCGTATCTGCAGCCCGTCATTGTCGCAGACCAGAAAATTGGGCCTGGTACAATCCACGAAGTCACGATTACGGCTGCCAACCCGAACTCGCTCATG
Source organism: Acidiphilium sp. (assembly GCA_027449105.1). Classification (GTDB taxonomy): domain Bacteria; phylum Pseudomonadota; class Alphaproteobacteria; order Acetobacterales; family Acetobacteraceae; genus Acidiphilium. The sequence goes on along the minus strand of DAIDMG010000017.1, from coordinate 17,993 downwards.
GCAAATATCGTCGGCGGTACCATCACCGGACCCGCTTTAACACACGAACAGGAGCACAAAGCCGCTTGAACCAGATCACCGCCTCCGCATCCAAGCTCGCGCGCACCCTTACTTTCGACGATAACGCCTTACTTTCCATTCTACTTGGAGACCATGATCGCAACCTTGCCCGTATTGAGCAACGGCTAGGGGTGCGCCTCGCCTGTCGGGGGAACCGCGTATCGATTACTGGGGAAGCCCATCGAGTGGAAGCGGCCGAAATTGCGCTCTCCACATTATATCATCGCCTGATGCGCGGTGAAGCGATTGGCGCCGCAGATGTGGATGCGGCCGCGAGACTGGCTGATCCGGCAGCCGAGCCGCGACTACCGCTTTCCGATCTTCCGGCAATTCGTACACGCAGGGGGGTCGTCGGTCCGCGCAGCCCCGGTCAGACTGCCTATATCAATCTCCTCAGCCGCCACGAGATGGTTTTCGCCATCGGTCCTGCGGGAACCGGCAAGACTTACCTCGCAGTGGCACAGGCTGTAGCGATGCTTGGCACCGGCCGCGTCGACCGTATCGTGCTCTCCCGCCCCGCCGTCGAGGCGGGCGAGCGCTTGGGCTTTCTGCCCGGTGATATGAAAGAAAAGGTCGACCCTTATCTGCGGCCGCTCTACGATGCATTACAGGATCTGATGCCCGGTGACCAAATGACACGACGAATGGCTGCCGGGGAAATCGAGATCGCACCGTTGGCATTCATGCGTGGCCGCACTTTGTCGCACGCTTTTGTTATCCTGGATGAGGCCCAGAACACGACGCCGGTGCAAATGAAGATGTTTCTCACGCGAATGGGCGAAGGAACGCATATGGTTGTCACTGGCGATCTTTCCCAAGTGGACTTACCCGTAGGAACGCGCTCCGGTTTGGCTGACGCACTGGAAACACTTGAAGGCGTTGCGGGAATTGGCGTCGCAAGGTTCGCCGTTAACGACGTCGTCCGCCACCCGCTGGTTGCCCGCATCGTCGAAGCGTATGACCAGCGCGCGTACGCTGCCGAGGAACGCCAGCGCGAGCAGTGATGCAACCCTCATCAGAAGTTTGCAGTCGTCCGTGCCGCAGCGGCCCACAGTTGCATGACGCTATCATAATCATCGAGCAACGATGGCGATGGCACGTGCCTCGCGCGGAACGGCTTGTCGCCCGGGCGCTCGCACTGACCGGCTGTTCGGCGTCAATTGTGCTTGCCAATGACGCCCTGATAAGAAAACTAAATGCCCGCGACCGGGGCCGTAACAAGCCAACAAATGTTTTAACATATTGTTCTCCGCCGGCAATCATAGTTTCCCTTGACACGGTTTTGCGCGAGGCGAGGGAAACGCAAAAACGTCCGGCACATCATCTGGCGCATCTCGTCATCCACGGCGCACTTCATCTCTCTGGCGAAGATCACGAACACGCAGGTTCGGCGGTAGCTATGGAAAGACGCGAAGCTCGCCTGCTATCAAAAATTGGCGTCCCGAATCCATGGAAAACGCGACCATGAGTGGCTCATGGTTCGGCAGGTTACTCAATAAAATGCGAGAGCAGCCCGATCTGCGTCAGCAGATCGGCGAACTAATGGAGGAAGCCGAGGCTGAAATCGGAAGCGAAGCCGGCAGCACGGGTCTTGACCGGCAGGAACTGGCCCTGATCGCCAATGTGCTTCGCCTGCGTGGTATAACCGCCGATGATGTCATGGTCCCCCGTGCCGATATTGTGGCGATGCGTGGAAACGTCAGTCTCGATGAAGCGTTCGCGCAAATTCGTGCCGAGGGCCATTCCCGCTTGCCCGTGTACGGGGATCATCTCGATGATGTGCTGGGCATGGTTCACATAAAGGATATCGTTGCCTATGCGGGCCCCCCCGAACAATTTTCGCTGCCGGCGATTCTACGCAAACCGCTTATGGTCGCGCCACAAATTCCTGTGCTGGATCTTCTCCTCCAGATGCGACAGCGCCGAACGCATCTCGCTCTCGTCATCGATGAGTATGGCGGCGTCGACGGACTGGTGACTATCGAAGATCTGGTCGAGACGATCGTCGGGGATATTGACGATGAACACGACGAGGTCGAAGGCCCACTCCTGACCGAACGGGACGACGGTAGCGTCGATATGAACGCGCGCCTGCCTGTCGAAGAGTTCGAGGCAAGATTTGGCGAAGTACTCACCGAGGAGGAGCGCGACGCCGATCTCGATACTATTGGCGGTTTAGTTTTCACTCTTGCAGGGCGCGTCCCCATTCGTGGGGAAATCATCCGCCATCCGTCCGGAATCGAATTCCTGATCCTGGACTCCGATGCCCGCCGCCTACGCCGTATACGCGCTCGACGCGTCTCAAGCGCCGAAACCTGAGGCCTGTTCGGTTATTTCCTGATGCCGATTATTCAAACTCGATCGGCCAGTCCATTTCTGACAGGCGTGCGGGCGCAATCCGGTAGATCACAAACCCACATAGCCCAGCGACCGTGGCCGTGGTCGCCGGAATCTCCCACGAAAGTGAATGCTCTGCAGTAAGCGCTGCGAACACTCCGCCATAGCAAAACGTATAGCCAAACATCGCACAAAACGCGGCAATACCTATCCCTCCGAATTCATACCAGAGCAGTGGAAGCGCACCCAGCAGGCTGCTGCCCAGAATAATTACGATTATTGACACAGCGTCAGCCACCGCCACGACCGGCGTGACCATCTGCAGCCAAAGTGGAACGGCCAACCCGACAGCCACGATGAAGACGCCGCGCGCGGTGCCGTTCAAAACAAAATGTCGAAAGACAGATCGGCTGTACTGTCGTCGGGAGCCATAAAGACCAGCAATATAGGTCAGGACGAAGCCTGAACGGTTCAGCAGTGACTGCGACATCTGCGCGGCCGTCAAGCCACAGGTCAAAGCCATCGCTTGGGTGGTGATCTCGCGCAAACCGACGGCTCGGGCGTCGCCGGAAAAGTGGTAAATGGTGAGGTCAATTGCAAATATGATGCCGTATTGCCAAATCGTGGCGATCGCCATACCAATCGGACCGGCCGGAAGGGCGAATTGGGCTGGAACTGGGGCGTGTGGCCAGAATTTGGGGTGCCAGTCAAGAATCGCCGCGAGTCCGCCAAACCTGCCGCCGCCAAACGACGTACGTGCATCCTGGTGCCGCTCCCATCGTCCGATAACGCGGCGCATTAGTGTTGGTACAAACCACAGTAATGCTATCAGCACGACAGCGCATACGACTGCCAACGGCACCGCCAAGGCGGAAGGGATCTCAAGGATATGGAAAAGCCAGCGTCTCTGGTAGCCAACGATGGCTAGACCGGCAAGCAGCCCCAAGCGAACGCGCGTTATCCATAACCAGGCGCTGCTTGGCATGCCGCGAGCGGAGGCAACCGGCGGCATGAAGCTGCCGCTGAGCACAATCCCTCCGAGAGTAAGGGTTAGCATGCCTGACCATCGAGCGCCGCTCAGCACGAAGGGCGCATCGATGAGAAAGACCGCCAACAACGTCATAACCAGGGCCGCGCGGTATTCCGTTCCGATCATTCGGGGAATGGATGGCGCGAGCGGGGTCGAGATTTGACGCCAATAGTGAGCGTATACCGTGCCTGGCACGATCCAACAGGCGCCCCAAACCAGGAACACAGCGTGTCTGCTGTTTGCAAGAACAGCCAGCGTGTCGTCGCGCATCAAGAACCCGTTTAGCGCCAGCAGGGCAACAATCAACGAAGCCGCTACGATCAGCGCATTTTCTCGCAGAAACACCGGTGTAAAATAGTTGCGAAATGCTGCCCAAAGGGTCACCGCATCATTTCCAAAAAGACTGTCTCGAGATCCGGCGTGCGCGCGTTAGCCGGTTCGCGCAACGCGTTAGCGATCGCATTTGCGACTGCCTCGTTCCAACCATCGACAAGGATTGTGCCGGCGTCACGATTTTGGCTGAGAATAGCAAGAGAATCAGGGAGAGCCGCGCGTAGTGTAGAAAAGTCACACGACGCACTGACCCAGCGCGTAGACTCCCGGAAACGGGCCATCGGAGTGTCATGAATGATGGTCCCATGGCGCAGGAACAATGCCCGCGTCGCAATTTTTTCCAGATCGGACAGAATATGCGACGAAATGATCGCAGTCCCTCCTCGTTCGGCACAGTAACGCCCCAAAAGCAACATGAAATCGCGTCGCGCTTGCGGATCTAGACTGGCTACCGGTTCGTCAAGGATCAACAGATCTGGTTCGTGCCGTAATGCGAGCAGGACGGCAAGGCGCTGCTTCTGCCCCCCCGACAACGATTTGATGCGCGCGTTCAGGTCAAGTTGGGCCCACTCCAGCAACCATGCGGGAGGATCACCAGGATCGCGTCGATAGAACCGCCCAAGATAGCGTATCAACTCCCCCACCCGAAACCAGGTAAAACCGGTCATGGCCTGCGGGACAAAGCCGATTCTTGACCGCAAAGCCGGTGAGAGTTCGGTGGCCTTAACGCCGAACAGCTTCGCACCCCCCGTACTCGGTGCAAGAACTCCAAGCAGACACCCGATCAGGGTTGTTTTGCCTGCACCATTCGGGCCAAGCAGGGCGACAATCTCGCCAGGCTCGACAACGAATGACACGGTATTGAGCGCCAACCGCGTGCCGTAACTTTTGCTGAGTACATGCACCTCGGCAACTGGCGTTACGTTACCGTCGAACATCGCCCCTCCACCGACAGACGGCCGAATTTATCGAAGTGTCAAAGAAAAATCCAAGAAAAAGTCCATTACCCTCGCGCTGGTACGAAGCTTTGGCATCGGCCATGCCGGGTATCATGCCCAAACCCGGCATGCAGCATCATGCATGCCTCGAGTCTTTTAGTACGGATCGCAATGGCATCGGCAGTTCTTGCCGTTTTCGAGGGGCAAATCGCCACCGTGCTAACGGTGGGTTCAGCATGCCTGTCCGTGTTCCAGCTTCCCCCCGGCGCCGTTCATGTCCATCCCGGGATGTCATGAAACCTGAGGGAACCATCAAGTTGACGTCTTGAGCACCAAAATTGGTGCTCATGTCTGACCTGACATCCGGGCCGCGTTGCGTGTTTCCGCACCGAAGTATGGATTCTGCAATCGGGGATCGGCGATGGAACCCCTCCCACCGGATCGGATGCTGAGCACCGTTCGCTCGCGGAACTGGCGTACCAATTCAGCGGAATGTCGCCTCGCTGGTATAGCGTCCAAGATGTGTGGCCGAGACCGAGTGAAACACGCTGGTGACAGTACGGCGCTTGTACCCATTGAAGGATTCTACCCGGGCGACGTGGACACGATCAGGTAAATCGCATGTGCCCATGTCAGCAGCGGGAGATGCGTCCGATGCATTGGCGTTCCCGCCGTCACCGAAAAGTGGTGATGACATCCCATGCAGTTCCAGCGACGTGGCTTCCTGAGCCAAGCTGAATGATTGATTGAACCGCATTTCGGGCATTCCGGGCCATGCGGCCAACGAGCCTTCTCGAACCACGCTCGCGCGGCGTCCTCATCAGGAAACATTTCGTTAACGGCGCGCAAGGTAATGGACGAGCGGCTTCTAGATCACTGACCACACCTATTTATCATCCACGTCAAATTTATATCTCCGAAACCTGATATCCGGGCGGCAGCATCCGAACGCTTCGCTGTCTCTGAAATTTTATCCAAATTGCATCAGATCTCGGGAATCCCCAGGCGTTCCGCTAGCGGCCAGACATCGTGCCGCCTTACTTGGAGCATTTCGACCACACACTTGGACTATCGCAAAATGGTGCGACCAGCGAACCGGGCCGTATCACCAAGCATCTCTTCAATGCGGAGCAACTGATTATATTTGGAAGTCCGGTCGGCGCGGGCAAGGCTGCCTGTTTTGATTTGTCCCGCATTCACCGCAACCGCCAGATCGGCAATCGTCGCGTCTTCGGTTTCGCCCGAACGGTGACTGACGATACAGGCCATGCCAGCGCGGTGGGCTATGTCCATCGTCTCCAGCGTTTCAGTCAGGGTGCCAATCTGATTAAGTTTTACCAGAATAGCGTTCGCTGATTTGTCGGCAATGCCTCGACGCAGGCGCTCAGGGTTGGTAACAAAAAGATCATCCCCAACAATTTGCAGCTTGGATCCGAGTGCAGCATTGAAATGCGCCCACCCTTCCCAGTCATCCTCGGCTAACGGATCCTCAATCGAGATGATCGGGAATCTTGCGACGAGACCAGCAATGTAGTCGCTCATTCCCGCAGCGTCGAGGATCCTTCCCTCCCCTTCAAGATGATATGCGCCTTCCTTGAAAAACTCGGTGGCTGCGCAATCGACCGCAAAAGCAATATCCTCACCCGGGATGTAGTTGGCGGCCTCTACCGCGCGGATCATGAAGGCCAGCGCTTCCTCGGCCGATTTTAGGCCTGGCGCAAACCCGCCCTCATCGCCAACATTTGTATTGTGTCCGGCATCATGAAGCAGCTGCTTGAGCGCATGAAAGACCTCCGCACCCATCCGTACGGCATCAGCGATTGATGCAGCACCCAACGGCTGGATCATAAATTCCTGAATGTCGATCGGGTTGTCCGCGTGCTTGCCCCCGTTAATGATGTTCATCATCGGCACGGGCATTGTCCGCGCGTAGGCTCCTCCCACATAGCGATAGAGAGGCATTCCGAGTTCGTCAGCGGACGCTTTTGCAATGGCGAGGGAAACACCAAGAATCGCATTGGCCCCAAGGCGAGATTTGTTCGGGGTTCCGTCGAGATCGATCATCATCTGATCAAGCATGACTTGTTCCATGGCATCGAGGCCGCTGATCGCGTCGTAGATCTCCGTCTCGACAGCCTTGATGGCCTTTTGCACACCCTTACCACCATAACGACTTTTGTCCCCGTCCCGCCGTTCCACGGCTTCGTGCGCACCGGTCGACGCGCCGGAGGGCACTGCGGCCCGGCCTCTCGCGCCGGATTCCAACGTAACCTCTACTTCCACGGTTGGGTTGCCGCGCGAATCCAGGATTTCGCGTGCGGTAATGTCAACGATATCGGACATGACGGATTCCTCTCCGGCTGGCTGGCGCTGGGCTTAAATCACGCGTCGACAGCATGCAACCGCCACTCCATATTACGGAGTTGCCATCGCTCCCAGCGTTGGCTATGACGCGCCGTATAGTTCCCGGATAGCTCAGCTGGTAGAGCAAGCGGCTGTTAACCGCTCGGTCGTAGGTTCGAGTCCTACTCCGGGAGCCAATGAAATCAAAGGGTTAGGTGTCTTTTCGCCTAGCCCCTTCTTCGTTTCTGGCTGCGCGGGGCAACATCCGGGGCAACAAAGCCCCGATTTCACAAAATCGCGATTATCATTCTCGGCAGATTTTTTGAGCACAAAATCTGATTAAGCGAATTCGCGCGGCCTATCGATACGCAAAATCTCACCAATACGTGTTGCGGGGTGCACGCAGAGGGAGCGCCGTCACTTTTGCCCAGGTTAAGCGGAACCATGAATTCCTCGCGCAGAACTTCACCAGGTGAGGTACGAATGCGTGTCATGGCTTACTCTCAGTGATAGTTGGCAATTTCCACATCCTGCGCCCCGTCATTGCAGACAAAGCCAACACGCCATTGATTATTGATCCGAATGCTGTGCTGCTTCTGTCGATCGCCGCTTAATTCTTCCAAGCGATTGCCGCGCGGGACTTTCAGATCTGACAACATAGCCGCAGCATGGAGCATATCGAGCTTATGCAACGCCACCGACCGGAAAGCCTGAAACCCTCGGACGGCCATCACCGTCGAAGAGTGCGGGTGTTCATCTCCGTCTGAAGCTTCGGATAAGCTGTGAATACATATAGCGCGCCACGTTATATGGCCAACCGATTTGTAGCGGTATTGCGAAACGGGCCGCCACAGAAACGGCCCAATATTGGCGCACTTAGACTACGATTCGGCTATTTCATGGTCCCGCGCTAGGCGCCGCACGGTCGCCATCCGATTGCCGGCCCGCCAGCATATCATGCGTAGAGCCGCACCTTCGCGGCGACGTGGCGCACGACGACCCGGACGGTAGGGTCGTGGATATCGACCGCTGGTTTGCCGGCAGCCCGACGCGTTGCCTGTGCAACGCGCTCCATCCCGAAATGAAAGACAAGTCGCGGCGCGAAATGGTTTGCGAGTGCGGCATTCGGATGGGGCGCGATCTCAACGCGGCGATGAGCCGCTACAGGTATCGCGAGGAGCGCAAGAACCGGGGAGGTGATGCTCCTACGCCCGTGGAGATCGGAGTTCAGGGTTCGCCTCGGTGCCGGTCGTTGAAGCGCGAATGCTGACAGTCATGTCCGCGCACGAAAGTCAGTAATTCCGACGACCAATGATACACACACAAAGAGCCCCGGAGCAATCCGGGGCTGCGAGTTTGGAAGCCTACACACAAACGCCAAGAACAAGCTGATTATAGCTCGGAAATCTCGCACATCGTCGTCACACTTTCGTGGCGTCACGTGTTTGTGTTGAGCCAACGGTTGATGTCAATCAAATCCACGATTCCGTTTGATGAAAGGGAACAAAGATCGGTTCCGGTCTCAAGGTTTTTGCTTGGGCCGGTGGATCCCTTCAAGCCTGGGCGATCGCCGTTTCTGCAAGTCATAGAGTCCCGATAGGGAAAGCCGGGCACGCGTACTCGCTCCTTCGTCACAACTGTACCAGAAACTCCGGGTGCCGCCTCAATCCTCGCGAAACCTATTCGATCGATGGTTTTTCTTTGGGGTTTCCGGCACTGCCCTGGCGAGTCCGGGGGCCTTGTCGAAGCACTGGCCTCTATCGGGACTGGGTAATTGTCCCGCGCAATTCTCGGCACCAACTCCATGCCGGTGCAACAAGCGCACTACCGTCCCGTCCCCTCGATAGAGAAAGCTGTATCCCTTGAGCGCAAACCGCTCTCCGGAACCTACGCAAGCCTGGGCATAGCTGATTAAAGCTATGCGGCGAGCTTGCTGTCCGGTTCCTGCTTCAGTGAGCCCCGTTTTACGCGGGCTTGCGCGCCGCGCATTTGGTCACGTCGAACATCTAGGGGAATTGTTCGCACTTGAGACCGTTCAGCTGCCGCCATACACCTGCATCCGTGGGCGCAGGGAAGGACCGGTCATCCTTGCACAAGGCATATTGCCGCTGCCATTCGGCCAGCGCCCAATGATAGGCGAAACGCGCCACGCCGGACGCCTTGGCGAAATAGGTCCGTTGCATGTCCGTAGGGTCCAGCGCGATCCCGTGCGCGATCAACATCCGCCTGATTCTTCCACGGCCTTGCCCACACCGTCCGGCATCTTCTGGTTCTTGTCCGAGCGGGAGCCATAGAGCCGGTCTGAAAATACCGTGATGATCCCAGGCACGTCTTTCGCCAAGTCTTCCTCGAAACTCGTATCCTCGCCCTGATTGAGAATCGCCACCTCGACATTCTTGGCCTTCCAAATGGCAAAGACCAACTCCACGCCAAGGCGCAAAAGCCAGTCCTTATGCGCGATGACGAGCCGCCCAACGGAACCGTCAATGATCGCTGCGAGCAGTTTCTTCAGGCCCTTCTTATGGTAATTCATGCCGGACCCAAGATCGGCCACAACCTCAAAGGTCCAGCCGTGCCGGGCACAATAGAGTTCCAGAACCTGCTTTTGCCGTTCCAAATCATCCTTCTGATCGTGGCTGGATACACGGGCACAGGCCACTGTCTTACGGGTGGCCTCTTGCGCGGCGCGGAATAATTCAGGCCGCAGTTCGGCAAGATCATAACGGCGATGACCGCCGGACGTATGGATTGCCTCGATTTTGCCCGCCGCTTCCCAGCGGCGTAGCGTTGGGATCGAAACGCCCAGAACGTCCGCCGCCTCACCAATGCCTGCCAATCTATCCATTATGGTTAGATCAGAGGATATTTAATAAGATTTCAAGAAAACTGTTCTAACCCTGGGCGACAGGCCAGTCCTGGATCACCGTGTCCGCCTGTCGCCGAGCCGAACGCTCCTTCCTTAATAAGGCACGTGCTAGGCACGGTCGACATTGCAGGGGTGCCTGACAAACCGGTTCCGCACTGCTATGTGCGCCCTCGTTGACGATTCCGGGAACCCTCGATTTCGATAACTGGATCATGGCTGGACACTCACAATTCAAGAACATCATGCACCGCAAGGGTGCGCAAGACGCACGCCGAGCTCGGCAATTTGCGAAACTAATTCGCGAGATTACCGTTTCTGCCCGGCAGGGCTTGCCTGATCCCGCGGCCAACCCGCGTCTCCGCGCAGCCTGCGCCGCGGCACGGAGCAATAATATGCCGCGTGATACGATCGAGCGGGCCATCAAAAAGGCAAGCGGTGCGGGTGGCACAGCGGATTATGTGGAAGTGCGGTATGAAGGTTATGGGCCTTCCGGCACAGCCATTATCGTCGAGACACTGACGGATAATCGCAACCGAACGGCTTCGGATGTAAGGGCCGCTTTCTCCAAGCACGGAGGCACCCTGGGCGAAACAAACTCAGTTTCATTTTTGTTCAACCGAATAGGGGTCGTACGGTACCCGGCCCAGGCAGCAAGCGCGGATGACATGCTCGAAGCTGCAATCGAGGCCGGTGCTGAGGACGTCGAATCGAGTCCAGACGCCCATGAAATTCGGTGTGCGGTGGACAATTTCTTCGCTGTCCGGGATGCGCTGGAGCAGAAATTCGGGGAGCCGGAGGAAGCCAAGCTCGATTGGCGACCAACCACGCAGGTCCGCCTTGACGAGGAAGGCGCGCGTAACGTCCTTAAACTGATTGATGCGCTGGACGATCTCGACGACGTTCAGAACGTTTACGCTAATTTTGAGATCTCCGATCAGGTCATGCAGGCTCTGTCGAACTGACGAGAACTGTCTCTTCTGCTCCACAGGAAAGTGCCGACCTTTTCCTGAATTTGCAAAAAGAAAGTGCAGTTGTGGCGGCTGAAAAACGCGAAGAGGGTCTAGCCTGTCAAGGGTAATGCGTGCTCATGCTTGGCGGTTGATCTATAAGGACATCATGCCGATTCGCTCACGTACGACCCTGCGTATCCTGGGGCTGGACCCTGGGCTCCGATTTACCGGGTTTGGTATTATTGACGCCGATGGGAACCGACTGCGTCATATCACCGACGGGGTTATCGCGACCGACTCTGCGGGTGCCGTAGCCGCGCGCCTGTGTGCGCTCGATGCGGCTCTTGCAGCTGTCCTCAACGAGTTCGCGCCCGATCATGCTGCCGTTGAAGAGACTTATGTCAATGTCAATGCAACCGCGACGTTGAAACTCGGTTATGCCCGCGGAGTTGCGCTGCTTGCCCCCGCGCGGGCCGGTGTACCGGTCGCCGAATACGGTGCAAAAACAGTTAAACGTGCCGTGGTTGGGACTGGTGGGGCCGACAAGACGCAAGTTGCGATGATGGTTCGGCGCCTTCTGCCGGGAGCCGCGCTCAAACGCGCCGATGCTGCGGATGCGCTAGCCGTCGCAATTTGCCATGCGCATCACTTGGCTACGGCCTCACGGATACCTGCAGCATGATCGGGAGGCTCATCGGGATTGCGGAACAGGCGGGAGAAGGACGCTGCCTGATCGATGTGAACGGCGTCGGATATGTGGTCTTTTGCTCTACGCGAACGCTTGGGAATCTACCGAAACCGCCCGTCGCCGCGGCGTTGCTGATCGAGACAGTGGTACGTGAAGATGCGATCACGCTTTATGGATTCGCCGACTCTGCCGAGCGCGACTGGTTTCTCAAGTTGGTGACAGTCCAAGGGGTCGGACCGAAGCTCGCGATGGCAGTGCTGTCGGCGCTGTTACCGGATCAGCTTGCCAGCGTGCTGCTCACCAATGATATTGCTTCTCTCCGAAAAATCTCGGGGGTTGGCCCAAACCTTGCCAAGAGGCTCGCGACAGAACTGAACAGTTACGCGACGGCCCAGCCCTCGAAGCGACCGATCATGGCGACAACCGACAACGCTCACCCCCAAAATGTATCCAGCGATGCCGTCTCCGCCCTTCTCAACCTGGGTTACCGACGATTCGAGGCAGAGGCAGCTGTCGCCGCAGCAAGCGAGACCCTAGGTATATCGGCTACACTTGACGCGCTCATCCGCGACGGGCTCAAGCGACTGGCACGATGATCGACCCAGAAAAACCGGACCGGTTGGTATCACCCGCCGTTGGCCGCGAAGAGCAACCAGATGCGGCGCTGCGCCCGCAGATTCTTTCGGACTTCATCGGCCAGCAAGCGAGCAGGGACAATCTTTCAGTGTTCATTGCCGCAGCCCGCGCCCGCGGGGAGCCGCTCGACCACGTGCTGCTGCACGGGCCACCGGGTCTCGGGAAAACGACTCTGGCACAGATTGTGGCACATGAGCTTGGGGTCGGTTTCCGGGCGACTTCTGGGCCGGTTATTCAGCGAGCAGGCGACCTTGCTGCAATCCTGAGCAACCTGAACGCTGGCGACGTCCTGTTCATTGACGAGATTCATCGATTGCAGCCGGCGATCGAGGAAATCCTTTATCCAGCGATGGAAGATTTCGTGCTGGATCTGATCATCGGTGAAGGCCCGGGAGCGCGTACAGTACGGATTGATCTTCCTCGGTTTACCCTAATCGGCGCGACTACGCGTGCCGGGCTTCTGGCCAACCCTCTCCGCGACCGCTTCGGCATTCCGATTCGGCTTGTATTCTACACTCCGGACGAACTCACCCGCATCGTCACACGCGCTGCGGCGCTTCTGGGAATGCACCTTAACCCTGACGGGGCGACCGAAATTGCGAAGCGGGCGCGAGGGACTCCGCGCATTGCCGGCAGATTGACACGGCGCGTCCGTGATTTCGCTTCGGTGGCGGCAGCGCAGATAATTGATCGGGAAGTCGTCGACAGTGCATTGAACCGGCTCGATATTGATCACTGCGGTCTGGACGCGATGGACCGCCGATATCTGCTGCGTATCGCTGAGAATCATAACGGGGGACCGGTTGGAATCGAAACGCTCGCGGCAGCTCTTTCTGAACCGCGCGATACGCTTGAAGACGTGATCGAGCCCTATCTGATCCAGGAAGGCTTTCTGTCGCGAACATCCCGTGGACGCGTTCTTGGACGCGCGGCTTGGGCGCATTTGGGTATTGCTCCGCCGCCAGAGCTCCCCGAGCCCTCATACCTGCCGCTCGACCTGCCAGAAACATGAATAAATTGATGAGTGCGCGATGAATTCGACGCAATCTCCCATGCCACGATGGATCCAAGAAGGCATACATCGTTTCGAAATACGAATCTATGTCGAAGACACCGATATCGGTGGCATCGTGTATCATGCGAATTACTTGCGCTTCGCTGAGCGTGGCCGCTCCGAGGCGCTTCGTGAGCTTGGCGTTGCGCACGGAGACATGATTCGGATGCACGGCAGGATGTTCGTAGTGCGACGCGCAAAAATCGATTATGAGCGCCCTGCGTACCTCGATGATCGGCTGATCGTCGAAACGCGTACGCAGGCCGTGACCGCGGCGTCGGTAACTCTGGAACAAACGATCCGGACTATCGACGGTGCAGCCGTGGCGCGGATAGACCTGCTGCTCGCTTGTGTCATAAGCGGCGATCGACGTGTGGCGCGTTTACCGACACCGGTGCGCAGTGCTCTTACGGCAATGCGGGATGCGACGCGGGCATGAACGCGTGAGATGGGGCTGATTTCAACCGGCGGCGCAGCCGCCTCGAAAGGAATATGATCGTGGATCAGGCTGTGAATAGCTTGGGATTGCAAGCACCGGGATCGAGCCTTTCGTTACTGGGCATGTTCGTGCACGCAGGTCTCATAGTGCAACTGGTCATCGTGCTGCTGCTGCTCGCTAGCGTCTGGGTTTGGGCCATAATCATCGAGAAAACCATGACTTTGCGCCGCATCAACCGCGAGGCAGACGGGTTCGAAGATAAATTCTGGTCGGGCCGCAGTCTGGAGGAACTTTACGATGCCGAAGGAGCGGAGCCGGCGCACCCGCTTGCAGCGGTGTTCGGTGCCGCCATGGGCGAGTGGCGACGCAGCGCCCGTGCCGCGGGCGCCGATGTAGCGCGCTCGAGCGTTGGTCAGCGCGTTGAAAGAGCCATGGGCGTGACAACCATGCGCGAGATGGATCGCCTGGAGAGGCACATGGTTTTTCTCGCCTCTATTGGAGCGACGGCACCATTCGTCGGGCTTTTTGGGACTGTTTGGGGCATCATGCACTCGTTTTCGGCGATCGCTGCCATGCACAACACCAACCTCGCCGTCGTTGCGCCGGGTATCGCAGAAGCGCTGTTCGCAACGGCCGTCGGCCTGATTGCGGCGATTCCAGCAGTGCTCGCCTATAACAAACTCTCTACAGACCTCAGCCGTTTCGCCGGGCGGCTGGAAGGTTTTAGCGCCGAATTCAGCGCTATCCTGTCACGCCAAACCGAGGAGCGTGCATAAAAATGGCCGGTGGTCTGCTCGATAATAGCCGCAACGGCTCGTCCTATCGTGGTCGCCGGTACAAACCGATGGCCGAGATCAATGTTACGCCGTTAGTGGATGTAATGCTTGTGTTGTTGATCATCTTTATGGTCACAGCACCGCTGATCACCTCGGGCGTCACTGTCAATCTACCGCACGCTAATGCTCAGCCCGTGAATAGCGATGCCACGCCGATCACCATATCGGTGAACTCGGCCGGCGACATCTATCTGCAAAACTCCAAAGTCGAATTGCCGAATCTCGTGGCCACCTTGCAACAAATCTCCAAGCACAACACGGATCGGCGGATTTTCGTGCGCGGAGACACCTCGGTTTCCTACGGCACCATGCTGCGCGTCATGGCGACCATCACCGAGGGTGGGTTCACGAAGGTGGCCCTGCTCGCACAACAGCCAACCCCGTCAAAGCCCTGAACCACCGTGGCGATGGACCCGTCTCTGCGTCGTAGCGCGCTGATTTCGGCTTCAGCCCACTTAGCGATTGTTCTTCTCGCATTGCTGGCCCTGCCAACTGAGAAATTGAATGCACCACCGTCAGCAGCCGTCGACGTGACACTCGTTGGCCCCAGCGCGCCGCAGCAGGCTCTCCAGCACAATAAAGTCCCGGCGCCCGCCAATACTGCTGTCGTCAACAAGGCCCGGCTTGCCAAGCAACAGCCGAAGCCGAAACCGAAGGTTCCTCCGCCTCCTCCCCCACCACCGCCACCGCCAGCCCCAAAGCCGACGCCCAAATTGCCGGCTCCGCCTGCACCACCGCCCCCTCCACCACCGCAGTCAAAAGTACCCGAGCCCTTGCCAAAGCCTCCGCCTCCTCCCCCTCCTCGACCGCAGGAGCACCCGAAAGTTGTGCCGCCGAAGACGACAAGAACGCGAGCACAGCAGAAACCTGCGCCGGCAGAAAAAAGCCCAACCACGCAAAAGCACACCGTGAAGAAGCCAGCGCCAATGAGCCAATCGGTTCTCAACACGCTGCAAAAGCTGCGTTCACTCGAAAAACAGAAGCATGCGCCAACGGCACGGTATAATCCGGAGCAAGGTGGCGCTCCGAACGGTGGCGGTGCCAGGATGAGTACGGCGAATTCCCGGTTGTCCGCGAGCGACCGCGACGCGATCGCCAGCGAAGTACAGCCCTGCTGGGGAATTGACGCGGGTGCGCCGGGTGTTTCCAATTTCTCGGTATTGTTGCAGGTCATAACTGATGCGTCGGGGGTTGTACGTGAAGCAGAGGTAGCTCCGGCCGATCAGGGCAAGCTGAGCAATCCCGTATTCGCGGCGTTCGCACAGCGGGCTGTCGCCGCGGTGAAGAACTATCAATGTGCCAAGTTACCTCTGCCGTCCTATATGCTTGGACAACCGCAAAAATTTGTCTTCCGATTCACGCCATAGTTTGTTTTACGTCACCAAGGGGTACAGGATGAATATTCACCCGCGCCGGAATTTGGCCACGCGCCGCACTTTTGAAGAAACGCTTGTCGACGGCCTTCAGGGTACCGGACTAGGCAGTTTTTCTCGCCGCGCTATGCTTGGCGGAGGTCTTGCGTTGGGGGCTACCGGACTAGTGGCGCCTATGACGGCATGGGCACAAAATGCCGGTGCGAACGCTGGCGCAAATGCCATCAACGTGTCTGGCGCCCATAATGCACCGATTCCCATTGCTCTCGTCCCTTTGAGCAACGCCAGCGGCGGCGCATCTGACCTGGGGGACCGGGTTACGCACGTCATCACGTCCGATCTCGATCATTGTGGGCTATTCCGGTCAATCGATCCCACGAGCTTCGTGCCAAATTCCGTGGTCAAGGGCATACCGGTGTGGAACAACTGGTCCATACTCGGCGCGCAAGCTCTCGTTACCGGCCAAGCCACGCATCAGGGTGGCGGCAAGATCCGTGTCGAATATCGTCTCTGGAGCGTTACGTCCCAGCAGCAACTGCAAGGTACTGCCTACACGACTGACGCCAATAACTGGCGCCGTATCGCTCACATCATCGCCGATGACATCTACAAGCAACTCATTGGTGAAGCCGGCTATTTCGATACGCGTGTCGCGTATATCTCCGTAACCGGAACACCGACGAGCCCGATCCGCCGAATGGCAATCATGGATTACGATGGTGCGAACAACCAATTCCTCACCAGCGGCCGAGCAATGGCGCTAACGCCGCAGTTCAATCCAACGCGCCAGCAACTCGCTTTCGTCAGCTTCGAGGATAATCGCCCCCGCGTCTATCTTTTTGACCTCGCCACCGGCGCCCGCCAGCTTATAGGAGAATTCGGATCGCTCAGTTTTGGTCCTCGCTTCAGCCCCGATGGAGCGGCACTGCTGTTCTCGGTTGCGCAAGGAAGCGGAGCCGCAATCATGCGGCTGGACCTCGCCAGCCGTCGGATGACGGCCCTGACCGATTCCGAGTCGATCAACGTCACGCCGTGCTACAGCCCCGATGGCAATAAGATCGTATTTAATTCCGATCGTGACGGCTCGCAGCAACTGTTCGTGATGGCTGCCGACGGTTCCAACATAACACGAATTTCGTACGGCAACGCGACATATGCCGAGCCTGACTGGTCACCGAAAGGCGACATGATTGCATACACCCGCATGGATCCAGGTGGTTTCGGCATTGGTGTAATGCGCCCCGATGGCTCGGGCGAGCGGCTGCTGTCGCAAGGGTACCTCGAGGAAGGTGCGAGCTTCTGCCCTAACGGTCGTGTGATTATGTTCTATCGCCAAACCCCTCTTCACTATGGCAACATCTCGCATCTTGTGACGATAGGAAGCGACGGCTTCAATGAACGCATCACGCCTACGCCAACGAATGCCACCGATCCGGCGTGGTCACCACTTCTGTCATGAGAATGTCGTCCAACATGGGAATATTCATTCGAATGAATGCAACCTGTTTTCCTGACGTCAAGCTGAACCACGTTAGGTGCAGTCCTAACGCTATGTCCGCGTTGTCCGTCCACACGAAATCCTAAAGGCCTTTAAACGCCAGACGATGTGCCAGATCGGAAAGCAACCACCTCGGTGCATCGCGCAACGGAACTTTGGCTTCGTCCCCTAGGGTTTCCGTTGGGTCCGTTTGGCGGGCAACCCAACCACTTGTACTGTTCATGGAAACATGCATGGGGCAACTGTTGAAACTGGAAGAAAGATCGACTCTATATTCGTTAGGGAGCCACGCTTGCGCCCGCGGTTGCAGTGCCAACACACGAGATTTCTGCAGCACATGATGGTAACGTCTTGAATGATCCCGACGTCTTTTCATTCATAAACGCTGTAACGACCGCGAATGAGACTTGAAAGTCATACGCATTTGAGCACCTCCATTAACTGCGTGTTGTGACGGCTTTGGGCTGAGAGGATCGGATTGGCTGTAAATGGCGGGCTTTGATGGCTCGATTGCGCTGTCTGATGTGCCCATTGCTGGGTGTTTCGGGAATTCTAGGCGCAGCTATCCTGTGGCGGCGCGTCGTTCATGGAAGATCAGGCGGTTCATATTGT
>DAIDMG010000016.1 GCA_027449105.1 Acidiphilium sp. | reverse complement strand
CGTCACACCACAGGAATGCTCAAACTACCTCAAGCATGATGGTTATGGACAAACTTAAACCAATCACGCTCTAAACTTGAATGGCTCGCTAGGATATCCGTCGGTGGGATGCCTAGTAAAGCATGCAGGTGGCCCCGCTCCGCTAGACAGAATTGCGCCCCAGCTCTGGAATAACAAGCCATCTGGAACCGGCGGGACTCGCTCTCTCGATATGGCTCATCAGGCAAGGCCAGCAAAAAAATCGTTACCTTTGTCGTCGATTACAATGAACGATGGAAAATTGACCACATCAATCTTCCATACTGCCTCCATTCCAAGCTCGGGATATTCGAGGAGTTCGACCGATCTGATGTTTTCCTGAGCAAGAAGAGCAGCGGGGCCACCGATCGAGCCAAGATAAAAGCCACCGAACTTCTTACAGGCATCACGCACCACCTGCGAACGATTGCCTTTGGCGAGCATGATCATTGAGCCGCCAGCCGCTTGAAACTCGGCAACATAAGAATCCATGCGTCCGGCCGTTGTTGGACCAAAGCTGCCGGTAGGGAAACCTTTCGGGGTTCGCGCGGGTCCAGCGTAGTAGACTGGATGATTTTTGAAATAATCTGGGAGGCCTTCGCCTCGATCCAAGCGCTCTTTCAGTTTTGCATGTGCGATGTCCCGGGCCACGACAATGGTGCCGCTAAGGGCAACGCGGGTTTTGACCGGATGCTTCGACAGTTCCGCCAAGATCTCGTTCATCGGCCGATTAAGGTCGATATGTATGACGTGGTCGCTAAGCCGGCTTTCGGCAATATCGGGCAAGTATTTGGCAGGATCGGTTTCCAGCCGTTCAAGGAAAATGCCGGCCTTGGTGATTTTCGCACGGATTTGGCGGTCGGCCGAGCAAGATACGCCGATCCCAATTGGGAGGCTGGCCCCGTGACGGGGCAGGCGAATGACGCGGACGTCGTGGCAAAAATATTTGCCGCCAAATTGCGCGCCTATGCCCACTCGACGCGTTATGTCGAGGATCTGCCGTTCGAGCTCGATATCACGAAATGCATTACCCCCTCTTGATCCCTCTAGGGGTAGGGCATCGAGATATCGGGTGGAGGCGAGTTTGACCGTCTTCATTGTTGTCTCGGCGGATGTACCACCAATCACGACTGCGAGATGGTAAGGAGGGCATGCCGAGGTGCCGAGACTCTTCACTTTGAATTCTATTAGATCAAGAAGCTTGTCGGGATTCAGGATCGCCCGGGTTTCCTGATAGAGGAAGGTCTTGTTCGCGGATCCGCCGCCTTTCGCGACGAACATCAGTTCGAATTCCTCGGCGTGCGCGTCGCCGGAGGCTGCATAAATATCAAACTGGATCGGCAGGTTGGTGCCGGTGTTCAACTCCTCGTACATCGAGAGTGGCGCCATCTGGGAATAACGCAGATTCGTTTCAGTATAGGTGCGAGCCACGCCGAACGACAAAGCTGCCTCCTCGTCACCTTCCACCCAAATGCGTTGGCCCTTTTTTCCAAAGATGATGGCAGTGCCAGTGTCTTGGCACATGGGCAGCACGCGCCCGGCCGCGATGTTCGCATTCTTGAGCAGTGCCATGGCGACGAACCGATCATTTTCTGACGCGTCGGGGTCGTCAACGATCGCGCGAAGCTGGGCGAGATGGCTAGGACGGAGTAAGTGCGAGACGTCATGAAATGCTTCGAAAGCAAGAGTAGACAGAGCTTCGGGGGCGATTTTCACGATGGTTTTTCCATCCGCGTTGATGGTCGAGACTCCGGTAATATCGAGTTTACGGTAAGGCGTGGTGTCTGGGCCGAGCTGGAACAGCGGACAATATTCAGAGTCGTTGTTGGGAGAAGCGTCCATCATGATATTCCTGCAGCAGCGAACACTAAGTCAGGGGGGTAATTGGCAAGGTCAGGTTTTGGTTGGCGGGCGCCGACGGAAGGCATCAAGGCTGACAACGGGAGCCATACCGCCGCTTTTATCATCATCCGGTTCGCCGTCGCTGGGGTGAAGTGCTTCGATTTCAGGTTCAGGTCGCTCTGCGGTTTCGTGTTCGGATTCATTGTCCCCGGGTAAAAATTGTAGAGCGAACTGCACCTCGGGATCGACAAAGCGCGTGACTGCGTCAATGGGAACCGTTAACATGCTCGGAATACCGCCAAAGGACAACTTGACCGAAAAACGACGGGCCGCTGTGTCTACTCGGAGATCACCAAACTGGTGCTGCAAGACGATGGTCATCTCTGAGGGATAGGTTTCACGCAGCCGATCTGGAATTGCCACCCCAGGCGCATCTGTCCGGAATGTGATGAAGAAATGATGTCCACCTGGCAGGCCTTCGCCGGCGACGTGCTCTAGGGCACGCAAAACCACAAGGCGTAATGCTTCCGCCGTCCATTGATCATAGGGAAGCATGCTTTCGAGGGGCGAGATGTCGTCGTCGTCGTCCATATGTATGACTTACCGTGCGTTTGCTGAGAGGCCAAGTCTCAAGCCTCCCGTCGGGCCAATCAGCGTATTTGCCGCTCGTAGTGACGATAATACTTTTCGGTCACAAGGTCGGTTTGTACCACGACAGCGATGTCCGTTGTGTTGAACTGCCAGTCGATCACGGCACCATCGCCAACGAAACCGCCCAGACGAAGATAGCCTTTAATGAGCGGCGGTAGTTCGGCTAATACCCGCTTCGGGTCGATCGCACTATCCGGAAGACGTCGCATCTCGACATAGCGCGATGGCACGGCGCGCGGGCGGATTGCTTCTGGAGCGAGGTGATGGGTTGCGAGATAAGTCAGATCTGCCGCGAGCGCGTCCGGATCGGTACCTTGCAGGCTGGCGCAGCCGAACATCAGATCAATCTTGTGATGGAACACGTAAGCCGCAATGCCGCGCCAGAGCATTTGCATAACTGCTCGAGAACGATATGCCGCATCCACACAGGATCGGCCGAGTTCAAGCAGGCGGCCAGGGAAACGCTCAAGAGCCGAGAGGTCAAACTCATCCGCCGAATAGAACTGGCCAATACGTGCGGCGGCGTCCTGCCGGATCAGCCGATACGTCCCCACGATGGCCGTACG
This sequence comes from Acidiphilium sp., assembly GCA_027449105.1. Taxonomy (GTDB): domain Bacteria; phylum Pseudomonadota; class Alphaproteobacteria; order Acetobacterales; family Acetobacteraceae; genus Acidiphilium. Next base: position 30,561 of record DAIDMG010000016.1, on the reverse strand, counting down.
ACTGTTGCCGAGATCGTGGTCAATCACGACTAAATGATCCGCGATTGGGTCAAAGCGGTCGCGATCGCGACGGCTCAACTGCGCTTCGGCACTGGGTTTTGCCCCCATTTCGTCATAGAAAATCCGATAGCGAAGCGCCTGAACGGCATCGAGATCAGCTTGGTCGTGGCCGAGCCGCACGCCAAGGTTGCCGGACCGTATCTCGCCGAAATCAATAGCGTCAGTGACCGTCGACTGTACCATCAGCGCACTTGGTCGCCTGTATTTGTCGTAGAGGAGGAGCCTTGGGGGGGAGTGCGTGATTCGGTGTTGTGCCGGATCCGGCGACCAAAAAGTTCAATCCGAAGCGAAACAAGGTCGAAGCCGTAGCGGGCAGCGACGCGGTGCATCAAGGCTTCGGTTTCTGGCTCGTCAAATTCAATCACTTTATCACTATCCAGGTCCACGAGATGAAAATGATCGTGCTCTCCTGACGGTTCGTAGCGTGCCCGCCGGCTACCGAGGTTCCGTCTCTCCAGAATTCCTGACTGCTCGAACAGACGGACAGTGCGGTACAAGGTGGCGAGTGAAATCCGCGGATCTACCGCCCGAGTTCGTTGGTAAAGCTCGTGAACGTCGGGGTGATCGGGAGCCTCGGACAATACGCGTGCTATGACCCGGCGAGGGTGGGTCATCCGTAGCCCACTAGCTGTGCATAAGCGCTCGATGCGGCTCTCCATGAGAGCGGGTTGTGGACCATCTCGGCGATCCGGTCTAGCCCACTTGCTGATCACGCGCCTATGGCCTAGCAGGAAATGTTTTAGGCTCACACTAATGGCAATTGTGGAGCCTTCCAAACCGCCCGATCGCGCAGTTCGGCGTTGTTTCGGATCTGACCGATGTTGCTCGTCATGTCTGGGCCGCCGATTCATTTTGGCGCATCTTGCGGAGATGAGGCCGAACCAGCGGCTACTGGCTGATCCAGATGATCCGGTGCAGCACAACGACCTGGGCCGTTGGGACGGCACGCGATCCGTGTGCGCGGCAGAGGCATCCTAATTCTATTTGGTGCCCTGACAGGCTTATAAGAGGCCTGATCATGGCTTCACCGTCGCGCAGGCAGACGACGACCCGATCACCGATTCGCGGCGCTTGTTGAGGGGCGGCAATGACAAGATCGCCATCGCGATAAACCGGTTCCAGCGAACTGCCGCAAATCCTCAGCCCGTACGTGTTTGGATCAGGCGCCCACGGCAGACTGATCCGTTCCCACCCACTGCCGGCGGGATGGCCCTTATCGCCGAAATAATTGTCCATCCCCGTAGAAACAAGGCGGGTCACTGGAATTCGGACGCTTGCATCAAAAGCCGTTGCACATGGTTGAAGGGACACGTTTGGGTCCTGACCCCCGCCTCGAAAGCTATGGGGGAGGGCTCGGGCGCCCGCCATCAGCTCCGCGAAGACGTTGAACGGGACGCCGGTGACAGCAAGGACCTTGGCGATACTCTCTGTCGAGGGCCAACGCGGGTGGCCATTGCGGCTGCGACGCTTGGAGGGATTGAAGCTGGTTGGGTCGAGGCCAGCAGCTCGTGCCAGACCGGATACCGAAAAACCGCGTTCGGCAGCAAGCGTATCAATGGCTCGCCAGATATCTTCATGACCCATTCTTTTTCTTCTACGCGAAAACTGGTAAAGCGCTAAGAGCAGATGGAACGCGAACACTAGGGACTCTCATCGAGCATCGACGAGTCGAGCGGGTGTCCGCCTGGCCGGAATGCCAGAAGCCGGTAGCCGTGGGCGATCAGTTCGAATCTGATGACTGGGTGTCCGAATTCTAATAATGGCACCGATAAAAGATGCACCCTGTCATCAATGAGTTATTTGTTCGGGCTCAACAGCAAGGGTATCGCGCAGGGCAATATCCGCGATTTTCAGAGACAACAAGAGTGCCAGGGCACTGAGACCGGCGGTGAGAAGAAAGGCAGTGTGGAAGGCTGTCGTCGCTGCTAGGGTCGAAGAGTCGGCTGCGCGGCCCTGAGCTTCTGCCGGATTCCAATCCATTGTGCCGAGATGGAGCGCAATGGTGGAGCCGGCGAGGGTTGCACCAAAGGCCCCGCCCATCGCACGAAGCAGCAGAAGACTAGCGGTTGCTGCACCAATATCCTCATGTGATGCTGCATTCTGGACCGCAACGAGCGACGAGGGCATGACGAAGCCAACGCCGGTGCCTATAAGGAATGATACAGCGACGAACACCGTTTGGGGCATATCGGTAGGCATCGCGCCGATGAGGGCAAGCCCAGCAGTGGACGCCGTTAGACCACTTCGGAGCAGCCAGCGGGTGCGACCGCTCCGGCGCGCCCACTGACCGGACATGTACGAACCAACCGTGGTCGACGCTAGGAAAGGCATGACCTCCCATCCCGATTCCGCGGCGTTGGCATGAAAGATCAGCTGGAAAAAGAGGGGCAGAAGAAAGATGGCAGCGAACAGTACCAGTGACGCCAGGAAACCAATAGCCACAAGGCGGTTGAATGACGGATCAGCAAACAGCCGCATTGGCAATAAAGGCAGCGCTGGGCGGTGTTCCCAGTACCAAAGCGCCACAATAAGCATGGAACCCAGTGCAAACGCACCAAGCACATGAGCCGAGATCCACGGAAACTGCTTTCCCCCCCAAGACAGGCCGACCAAAACGAGGGTGACGGCCAATGTCAGCAAGGCGGCTCCAGCGAAATCAATCGAACCGCCACGCGGCGTGTTATTGAGCAGCCGCAACCCGCGTTGGCTGAGAATGAGGGCAGCAAGGCCGAGCGGTAAGTTGAACCAAAATATCCAGCGCCAAGAGAGATGATCCGTGACATAGCCACCGATTACAGGGCCGAAAATCGAGGCCACGGCCCACGTGCCCGCAAGCCAGCCCTGGTATTTTCCCCTTTCCCGTGGGGACACGACGTCGGAAATCGCCGCTTGAGAAATTGCTAGAAGACCACCGCCGCCAGCACCCTGCAAGGCGCGGGCGGCGATCAACTGGTCCAGGCTCTGGGCAATCCCGCACAGGCATGCGGCGATCACGAACAGAGCGATTGCTGGGATCAAGGTATGACGTCGGCCGAACTGGTCGGATAGCCTTCCGTAGATCGGTGTTGTGGCGGTAGATGTTAGCAAATAGGCGGTCACGATCCAGGACAGGTGGCCGAAGCCTTTTAAGTCGCGACCGATCGCCGGAACCGCTGGGATCACGACAGTCTGGTCGATTGCTGCCAGCATAATGCAGAGTAAAATGCCAGTAATTACCTTGGTGCGTTGTTGGTGCGAGTATTCCATGCGAGTCGATGGGTTCTGGTCTGCTCCGGATTGTGCCTGATCCGGATTATCCTGCAATGCTCCCCCGGAGGCGACACGAACGTAGCTGCCATGCAGCTTGTCAAACATCGCGGGCTTGCGCGCCACCTCAATGTTGCGCCGCGGCGGCGCACCGAGTTTAGCAGGTGAAGGGCAAGGATACCGGCTTCCATCGCCCGGCACCGACACGTGTGCAAAACAAATTCCAGCCACCGCTTGGCGCAAGCTGCTGAAACAAGGCGTAGACCTTAGCGGTCTGGACCAGGTTTGACGCATGGTGCAGAAAGGAGGTGTGAGCAGGTTGCAAGGAAACGGATCTGAACGTGCGGCACCTTTGGGCCGAGGGGTATTGTACCGCCGTACCGAATCGAGGTTCCGCTGGCAGTTAGCGGGAACGCTGGCAGATGTGACCAGGTCGTGCTTTCCATCATTCTAGATCCAAAATTTGTTCGGCTAGGCGTCTGCGGCGAAGGGGCGCTCGCATTGCGGCGTTTACGGCTTTTGCGATCGGGAGGAGCAACCGAGACGTTATTGTTTGCGGAGAGGCCGACCGAGGATCTGCGGAGCGAGAGCGGGCAATACTTGCGGCAGCAACTTCCGGACGCTGACACGCTGGAATCGCTGCATGCATTATGGATTGCCGACGTTAATCCGGATTTAAAACAGATATTGGCTGAACGGGCGAGAACTGCAAAGGTTCTGGTCAATGTCGAGGATGTGCCGGCGTTTTGCGATTTTCATTCCGCGGCCGAGGTCCGCCGCGGCGAGCTGTTGATCACAATCTCTACGGCGGGTGCAGCACCGGGGCTGGCTAGTGTGATAAGAAAGCGCCTGGAGGAGATTTTTGATCCGGAATGGGCGGCGCGTGTGGCGTCGTTGCGGGGCTTGCGTGCCGAATGGCGGTGTAAAGGAATTTCCATGTCGGAAATAGCCAGACGGATTGAGGTCTTGGTCCGGGAGAACGATTGGCTCTAGCGTCATGATCAAGTCATTGAGAACATTATGAGAACATTTTAATTGTAAATCCGCTCCGTTTGTGTTGCTGTTATGTTCTCGCCGTGCCATGGTTGGCGGATAGCCACGATTCGCCGATTCGCTCAGATCTGAACAAGGAGTTTCATGATGGAAAAGAATAAGGCCCTTGATGCGGCATTGTCTCAGATTGAACGGGCGTTTGGCAAAGGCTCGATTATGCGCATGGGGGCTAGAGCCGGCGATGAGCAGGTCGAAACGGTACCTTCGGGTTCTCTCGGGCTTGATCTCGCCTTGGGAATAGGGGGATTGCCCCGAGGGCGCGTAATTGAAATCTACGGCCCAGAATCTTCAGGGAAAACGACCTTGGCGTTGCATGCCATTGCTGAGGCGCAGAGGCGCGGCGGTACGTGCGCTTTCATCGATGCCGAACACGCGCTCGATCCTGTCTATGCCCGGAAGTTGGGGGTTGACGTCGACAATCTATTAATTTCGCAGCCCGATACCGGAGAACAAGGACTTGAGATAGCGGATACGCTGGTACGATCAGGCGCTGTTGATGTGCTCGTGATTGACAGCGTTGCGGCGCTGGTGCCGCGGGCCGAACTTGAAGGTGAAATGGGGGACTCGCATGTCGGTTTGCATGCCAGGCTTATGAGCCAAGCGCTGCGCAAGATTACGGGCTCCGTCTCGCGCTCAAACACGATGATGATCTTCCTCAACCAGATCCGGCTGAAGATCGGCGTCATGTTCGGCAATCCGGAAACAACCACCGGCGGGAATGCATTGAAATTCTATGCCTCAATCCGGATGGAAATTCGGCGTATTGGTGCCATCAAGGATCGTGAGGAAGTGATAGGCAATCAGACGCGCGTCAAGGTGGTGAAGAATAAACTGGCCCCACCATTCCGCCAGGTTGAGTTTGATATCATGTATGGTGAAGGGATCTCGAAGGTCGGCGAGTTGATTGATCTTGGCGTGAAAGTCGGGATTATCGAGAAATCAGGGGCTTGGTTCTCGTACGACAACCAAAGAATTGGGCAAGGACGCGAAAATGCCAAGCAGTTTCTGCGCGATCACAAGGATATAGCCGCGGCGATCGATACGCGTATCCGTGAGCAGGCGGGTGTTGTAGCGAATGCATTAATGGCGGATTCTTCAGAAAGCGAGGTTGAAGCTGCGGAGTAATGTCGTCTGCGGCGGCTCTTTTCGGAGTGGGATGTGCCACGACTTTCTACTCCGGGATCCAATCGGCCCTCTACAAGATGACAGGAGCGAGTGCCTAGGGTATTCGGGATAAAACCCTAATCTTCAGGACTCTGCTCCACTCCATGATTTCCAGCAACGATATCCGTGCGACGTTCCTCGATTATTTCCATCGTGCAGGGCACGAGGTTGTGCCCAGCGCGCCATTGGTGCCACGCAACGACCCGACTCTGCTGTTCGTTAATTCCGGCATGGTACCGTTTAAGAATCTTTTCACCGGCGTTGAGACGCGGCCATACAAGCGCGCAGCTTCTGCGCAAAAATGCGTGCGTGCCGGGGGCAAGCATAATGATCTCAACAATGTCGGGTATACGGCCCGTCATCATACGTTTTTCGAGATGCTCGGCAATTTCTCATTCGGCGACTATTTCAAGGATGCGGCGATCGAGCATGCATGGACTCTCCTAACGCGAGATTTTGGGCTTCCTAGCGAGAAACTTCTTGTCACTGTTTATCATGAAGACGAGGAAGCCGCCCGGCTGTGGCGCAAGATCTCTGGGCTGCCAGAGAGACGGATCATCCGCATCGCGACCGATGATAATTTTTGGCGTATGGGCGAGACCGGCCCATGTGGGCCTTGCTCGGAAATTTTCTATGATCACGGACCTTCAATCGCAGGAGGGCCGCCAGGCAGCGCTGGGGAAGAAGGCGACCGGTTCGTCGAAATATGGAACTTGGTCTTCATGCAGTATTTTGAGACCGAGAGCGGTTCACGCACACCGCTGCCCTGTCCGTCGATCGACACTGGTCTAGGACTGGAACGCTTTGCCGCTATTTTGCAGGGCAAGCATGACAATTACGACACTGACACACTGCGGGCTTTAATCCTGGCTTCTGCGGAGATTTCTCATACCGACCCGGATGGGGCTCAAAGGGTGAGTCATCGGGTGATCGCGGATCATCTGCGGAGCACGGCATTCCTGATTGCCGATGGTGTTTTGCCGTCGAATGAAGGGCGAGGCTATGTGCTGCGGCGGATTATGCGAAGGGCGATGAGGCATATCCATCGACTGGGAGTACGAGAGCCGATCATGTGTCGTCTCGTCCCGGCATTGACCCGGCAGATGGGGGTGGCCTATCCCGAATTGACGCGTGCGGAACCGTTGATCGTCGAGACCATTAAATTGGAAGAACACCGGTTCCAGCTTATGCTTGAGCGCGGTTTGGCGCTTCTTGATGAGGCGGTTGCCGGGCTTCGGCCAGACCAGAAATTGCCTGGAGATGTGGCATTTCGACTTTATGATACATTTGGATTTCCGCTTGATCTGACGGAGGATGCACTCCGGGAACAAGGGTGGGAAGTGGACCAGGCTGGATTTGCTGCGGCGATGGACGAGCAGCGTGAGCGTGCACGGGCGGCGTGGGTCGGGTCGGGGGATACGGCAACTGAGCACGTGTGGTTCGAGCTCAAGGAACGCTTGGGTGCAACAGAATTTTTAGGCTACTCGACCGAAAGCAGCGATGCCAGCGTGCTGGCTATCGTACGAAATGGCGCCAATGTTGATTGCGCGGACAAAGATCAGGACATTGCCCTTATCCTTAATCAGACGCCGTTTTATGCCGAAAGCGGCGGTCAGGTTGGAGACACTGGCTTCTGCTCCGCGCGGGGGCTGCTGGTGGAGATCAGAGACACGCAGAAGAAGGCGGGCGATCTGTTTGTGCATTACGGGCGTGTCGTCGACGGGAAGATGACTGTCGGCCAGGCGGTGCACGCTGAGGTCGATCATAAAAGGCGTGCGGCAATCCGTGCTCACCATTCTGCGACACACCTCTTGCATGAGGCGTTGCGTCGCACTTTGGGCCCGCACGTGACCCAAAAGGGGAGCTTGAACACACCCGATCGGCTGCGATTTGATGTTTCTCAACCTCGACCGATCACAGCCGAAGAACTGTCGGCGGTCGTGCGGGCCGTCAACGCGCGAATTCGTGAAAACACTGCTGTTGAGACTCGACTGATGGCGCCGGAGGAGGCCGTAGGGCGCGGAGCGATAGCGCTGTTCGGTGAAAAATACGGTGAGGAGGTCCGCGTTGTTTCGATGGGCTCCGGAGATGGTGACCGTTTCGCTTATTCTATCGAGCTATGCGGCGGTACCCACGTGGCGCGCACGGGTGAGATTGGCGCCTTTCGGATCGTTTCGGAAACAGGTGTTGCAGCCGGCATCCGGCGGATTGAGGCGGTGGTTGGCGAGGCAGCGCTCGACGCGATGGAGGAGGACGCAAAATTGCTGGCCGACGCAACTTTCGCGCTGAAGGTGTCTCCGACGGACTTGCCAGGGCGAATTGCCGCCATGCTTGAAGAGCGTAAACGGTTGGAGCGACAAATCAGCGCGCTGCAGCATAAATTAGCAACAGCGGATAGCTCGTTGGGCCTGGAGATGGTCGAGGGCGTCAAGCTTGCCGCGCGTAACGTGGGCACGGTCCCGGCCCGAGAGCTAAAATCACTTGCGGAATCGATTGTTGCAAAACTGGGAACAGGTGTTGCAGCTCTGATTTCCACAGCTGAGAATAAGGCGAGCATTGTCGTTGGAGTGTCAGCTGACCTGACGGGCCGATTGGACGCCGTGGTCCTTGCCCGTGCTGCGGCCCGGACGGTCGGAGGCGCGGGCGGTGGCGGTCGGGCAGACATGGCCCAGTCTGGAGGACCGGACGCAAGCCGTGCGGATGCCGCATTGGCAACGGTGCGCGATGCGATGAAGCAGACGCTCGGGTCGGGGAGTAAGAACTAGGGTGCTACTGCTTTTGGCACCACCACCCGAGCGCCGTCACTATTTGAAGGCGCAACCGGGTTTTATACCGAGTCTTTTGAGGATCATGGCGGCTGGGCAGAAGCCCGTAATTCCGGCTTGGGTCAAGTTTAGGCCAGCGAAGGCCGAGACGAGATAGAAGTATGGGTTCACAAGCCAGCCCAACAGCAAGCCCAGTAAGACCACGAGACCCGCAAAAGAGAGAACCGCGCTATCGATAGTCATTTCTGCCTCCGTTTAAACAAAAGGTAAAAATCACGCTGCCGCTGCGCTCTCGGCGCGCGCCCAACTGATGATTCGGTCTACGGGTGCTGCCCCAGCTTGCTGCGCGCGCAAAACGCCATGATCGAACAGTAACAGGGTTGGGATCGAGCGGATTCCGTACCGGCTTAAGATTTCGGGAGCGCCGTCGGCATTAAGCTTGAGTAACCGAAATGTCGGCTCAAGGCGGCGCGCAGCCTCGATGAACGATGGCTCCATCGTTCGGCAGGGGGCGCACCACGGTGCCCAAACATCAACCAAAACCGGCACCTGATCATGTTTGACATGACGATCGAAACCTGCGGCGTCGACGTCTACGGGGCGGCCGGTATAGATCGCGGCATGGCAGGTTCCGCACCTGGGCGATGCGCCTATTCGGGCAGCGGGGATCCGGTTGATTGTGCCGCATGCAGGGCATACCAGTGTTAACGTTGCGTCATTCATAAAAAATTCCGGTTCAGCCGGCCTTCTCATTGGACTTTCGGAGGGTGTGTCTTCGGAATATCGAGCTGTTTGAGAAGATAACGTTCAAAAAATAGTTCGCTGGTTCCTGCCCTTATCTTGCGAAGGAAATACCGCTCAAAGGCAACTTTTGCGAGGTGTACCCATTTGCCTTGTGCGGCCCAGTTGACATTGCGCGGCGGGATTTGAGGCTGGGCCACGAAAGCGACGCCGCCGTCGCCGAAGTCGGCGAGACAGATGGCATTCCAGGTTGGTCTGACGTCTGGTTCGCACCCGCGAAGGAGGAGACCGATATTCTTTGCAGTCGCCGCGACCATGGACTCGATCATGTACCCTGTTTTTGGGACGCCGACCGGGACTGGAGTTTTGCCTACCGGAGGAATCGCGACACATACGCCAACCGAAAAGACGTCGGGGTAGGTCGGATTCCGCTGGTATGAGTCTGCAAGCACAAAGCCGCGCGCGTTAACCAGACCTTCGATGCCGAATATTGCGGGCACACCGCGAAACGCGGGCATCATCATGCTGTAGGCAAAGGGCAGTTCATGAGTGGTTTTGACGGAGCTGTCCTCGTTGAGTTCTTCGATAGCCATGACATTGGGTTGGACATCCGTAACGCGTGCGTTAGTGATCCATTTTACGTGCCGGTTGCGGAATTCGCTTTCCAGAAGGCCTTTGGTATCTCCGACACCGTCGAGCCCGAGGTGGCCAATATAGGGCTCTGGCGTGACAAAGGTCATCGGAACCTGGTCACGGATTTTGCGCTTGCGCAGTTCGGTATCGAGAATCAGAGCGAATTCATAGGCCGGACCAAAACAGGACGTCCCCGGGGCTGCGCCAATGATCACCGGGCCGGGATTCTGACAAAAGCGCTCAAACATTTCAAACGCTGTCTCGGCGTGGCCGGTTTCACAAATGGACTGAGTGTAGCCATTCGGGCCCAGGCCGGGAATCTCATCAAACGCTAGTTCGGGGCCAGTGGCGACAACAAGGTAGTCATAACCGTGTTTCACACCATTGGTAAGTTGGATCGACTTTGTCTTGGGATCGACGCGAGCGGCAGGAACGGTAATGAAGTTTATATTTTTGCGTTGCATTGCCGGTTTAAGGTCGATCTCGATCTCCTTGCGTCGACGCCAACCTATCGCAACCCATGGGTTAGATGGATAGAATTGATATACCGGCCCCTTGCTGATGAGGCTAAGGTTGTCTTCAGTACGGAGCTGGCCCGCCAATTCATAGGCCATAAGGGTCCCACCCAACCCGGCACCAAGAACGGTGATTTCTGCCATGAGCCTGTCCTCCGTTCCAGCGGCGTCTATTGAGCCGCGTTCCTTGCAGCTGGCGTTGTCGCAGAATGCCCTCGGTTTCTACGAATTGACAATATATTCGATATTTTGTATATACGCAAGTATGAAATTCGACGCTGACGCAATGGCCCTGCAGGCATCCGCTGCAACGGATATGTTGAAAGCGCTCGCCAATCCACATCGGCTGATGATCTTGTGCCAGTTATTCGGAGGTGAGCGGACCGTTGGCGATCTGGCCACGGGGCTTGGCTTGCGGATTTCGACAATGTCCCAGCACCTCGGGCTGTTACGGCGAGACGGACTGGTCGCAACGAGGCGAGAGGCCCAAACGATCAAGTATCGTTTGGCAGATGATGTGGTCCGACGTTTGCTGGAGACACTGTTCACGATTTATTGCCCTAACGCGATAAGCGAAAACCCAACTGGCGCACATGCCGATGATCCTGAAAGGATTCCATAATGACGACCGATAAGAGCGTGTTAAGGGAAATTACGCCGCGCGAATTAGCGGTCATGCTCAGTAACAACGAGGTCGTACTCGTCGACGTCCGTGAGCCCGATGAGTTTGCGAGCGCTCGCATCCACGGGGCTTTGCTGGCGCCGTTATCCTCGTTCGATCCCGCCTTCCTGCCACGGAATCCAGGGCAGCCTATCGTTCTGCAATGCGGCTCCGGAAAACGTTCAGCGGTCGCAGCCGCCAAATGTATGAAAGCTGGCGTTCCGATCGCGGGCCACCTATCCGGCGGCATTGTGGCATGGAGGCAGGCCGCATTACCGACGATTACGCTGGATCCTTCCAGCGGCAAGATCGTGGAACGGCGCTGACGCGTCCCCGCATCGGCAGGTGAAAATGTTGCGACCGTTTCCCGCGCCCGGCACCGTGCAGCGCATGGCCCACGGGGCTTTCTGGACGCTCGTCACCGCGCTGGCATCGATCCATTGTGGCAGCGCGCTGGCGGCCCAGCAGAAATTCATTGTGCAGGAGCGACAGGTTACCGAACTAGCTCCTGTTTTCGGAACGGTAGAAGGTGAGCGCATCCTGCCAGCGCGTGCGCGGATCGCCGGCACTGTACAAAAGCTCGACGTCAGGGAAGGTGATTTCGTAGGCTCTGGCGAAGAACTCGCCATTGTTGCCGACTCGACATTACTGAGCCGCCAAGCTGCGCTGGCCGCTGCGATCACAGGAGCGGAAGCACAGCGGCTCGAAGCCCAAGAGAACTTCACCCGCGTACAGCGTTTGATTGGCGTGGGGGCCGTTTCGCAATCTGCGTTCGATCAGGCACGGTCGGCGCTGCATGTTGCCGAAAGCACGCTAGCCAGCGATATCGCGCAGCACGAGACCGTTGCGCGGCAGATCGCGCAAGGCGCGGTGCTGGCGCCGCACGCCGGGCTTGTCATTCACACGCCTGTTTCGGCAGGCAGTGTGATGATGCCCGGTGACATCGTCGCCGAGATCGCCGAGGCGCCGTTCCGGATTCGTCTTGCCGTCCCAGAACGTTATACGCGTTTTGTAAAAAAGGGTGCGTTGATCCGCGTCGACGGTTCAGAACTCGGCATCGATCACACCATGTTCGGCCGGATCGACGAAATCAAACCGGCGATCAGCGACGGACGAGTTATTGCCTATGCAAGCGTACCCGACCTGCCGGATCGCTTCGTTGGCATCAAGGTAGCGGTCTTTCTTCCTGCGCAGAAGCATCGCGCCATTGTCATACCTGCGTCTTATATCCTAACGTTGTCCGGCTCGGACTACGCGCTGGTGCAGGAGAAAACCGGCGCAGTGATTGATGTGCCCGTTCAGCGGGGGGCCGCCCGGCCGAGCCCGCAAATGCCGAATGGCATCGAGATTCTCTCCGGATTGCGTCGAGGTGATGTCTTAGTCGAGCCCAGGGCTGAAGAATGAAGTTAGGTATTTCTGGGGCGATCACGAGCGCTTTTGTCCGCTCAAAGCTGACGCCTTTGCTGATCATGGCGTCTTTGCTTGCCGGCTTCCTCGCCCTTGGCTCTATTCCGCGCGAGGATGATCCCCAGATAAAGGCGCCGATCGTCGATGTTTCCGTTGTCGCGAACGGCTTGAAGGCCGCGGATGCGGTTGAGTTGGTTACTAAACCTCTGGAGACAATTTTAAAATCGATTCCTGACGTCAAACACGTCTATAGCCAGACTCAGGATGACCAGGTGATGGTCAGTGCAGAATTTCATATCGGCACGCGTGAGCAGGACGCCGTGCTACAGGTGTCCAATCATATCAACGCCAATATCGCAAGGCTGCCGATTGGGATTCCACCACCGATCATAGTGGGGCGTGGGATCAACGATGTTGCAATTGTGGTTGCAACGCTCACCCCAAAGCCTGGCGCAGCGCGGAAATACAATGAAGCCGATCTGTCACGCATTGCGCGTAAGGTGCAGACAGCGCTGATCCGGATTCCAAATATTGGCCTTTCCTATATCGTGGGAAATGTTCCGCAGGAAATCCGGGTTGAGCCGGATCCTGCCAAGCTGTCTCTGTACGGCGTCACCTTTCAGCAGCTGGTTGCGCGGATCACCGAGGCGAACAAGAGTTTCGATGCCGGAAATATATTTTCAAGTGGCAAGCTTGATGCTGTGGTCGTAGGTCACAGCCTTGAACCAGGCGCGAATATCGGCCTGTTGCAGCTAACGACACGTCACGGGCGGCCTGTGTACGTCGATGACGTGGCGAAGATCATTACCGGTCCGGCACCAACGCAGCACAAGGTTTTCATGGTGGAGCACTCTACCCGTGGATGGCGGACAGTGCCTGCGGTCACCATCGCCTTCGCCAAGCGGCCGGGATCGAATGCGGTCGTCATCGCGCGGACAATTCGTAAAAGATTGGATGCTCTTCAAGGGAGGCTGATACCCGCTGACGTTTCCGTTCGCATAACCCGTGACGAAGGGCGAAGCGCAAATGCAAAGGTCAACGAGCTCTTGTTGCATCTTGCGCTGGCCACATTTTCGATCGTTGTCTTAATTGCCTTTGCAATTGGATGGAGAGCGGCGGCAGTCACCGCCATTGTTATTCCCACTACCGTGTTACTCACGATCTTTGCATCTTGGGTACTAGGATTCTCGATTAATCGTGTAAGTCTTTTTGCGCTGATTTTCTCCATCGGCATCCTCGTGGATGATGCGATTGTGGTTGTCGAGAACATCTCGCGTCATTGGGACATGCACGATGGCCGGACACGACTTCAGTCGGCCGTTGAGGCCGTGGCGGAGGTCGGCAATCCCACCATCATCGCGACGCTGGCCGTGATTGTCGCATTGCTGCCCATGTTGTTCGTCAGCGGCCTGATGGGACCGTATATGGCGCCGATACCGATTAATGCGTCTGCGGCAATGGCTTTTTCGTTCTTCGTGGCAACAATTGCTGCGCCTTGGATGATGCTTAAGCTTGCGCCGGGCCAGAAGGCATTGGGGCCGCATCATGCAGTACGTAACCGGTTGGGAGAGCTTTATTGGCGCATAGCCGAGCCGGTGATCCGCACGCGCCGCCGCGCGCTGTTTTTCCTTCTCGGGGTCGGTATGGCGACGCTCGCGGCGCTGTCGCTATTCTATTTTGAGGTTGTTACGGTAAAGTTGCTGCCGTTCGGTAACAAGCCGCATCTGACTGTGGTGCTTGATCTGCCGGCAGGCGCCTCGCTGGAAGCGACCGAGAGAAACTTGTTCGCGCTGGCCCGAAGAGCGGAAAATGTGCGGGATGTAAAATCGGTGACCGTTTATGCGGGTACGGCAGGCCCTTTCGATTTCAACGGACTTGTTAGGCATTATTATGCGAGGCAGTCGCCGAACCAGGGAGAGTTGCAGATTCTGTTGAACCCTGACGATCAGCGGAATGAACTAACAAATACGGTTGCGAAGCATCTGCGCGCGGCGATCAGTACCGTGGCACTGCCGCCGGGATCCACTCTTCAGATTGTCCAAGAGCCACCTGGACCGCCAGTACTGGCACCGCTCGTTGCCGAGATCTATGCGGCGAACGCGAAACTGCGGCTTGCCGAGGCGCGGGAAATAGAAAAACTATTCCGCAAGGTGGATTTTATTGCAGACGTCCATAACTCCTGGGGCTACCGGCGACCGCAGCTGGAGATTGATGTCAATCAGAGCGCGTTGAATTTCTACCACGTCGAACAGTCGGACGTGAACCAGACGATCCGTGATCTTTTGGGTGGTGTAGCGGTGGGGTATGCATATCGAGGGGCAGAGCACCTGCCTATCGACATAGCTGTGGGGTTGCCGAACCGCGCGCGGGAGTGGAACGACGGGTTGGCGGCAACCCCAATTCCGGCATCTTCCGTGCCTGGCGCCAAATCCGTCGTCGAATTGGGTCAAGTCGTGACCGTTCGGCAAACATTCGGGTCCTATTCATTGTATCGCCGTGACGGCCAGGACACTGACATGGTTGAGGCCGATCTTGCGGGGAAATTCCAGGCGCCAATCTATGCAATTCTTGCGGTTGACCACCTGATCGCCGAGCATCGATGGACGAAGGCGCTGCCAGCACCGAGAATCAGTCTTACGGATCCCCCGTTAACGGAAGCAACGCCGACCGTGCGCTGGGCCGGGGAATGGCGCGTGACGTATGTAACGTTCCGTGACATGGGGGCAGCATTCATCGTGGCCCTGCTTGGGATTTACGTTCTCGTAGTGGGCCAGTTCCGCAGCTTCAAGATCCCGCTTGTTATCCTCACTCCCGTGCCATTGACCTTGATCGGGATCATGCTCGGACATTGGCTGCTCGGGGCGTATTTTACGGCAACGTCAATGATCGGATTTATCGCGCTGGCGGGGATCATCGTGCGTAACTCCATCCTCCTAGTAGATTTCATTCGCCACGGGCAGAATGGTACAACGCCCCTGCGGCGGGTACTGCTGGAAGCCGGAGCGATCCGCATTAAGCCGATCCTGCTTACGGCTATCGCCGCCATGATAGGGGCCGCAGCAATCCTGCCGGATCCAATTTTTCAGGGGCTCGGGGTCTCTCTTCTGTTCGGCCTCGCGTCGTCAACAGTGCTAACGTTGCTCGTCATTCCGGCCATATACATTGTGCTTCGGGATGATCGTCGGCCGCTCTGATGCCACCTTTCCCCACTTGGCATTATTTTGCCCGCTCACAGTGTGAACGTGTATTCAGTCCTGATCTCGGGGGCATGAGGGAGGCCAAGGAGAGTTCGATCAGCCAAGATCCCCTCAGGGACCACAAGGCGGACTGCTTGGCAGGCGGCTACTCGCGCGATGAAAACCAGGCCGGCTGCCAAGCTCGCCAGGAATGGGCCGGGATCAAGGATGTCGACCGCGGTGAACGGATGCGCGGTGAGCAATCGCTTCGCCTCGAAGTCGGGGCCGCAATGGTAGCAGGCCAACCCACTGGGAAAGGTAGCGGTCTTCCGGCGGACGGTGATGATGCCACGCCGTTCCGGCTTGGCGACCAAGGTGCGGCGACAGTACTCCTCCCAGCGGCGCTGGTTTGCATGCCGCTGGGTCAACCTGAGGATCGCGAAAGTCGGACCAATCTGTTCGTTAGTTAACGCTTCGACCACAAGCCCGGCTTCAGAAGCGATGCTGGATTGATTGATTTTCATGACTACGGGGCATGATCATGCTGCAAAACACTGTTCGCATTGATTCATATCAACTTCGAAGACCTCGCTGCGCCGTGGCGCCCGACTTGACGCGAACAGGCGTCGTGCCTTCAATCCTTGCCAAATGCTTTTGGCCGCCTGAGTGTCTGTGCTAGTGGAGTCTGCTTGGGGAAGGGATCTACAGATGCTGGACCACCGTTATCGGAGCCAACGTGCGCCAATCAATCTCTCAGAAGCAATAATTCCTGGTCTGTGTGCGGGGTGTGGAGCCCGCCATATTGGCCTTTGCGACGCCCTCTCGGATGAGGACCTGCACTTTCTGGCGAGCGTATCGAGGCCATTGACCGTTCAGAAGGGGCAGACCTTTGTTGTTGAAGGTGATGCCGCTCGGTCTTTCTTTAACATCAATCACGGTGTTGCCAAGCTATACAAGGACATGCCGGATGGCCGTAGACAGATCACCGGTTTTGTCAGCGCGGGGGATTTTGTCGGGTTGGCCGCCGACAGTTGCTATGCGTTCAGCGCCGAAGCAATCCAAGAAGTTCGGATGTGCCGCTTCGATAGAACAGAACTGCGGAACGTGTTTGGCCGGTTCCCGGCGATCGAGCAGCGCTTGTTCGATTTCGCCTCACATGAGCTGGTCGTCGCGCAAGAACAGATGTTGCTGCTCGGAAGAAAAACCGCCGTCGAGCGCCTCGCATCCTTTCTTGACGGCTGGCATCATCGCGTCAGCCACGCCGAAGACTCAAATTCGGGACGCTCGCTGCCGATGACCCGCGCGGATCTTGCGGATTACTTGGGCTTGACGATTGAGACGGTGTCGCGGGCGTTGTCGTCCCTGCGCAAACTCGGCATCATCTCGGTTGCAGCCGACCACGGTGTTTCCGTGCTGCAGTCGACCCGATTGGCCGAGATTGCACAGGCCGCCGGCTCGAGTTCCGCGAAAATTCAGCCTATGGCCTGAGAGGGAGTAAGACCGTCGCTACGGCTTGAGCGGCAATCCCTTCGCCCCGGCCAGTAAAACCAAGCTGCTCGGTCGTGGTAGCCTTGACCGACACACGACTGGGCGGGATCGTCATGAGTTCGCCGAGCCGAGTCCGCATTGCTAAGGCATATGACCCGATTTTGGGGCGTTCGCAGATGAGCGTAACGTCCGCGTTTACGATTTGTCCACCTTTCGTGCAAACCAGCTCGGCTGCGTGACGGAGAAAGCGAGCCGAATCCGCGTCTTTCCACGTCATTTCGCTCGGTGGAAAATGGCGGCCGATATCCCCCTCTGCCATAGCGCCATAAATCGCATCGCATAAGGCGTGTATTCCCACATCGGCGTCCGAATGACCGGCAAGACCGCATTCGAAGGGGATTTCCACGCCACACAGGATTAAGGGGCGGCCTTTCGCAAGCACGTGAACATCGAATCCCGTGCCAACATGTGGTAGTCTGGTATCCGAGAGATGTCGTTCCATACGGACAAGGTCTTCCGGATAGGTGATCTTCACATTTTGTTCCGACCCCGCGACCAGTGCCACACGATGTCCCGCATTTTCAAGGAGACTGGAGTCGTCGGTGGTCGCTCCACCTTCGGCGGCACGGTGCAAGTCGAGGAGCAGCTGGTAATGGAATCCTTGCGGCGTTTGGGCACGGTACAGGTTGTCGCGAGGGACTGTGCCCGTACAGATACCGTTCTTGCCACGTTTAAGCGTATCGGAGACCGACACAGCCGGGATTGCTCCCGCATGCTGTGCAAGGGCGTCGATGATTGCGGGAATGAGACCACGAGGAATGAACGGGCGAGCGGCATCGTGAATCAGGACGAAATCTGGAGAAAAGGGTGTCAGGGCTTCGAGGCCAGCACGGACCGAGTCCTGTCGATGTTCCCCTCCCGGAACCGGCGACAAATGCGGAATCCCGTTAAGAGCCTCCTCGAGCATAGTGATATCGCCTACCGGTTGAAGCAGATGGGTGTATTCCGCAAGCTCTTTGGCGGCGTGACTGAGAACGGGTTTCCCCGCAAGTGGCAGATATTGCTTTGGCTTGGCACCGCCAAAGCGCGAGCCGGTGCCAGCGGCGACGAGGATCACTGCAATCTTGGGCGTTTCTTTCTGCATGCATGCCGCTTAGGCAATGGCATCATTGCGCGTCAATGGGTTGATCTTGTATCTGCTTAATTCATGAGCATCAGTCAGGTCTACGATCCCTTGATTCACCCGATCATATTGGGCTCAGGCCCCTATCGTGTAACGATTGCGCAGCCTGTGATATTGGCTCCGATGTCCGGGGTCAGCGACATGCCGTTTCGGCGGCTTGCACGCGAACTTGGCGCCGGATTAGTCGTTTCCGAGATGATTGCCTCATGGGCGATGGTGCGCGAAAATGCGAAGACATTACAGATGGCAGAAATCGTTGCCGGACGTGGCCCGTCATCTTTGCAACTGGCCGGGTGTGATCCGGATGCGATGGCCGAGGCAGCGCGGATCGGCGTAGACCGCGGTGCCGACATCATCGATATCAATTTCGGCTGCCCAGTAAAGAAGGTGGCCGTGGGCCAGATGGCAGGGTCGGCGCTGATGCGTGATGAGTCCCAGGCTGCCCGTATTCTCCAGAAGACGGCCCACGCGGTTCGGGTGCCGGTAACACTGAAGATGCGCATGGGCTGGGATCACCAGACATTAAATGCCCCGCGCCTTGCTCGGATCGCAGAACAGAGTGGCATTGCGATGGTCACGGTGCATGGCCGTACACGCCAGCAGTTCTACCAAGGCACTGCAGACTGGGATTTTGTGGCGGCCGTGAAGGATTCAGTATCGATTCCTGTCATCGTTAATGGCGATATTCGTTCCGAAGCACAGGCGGCAGAAGCCCTCCGCCGCTCACGTGCTGACGGCGTGATGATTGGCCGTGGTGCTTACGGTCGACCGTGGTTTCTTGGTCAGGTGGCCGCCTTTCTCTCTTCCGGACGGCGCATGGCCCCTCCACCTCTCATGGAACAGCGGGGGATCGTGATAGATCACTACCGGGCCATACGGGCCCATTACGGTGAGGCTGCCGGTATCCGGATCGCGAGAAAACATCTTTCGTGGTATGTGCGAGGATGGCCGGGTGCTGCGGAGTTTCGAGCGTCTGTCAATCAGCTAGACGACGGTGCGGCGGTTGAGACGCTCATCAATGCGTTCTATGACCGCGCATGGGGCGGGCCCGTGCTTTGTGAAGCCGCATGAGCGGATTGCGCAGTGCTTGGCGCCGGCGCCTGAAGTCGGGCAGCCGGGCCATTGCCGGATCAGACCCGATCGCCGTGCCGGCGACCCCTGATCAACTGTTCGATGCGTTTCCAAATCCGGTTTTTGAGCTGGATCCGCTGAACCGAGTGCTTACAGCGAATTATGCCGCCGAAGAATTGTTGGGCATGTCCGTATCCCGGCTGGTCGGCCAGGCCCTGCATGAAATCATGCCGGCTGACCTGCCGGTCTTTCTGCTGCTTGATCGGGCGCGGGAGCAAAATACAACGGTTGCTGAACATGACCTGGTGTTGGAAGGTCCCCGCTTGCCTCGGCGATTGGTCGCGTTGCAAGCAGCGACCATAGGAGACCGGCCGGGGCACCTTGTCGTTACAGTGCAGGACAGTTCGGCGGCGAAGGCGATGGATCAGCAACTGTCCGCGCGCAACGTGGCCCGCAGCATTACTGGGATGGCGGCCGTGCTTGCTCACGAAGTGAAAAATCCCCTGTCGGGAATTCGCGGTGCGGCGCAGTTACTTGAAAGTTCGGCGCGGGACGAGGATCTGCAACTGACTCAGCTGATTTGTGAAGAGGTTGATCGTATCCGGGATCTCGTCGAGAGAATGGAGATGTTTGGAGAGAAGCCGATCGAACATCGCCCTGTGAATATCCACCGCGTGCTGGAGCATGTGCGAAGATTGGCGCAATCGGGGTTCGCCGCGCGAATCCGTTTTGTGGAGCAGTACGACCCGTCACTTCCGCCCGTGCTAGGCCATCGCGATCAACTGGTACAGGTTCTTCTGAACCTGGTAAAAAATGCTGCGGAGGCGATTGCGGAAACAGAAAAGCCTGACGGCGAGATCGTGTTAATGACCGGGTTCCAGCATGGGGTAAGGCTGACAACAGCGCTGGCACGCGCACATCGGAACTTGCCAGTATTTATTGCTGTTCGTGACAATGGTCCTGGGATTCCCGAGGATATCAAACGGCATCTTTTCGAGCCGTTTGTCGGTACAAAGGCAGCGGGAAGTGGCCTCGGCCTTGCATTGGTTGCCAAGATTGTCGCTGATCACGGTGGCCTGATCCAAGCCAACAGCTATCCTGGACGAACCGAGTTTCGGATTCATTTGCCAGTTTTCGAAGATGTGGCTGAAGGAATGCGGGTATGAATCCACTGCCTACTATCTTGATTGCGGATGACGATCGATCGATCCGAACAGTATTGACCCAGGCGCTTGGCCGCGCCGGGTACCAGGTGCGAACGACTGCCGCTGCCTCCACCCTTTGGCGCTGGGTTGAGGATGGCGAGGGGGATCTGGTCATCACCGACGTCGTGATGCCGGACGAGAGCGGTCTTGATCTTGTCCCACGCATTAAACGGTTGCGGCCAGAACTGCCCGTGCTCGTGATGAGCGCGCAGTCAACGATCCTGACGGCTGTGCAATCCACCCAAAGAGGTGCCTTCGAATATTTACCGAAGCCATTCGATCTCAATGAGCTGCTCGGTATTGTTGACCGGGCGCTTAAGCAGGGTGTCGCCGGACCGCCTCCAGCGAGCGCAAGCGACGGCACCGAAGACCTTCCGCTGATTGGTCGTGCCCCGGCCATGCAGGAGATATACCGAGTGATCGCCCGGCTGACCACGGCGGACCTGACGGTGATGATTACCGGCGAATCAGGTACGGGCAAGGAACTTGTAGCGCGAGCATTGCATGACTACGGGCGGAGGCGACAAGGACCGTTCGTGGCCATCAATATGGCAGCGATTCCGCGGGAATTAATCGAAAGCGAATTGTTCGGGCACGAGAGAGGGGCATTCACCGGGGCAACCAACCGGCATATCGGCCGTTTCGAGCAGGCCGCCGGCGGAACGCTGTTTCTCGACGAGATCGGTGACATGCCGCCGGAGGCTCAAACACGGCTGCTGCGAGTCCTGCAGGAGGGAGAGTTTACCACGGTCGGAGGGCGCCAACCGATCCGCGCGAATGCGCGTATCGTGGCCGCAACCCATCGCGACCTGCGGGTGCTCATTCGTTCCGGCCAGTTTCGTGAGGATCTGTTTTATCGACTGAACGTGGTGCCGATCCGCCTGCCCCCTTTGCGTGAGCGGCAAGGTGATATTCCTTTGCTTGCCCAGCATTTTCTGGCTCGCGCCCATGGCGAAGGACTGCCGGCGAAAGTACTTGCGCCGGAGGCATTAGCTAAGCTGACGGCATACCGTTGGCCCGGGAACATACGTGAACTCGAAAATCTGATGCGGCGTCTTGCGGCCCTGGTCCCGCAGCCTGAAATTTCGGCGGAGATCATCGACCAAGCGCTGGCGGACATCTCGCCTGTCGCGGAGTTGCACCAGGGCCCGGTGAGGGAGGACAGCGATACTCAGTCAATTGAGCGGATCATCGAGCAGCATATCGGCCAGATAATGGCCGAGCTTCGCGCTGCGGGTGAGGAGGGAACCCTTTACGAGCATGTTCTTGCTGCGTTCGAGGCGCCGCTAATTCGCATGGTTTTGGCCGAAACCCGAGGAAATCAGATTCGAGCCGCATCTTTGCTTGGTCTCAATCGTAACACGTTGCGCAAGAAGATCCGCTTCCATCAGGTCGGCGTGACTCGCCGCGTTGGATGATATGAACCGGATCAGCTCTCCTGATCCGATGCTGAAGCCGCAGCGCGATGGCAACGGGCCCAGACGTCGCGCATGGTTGCTCAACATCGTGCTCGGGCGCGTCGCAACTTTGATTCTTGCCGCATTTGCGCTGGTGTTGGGCGTGGGTAGCTTTGCCTACCTTGCCGGAGGTATCCGGCTAGGTTTGCACTCCGGTGCGGCGTTTGGTTTGGCGATCGGCGATATTACGATTCTGTTGCTGCTGATTGGGGTTCTTGCAGCGCGGGTCGCTCGAGTCGTGAGCGAGGCGAGGCGTGGTGCGGCAGGAGCGAGGCTGCACGTTCGGCTGGTTCTGCTGTTCGGAGGAATTGCGGCTGTACCAGCAATTCTGGTCGCGATTTTTGCGTTCGTTTTTTTTAATTTTGGAATCCAAGCTTGGTTCAACCAGCGTGTTCGTACGGCGCTTGCGGAGAGTCAGCAAGTCGCTGTTGGTTATCTCGAGGCAAAAAAAAACGACATCAGACTTGATGCGTTGTCCATGGCAAACGCACTCAATCAGAATGGACCAATTTTTTACGGTGATCCTCAGAACTTTTATGACCAAGGGTTTCTGAACGTTCTGGTAGCACAGACTGCGGTACGAGGTCTTACTCAAGCGGCAATTTTCGAACCACTTACTAACAAGGTGATTGCTTCCGCAGGGTTATTTGCTGGCCCAGAAGTCACTCTGCCACCGCAATCGGAGATCGATCAGGCGGAGAAACATCAGGTGGCGGTGTGGAGTACGCCGCATTCAATGCTGCAGCACGCACTGGTCGAGCTGGAAGCCACGCCGATGCTGATGCTGATGGTTGAGAGGCCGCTAAATCCCAATATATTCAATCACGTGGAGCGTACCCGTCAGGCTCTCGCCGAATATAACCGGCTGGAGCATCAGCGGGGCCGCTTTGAGGTGTTTTTTGCGTTAATTTTTGCGACCGTGGCGCTGCTGGTTCTGTCTGGTGCGGTTCTGATCGGACTCGTCATTGCCAATCAGATCGCGAGACCCATCAGTCACCTAATTCGAGCTGCGGAGCGGGTTCGTGGTGGCGACCTGGCCGTGCGGGTACCGGAAGGTGACCGGGGGGACGATGTCGCAGGATTGTCTCGTGCATTTAACCGAATGACCGGGCAACTGGCGGCTCAACGGGCAGAGCTGATGAACGCATATGGTCAGCTAGACGAACGCCGACGCTTTACCGAAACCGTGCTGGCGGGCGTATCAGCGGGGGTCATCGGGCTCGATCCGCACGGGCGCATCGAACTTCCGAACAAGGCGGCCGCGGAATTGCTTGGTATCGACCTATTTGCTCATTTAGGTGAGCCCCTTGCCGATGTGCTGCCGGAGTTTGGCGCGTCATTGGCTCGCGCCGGCGCTTCACCGGACAAGCCGGTCACTGTCGAGATAGAATACCGTA
Source organism: Acidiphilium sp. (assembly GCA_027449105.1). Lineage (GTDB taxonomy): Bacteria > Pseudomonadota > Alphaproteobacteria > Acetobacterales > Acetobacteraceae > Acidiphilium. The sequence continues at coordinate 7,339 of DAIDMG010000016.1, read as the reverse complement.
CAGGAACGTCCCGGAAAGCATTCCTGGTGCGCATCGGCGCCGACCGGCTGGGCGAGCGAGCTCCGGGCTTCGTTGTGACATTCGATGACATCACTGAGCTGCAATCCGCGCAGCGTAAGGCGGCTTGGGGTGACGTTGCGCGCCGCATTGCTCATGAGATCAAGAATCCGCTTACGCCGATCCAACTGTCTGCGGAACGGTTGAAGCGTCGATTTGCCCGAGAGATCAAATCGGACCCTGAGAATTTTACGCAGTGTGCCGACACTATTATCCGACACGTCGGCGATATAGGCCGGATGGTCGACGAATTCTCGGCGTTTGCGCGGATGCCGCAACCGGTTATGCGTAACGAGGATCTTGGGCGTGTGATGCGCGAGGCTCTCGTCCTGTTTCGGACGGCTCACCCGACGATTGACTGGACCGTAGACGTGCCCGATCCTGCCCCGCGGGCATCTTGCGACGCGCGGTTGATCGGGCAAGCGTTAACGAATCTGCTGCAGAACGCTGCGGACGCGATCTCCATGCGTGAAACAGATCAGCCACGCGGGCAGGTGATTTTGCGAATCGTGGTGAACGGTGAGCACAATCTAATATCGGTGACCGACAATGGTATCGGTTTGCCGGCTGAAGATCGAGACCGGTTAACCGAACCGTATATCACACATAAGCCGAAAGGAACCGGGCTCGGCCTGGCCATCGTCCGAAAAATTATGGAGGATCATGGTGGAACAGTTGTGATGGAGGACCGGCCTGGACAAAGCGGTGCGATTGTTTGCTTGGATTTGCCATCCGGGCGTAGACGCGACACTGCTGTGGTAGGTCTGCGGGAACACGCTGGACAGGAACATGGATTGGGGTGTGATGACTGAAATCCTGATCGTCGATGACGAGCCCGATATCAGGCTGTTGGTCGACGCAATTCTAAGTGACGAAGGATATGAAACACGTAAGGCGGGTTCGGCGGAGGAGGCACTTGCGGCTTTCCAGGAACGCCGACCCGACCTGATGATCCTCGACGTGTGGCTTCAGAACTCGACCATGGATGGGATCGGCATCTTAGACGCGATCCGCAGCGAGAATCCTGAACTGCCCGTGGTGATGATTTCAGGCCACGGCACGATCGAAATGGCTGTGAACGCGATCCAGCGTGGTGCTTATGACTTTATCGAAAAGCCGTTCAAGTCCGACAGGTTGTTATTGGTGGTGCAGCGTGCGTTGGAGGCGGCTCGGCTGGCTGCGGAAAACGCGGAACTGCGACTCCGGGCAGGTCCAGAAACCAGTCTGACGGGGTCAAGCCCAGCGATCAACGCCCTTCGTCACGCTGTCGAGAAGGCGGCTCCCACTGGGTCACGAATCTTGCTCAGTGGCGCGGCCGGAGTAGGCAAGGAAGTGGTCGCACGGATGATCCATGCCCAATCAAAACGCGCTGCCGGTCCGTTCGTAGTATTGAATGGCGCCACTCTGGCGCCCGAGCGTTTCGAGGCTGAGCTGTTTGGCACCGAAATTGGTATTGATGGATCCGGGCAGTCGCGTCGAGCTGGTGTGCTGGAGCGTGCGCACGGCGGTACGTTACTGCTCGACGAGATTGCTGACATGCCGCTTGAAACTCAGGGGAAAATCGTACGGGTCTTGCAGGACCAAAGTTTTGAGCGGCTAGGCGGAGGCCCACGTATCAAGGTTGACGTTCGTATTATTGCCAGCTCGACGCGAGATCTCCAAGAACAGATTGCACGAGGGCGGATGCGCCAAGATCTTTATTACCGGCTGGCGGTTGTGCCCTTGCGCGTGCCAAGTCTACGAGAGCGGCGGGAGGATATCCCAGAACTTGCCGAACTTTTCCTGCGGCGAGCGGCAGAGACGTCGGGCTTGCCTCCCCGTGTTCTTGCTTCCGACTCGCTCGCGGCATTGCAGGCCCATGATTGGCCAGGCAACGTTCGTCAGCTTCGCAATGTCATCGACTGGCTCATGATCATGCATCCAGGTAAGGCCGGAGAAGCGTTTCATGCGGACCAACTACCCAACGACATCAGTTCGCACGCACCGCGTGCGCTTTCCATCGACCCTCTTGCCGACATCATGGCGTTGCCATTGCGCGAAGCACGCGACGTGTTCGAGACGCAGTATCTTCAGGCGCAACTGCTACGTTTTGGAGGGAATATCAGTCGGACCGCGCAGTTCGTTGGTATGGAGCGAAGCGCGCTGCATAGAAAGCTCAAGCAGCTAGGCGTTGGGGCTGAAGACCGAACAAACGGAACCTGATTTTCCGTTCCTGGGTTGAACTGACAGCTCATCAACCCCACACCTGACTCGAATGTTTCGGATCGTGAAGGAGATGCCGAGATGAACGAAGATACAGGTAAGTTGGATGGAGTTACCACCGTTGGTCAGCAATTGGACCAGCTCGCTGGTCTGATTAACGTTCTCCGTGATCGACTTATGGGGATGACTGAGGAGGCGGTTGAGCGGGTAGCAGCTGATGAGCGTGTCAAACGACTCAATCAGGAGGTGCGAGACCTGGCTGATCGGCTGAGCAAGGAGGGAAAGAATGCGGCGGGACAGGCCACGAGCTTTGTCCAGGAGCAACCGATCGCGGCCCTCGGACTTGCCTTCAGTCTTGGCTTCCTTCTTGCAAAAATACTGCGTCGATCGCCGGGGCGGTATTGAGCGCAATATGAAGCGGCTTGCGGCGATGCTACTTGATCGTGGTGTGGTTGCTGCACTGCGCGATCGGGTTGTCATGATGTTCATCGCCATTTGTTGCGGCTTTCTTGGCATTTTGCTCCTTTTGGCGGCTGGTTTCATCATAGCTGCACGTGATGTAGGCGCGGTGCCCACATTATTAGGATTCAGTGCAGGATTTCTGTTGTTAGGATTGCTTGCATCCGTCGGTGGTTCGTACCGCTGGCGTCATCGACCCCGGACATTGGTGAACGCCGGACGGTTGGCAGTTGTAGCGGAACTGTTTGTTCTGGCACGGCGTCTAATATCCAAGGAACCTGCCAAGCTGATCCTTGCAGCCTTTGTTCTTGGCGCGATCACTGAACATCTGGATCGTACCGAGAAGGAGTAGAGTCGTACGAAACTGTCAGCCAATCTGATCAAGCAACGATTGCCTCAGGCGCAATAGGCAAGTCCATGCGCCGCGATTGCGCGGTCCGGCTTGCTCTGGCCCGAGTCTGGGTTAACGGGAGCTGTGGGAATAGCGGACTTGGCTACTTGGAACGAGAGTCGATGCTCGGGCACCGTTCAGATCAAGGCGAGATGTCGGGTAGCGTCAGCGTTGGTCAGGAGCCGAAAGCCGTTAGCATGCGCGCTTCAGCACGCATGCCTCGATGAAAGCAACGAATCTCGAATTTCTCATTTGGAGAATGTACCTGATCGTCGTCCAGGCCGAAACCGACCAAGAGTGTCTTTAATCCAAGTTGGCGCTCGAATGCTTCTACGACCGGAATCGATGCGCCGCAGCCTGCAAGCACCGGTGGTCGGCCAAATTCCTGTTCGAGCGCTTGGCGAGCGGCCCGTACGAAGGGGGCGTCGATGGGAACGACGATCCCGGCCGATGCGGCGTGTATTTTAAAGTGAACTTGTGCGTCGGGCAGCAGGCGTTCATTAACGAACCGTTTGAAGTTATCAAGAATCCGCTGCGGCTCTTGCCCGGGCACAAGGCGAAAGGTCAGCTTTGCGCCAGCCTGGCTGGGAATAACCGTTTTGCTGCCATCTCCTTGGTAGCCCCCATAAATACCGTTGATTTCTGCGGTCGGTCGTCCCCAGATCTGCTCGAGAACTGATTTGCCGTGTTCACCGCTAGCTTGGTGTAAGCCAATGGCGCTGAGCCAGGCAGTCTCATCGAATCCCGTTTCTTTCCAAGATCGTAGAACATCTTGTGGCATCCCGAGGATTCCATCGTAGAATTCGGGGATTCGAATTGTGCCGTTTTCGTCAAAGAGGTCTCCTAGAATCCGTGTTAGTGCTCGAATGGGGTTCAGAGATGGCCCGCCAAACAATCCGGAATGCAAATCCCGGTTTGGGCCGGTGATGTTCATTTCGATTGCAGCTAACCCACGCAAGGAGGTCGTGATCGCTGGTGTGTCGATGTCCCACATGTTTGTGTCAGCGACAAGAACGAAATCTGCGGAAAGCATTGCGCGTTCTTGCTCCAGCAGCGCATTGAGCGACGGGCTTCCACATTCTTCTTCGCCTTCTATCAGAACGGTGAGATTGACCGGTAGTGATTTATTCACTGCCAGATGGGCCCGGATTGCCTCGAGGAACAGCATGACCTGGCCTTTGTCATCGACTGCACCTCGGGCCACGACGCGTTTGCCGTGAGGGCCATCGACAAGTTGTGGATCGAACGGGCCAGCGCTCCAAAGTTCGTACGGATCTGCAGGTTGTACATCGTAATGGCCGTAGAACAGGACACGCGGGACACGGGCGCCAGCGTGGTGATGGGTAGCGATCACACCGGGCAGGCCATCAGTTTCAGATAAGCGCGCAGCAAAGCCCATCTCGGTAAGAACGTTACGCAAATGTTTGGCAGCCCGTATACAGTCGGCTTTGTGGGCAGGTTGTGCGCTGACGGATGGAATGCGCAAAAGATCGAACCAGCGCTCACAGGATTGGCTGATGTTATTATCGATAAAGCCTAGCACTGCATCAATTGGAGAACTTGTCATAGCGCTTCCGTCAAAATGCTCAACCCGGGAAATCGTGCAACGACATGTTGCGGCGCGAAGACAGTGCGACGCTATCAGACGTCACGTTTGTGCAAAACGTTAACAGGTCTTGGGAGCGGCGGCAACGTTGTCGCACAAGGCAGAAGATGATCTGTAGATCGGCAATGTATGTATTTAAACTTAACGCCCATCGACGCGAGTGGTCATTTATCCACGTGAAACATCATATCATTGTGCGCTGCCTATGATATGGGTAGCGCGTTGTCGTTGCGATTGGAGCGCTGTTCGGGAGGGAAAAAATGTCTCCTCTTAGGCCGACAGCGTTTTCTTAGGTACAAATTAATGTAGCGTGGTTGCGCTCTCACACAAAGTTACACGAATCATCCAGAGCGACGGCTATATGTGTTAACATCACGGCCCGCGGCTAAAAATCTAAGGCCGGGTGGGTTAAGCGGCACCATTTCAATACGGTTTCGGGGCTTCTTTGTATTCGGTTGGACAGTCCCGGAGACTGGTTTGCAGTGGCGGACGCTTTTTTGCTGCCGAGCTGGACAGCGCAGCTCGAAACCATCCGAAGTTTCTTGGGTAAAAAGAGTTCGTAGTAATCGCCCTGGACCCGTCTTTGCGGGCGCGATCAACCAGGAGGCGCCAAAGATGCGGGATGCCGTGATTTGTCATCAACTAAACAGGAGCGCCGACAGTTTCCGGCGCGCCGCAACCGTTGCTGGATCTTCAACGCCCCAAGCTTCAAAGAATTTAAGAAGTTGCCGACGTGCGGCATCATCGTGCCATTGGCGTTGTTTGCGCATGATGCTGAGCAATGCCTCTGCGGCGGCATCGCGTTCACCGGCAGCGTTCAGGGCTGTGGCAAGATCGAACCGCGCTTCATGGTCATTGGGGTCGGCGGCAACGCGGGCTTCCAGTTCTGCGCGCGCGAGGCTGGCTTTGCGACCTTCCCGGGTTAGTGCAACAGCTGCTCGTGCGCCTGCTATTTCGCTGTGTTCAGCGAGCTTTGCAGGGACGCTGGCCAAGGTGTTTTCAGCCTGTTCGTCGTCGCCGCCGTCGAGTTGCGCACGGGCCAAGCCAGCCCACGCTTCCGGCTTGTCGGGGTCTTCCTCGATCGCGGCATGAAATAGTGCAGCGGCTCGGTCAAAGGCTCCGGATTGAAGCGCAGCGCGCGCCTCGCCGATCAGATCGGCTGCCGGGGCACTGGAGCCGGCAAGCTTTAGCAACGCGTCCACGAAGCGACGTACCTCGCTTTCTGGCAGCGCACCCTGGAACAGATCAGCGATTTGTCCCTTCCAAAACGCCGCCACGGTCGGGATTGACTGCATCGGCAAGCCCAGGCCAGCAAGCTGTTCAACGAGAGCCCGATTTCGGTCAACGTCGATCTTCACTAGGCGCACCTTACCACCCATTGCCTGGACGGTTTTCTCCAGAATTGGAGTCAGAGTTTTGCACGGGCCGCACCAGTTTGCCCAAAAATCCACAAGTACTGGTACGTTACGCGATGCCTCAATGACATCCTTCATGAAGCTGGTCTGGTCACCATCGATAATCGAAGGTGCCGTCGCTCCGGCGGCGCTTTGTGGGCGCGGGTTCGGGTCCATGGTGCTAATCCGATCTTGATCTCAGACGAACAAAATAATTGACGCTCGCACAAGGCGGACGGTTATCAGTAGCCTCTGATAGGATTGATCTAGGCGATCGCCCGGCCGCTTGCAATCGGGGCTGCGGCCTTGTATCGGGAGTGCAGAACGCGGGCGTAGCTCAGGGGTAGAGCACAACCTTGCCAAGGTTGGGGTCGAGGGTTCGAATCCCTTCGCCCGCTCCAAGTTTCCCTTGGGAAATCAGAGCGTTATGAGAAGGCCGCCGCAAGGCGGCCTTTCGCTTTTCTGTCGTGGTGTCCACATGGTGTCCACGGCAGTGCGGCCACCCTGGCTGCTTGGGCCATCGCTTCGCCACTCCGAGCGCGTAAAGACATTGTCTCTTGGTCGTGGGGGGGTCTTGTGGCTCATTGACCGTTGCCGGGATGACCTGTGTGTTGATTTCCGCTGAGATCTGACCCGGGGATTCCATCGAGATTTGACCCGCCCATAGTTTATGATTTGAGTTTCATGATGGGGTCAAGGCTGGATTTTTCTCCTTTCTTTTTTGGGATTTCTGCACGGAGCTATTTCTGAACCTGAAGCTGTCATTTCCGGTCTCGAGGATATGGCAGTGGTGGGTGAGGCGATCGAGGAGCGCGGTGGTCATCTTGGCGTCGCCGAAGACGGCGGACCATTCGCTGAAGCTCAGGTTGGTGGTGATGACGACGCTGGTGCGCTCGTAGAGCTTGCTGAGCAGATGGAACAGCAAAGCTCCGCCTGAGGCGCTGAAGGGCAGATAGCCAAGCTCATCGAGGATGACGAGGTCGGCATGGATCAGACGGCCGGCGATTTGCCCAGCCTTTCCCTGAGCCTTTTCCTGCTCCAGAGCATTTACCAGCTCGACGGTGGAGAAGAAGCGGACGCGCTTTTTGTGATGCTCGACGGCCTGCACGCCGAGCGCGGTGGCGATGTGGGTTTTGCCCGTGCCCGGGCCGCCGACGAGCACGACATTGTCGGCGGGTTCGATGAAGTCGCAACGATGCAACTGGCGGACCAGGGCCTCATTGACCTCGC
>DAIDMG010000015.1 GCA_027449105.1 Acidiphilium sp. | reverse complement strand
CTCCTCGAGATCTTGGAGAATTCGGCTGCTCCTGATGAATTTCTGGAAAACACGAAACTGGAGCTGTATCAGGATCAAGTCTTTTGCTTCACTCCAAAAGGTCAGTTGATCCAATTACCTAGAGGAGCTACCGCCGTCGATTTCGCTTATGCTGTTCACTCGCAGATTGGGGATACATGTGTCGGCGCGCGCATCAATGGGCGCTTGATGCCGTTGCGCTACGAACTGCAGAATGGGGACCAAGTGGAGATTTTAACCGCACGCGGTGGCACGCCATCGCCCTCTTGGGAACGGTTTGTGGTCACCGGAAAGGCTCGCGCACGTATTCGCCGCTTTCTTGCTCAGCAGATCCGGGTACAGAACCGCGACCAAGGAAAGGCCGCTCTTGCCCGTGCATTCCGCCAAGACGGCGTTGACGGCAGCGAGAAAATTCTTGATCCGCTTCTTAAGCAATTTAAATTGAGTAACCTTGACGATCTGTACGTTGCAGTAGCGACAGGCAATCTCGGTGCTAAGGAAGTCGTTTACGCCGCATATCCTGAGCTGCGTGAGAACCGCGGCCCCCGTATTGTTCCTGGTATGCTTACCCGTGCTCCACGCGGGTCCAGCGCCAAACGATCGAACTCTTTGCCAATCACGGGCTTGATTTCTGGGATGGAGGTTCATTACGCGGGCTGCTGTCATCCATTGCCGGGTGATAAGATCATAGGAATCGTTGCGACCGGCAAGGGCGTCACAATCCATACCCGTGACTGCCTTACGCTTGAGAACTTTGCGACCACACCAGAGCGTTTCATCGATGTTGATTGGGACTATGCCCAGCTCGCGCAGGCGAGAGATGGTCCTGCACGCGATGGTGTTGGCAAGGGAGGGACAAGCAAAGAGCGTCCGTTTACCGGACGAGTCAGCGTCATAGTGAGCAATACTCCAAACGCTGTTGCTAACCTAGCCAATGCGGTTGCAAGGCAGGATGCAGCTCTTGAGAACCTGAAAATCGTCCATCGTCAGCAGGATTTTTTCGAGTGTCTGATGGATGTTGAAATCCGAGATTTACGACACCTGTCCCAGGTGATCGCTGGATTGCGTGCCGCAGGTGGAGTTGCGCAAGTCGACCGTGCCCGCTCGTGATCATCGGTATTGGTTCAGATCTGTGTGATATTCGTCGCATCGAGGCAACGCTTGTGCGGTTCGGTGAGCGTTTTACGAGCCGCATCTTTACAGACGTTGAGCGTGCTCGGGCTGAACGCCGACCACTTCAGCGGGCCGCAACATACGCTAAGCGTTTCGCTGCCAAGGAGGCTTGTGCCAAGGCGCTCGGCACGGGATTTCGTCAACGCGTTTTTTTTGCAGATCTCGGTGTAGTGAATTTTCCATCGGGCCAACCAACGTTGATGCTGACCGGAGGCGCTGCGCTTAGGCTGGCAAAAATTACACCCGAGGGGCACCGTTCGATGATTCATCTTACCCTCACCGATGAATACCCCATCGCCTTTGCACAAGTGATTATCGAAGCCGTGGCGGCTTCTTGAGGACGCCAACGGCCTGTCCCTACGTTGGAGTTTGCGGAGGGTGCACGGTCGCCAACCCTTTTGATCCGGACGAGCTTTATGCCAAGCGTCAACTTCTCAATCACGCTTTGCAGGATGCTGGTTTTCCGGATCCTAACATTGCTCCGTTGATCACGATTCCTATGGGTTCACGCCGTCGTATGGATTTCGCCGCCGCTCGAGTGGGTGGCGCGATACACTTTGGCTTGCATGCTCCTCGGTCGCACGTTGTCGTGAATATTCGCGCGTGTCCGCTCGCGGATCCACGCATCGAATCGCTTATTGGTCCGCTTCGTGCGTTGTTTGGTCAACTGAATGGAATGCGACGAAAGGGAAGAGTCCTCGTCACGATTACGGAAACAGGGATCGATGTATGCTTAGGTCTAGATGATAAGGCAACGACCGAAGATCGTATTCGCTTGATCAATTTTGCTCAATCATTAGACCTTGCTCGAGTTAGTCTCGTCGATGATCCAATACTTATTCGGCGTGCACCAACTCACCGGTCGGGATCGCTTTCAATAAGGGTGCCGCCTGGTGCATTTCTGCAGCCAAGCGAGGAAGGCGAGAAGGCTATCCTAACATCGATTATTCGGTTTCTGCCTCGCGGACTGCCTCGAAGGGCTCGAATCGCTGAACTCTATGCAGGTGTTGGCAGCTTTACAGGTGTGCTTGCCCAGTACGCAAAAATCCACGCCTTTGAAGGCAGTAAAGCCGCGACCGCAGCTCTGGAACACGCGGTACGTCATGCAGGGCTTACTGGCATGGTTAAGTCGGAGGTCCGTGACCTCACTCGCCGTCCAGTGAAGGCGGATGAACTTTCATCCTTCGCCACCGTGATACTTGATCCACCTTTTGGAGGCGCGGGAGCTCAGATCGCTCAGATTGCGGCCTCGGGTGTTGGCCGCGTCATCTACATCAGCTGTAATCCGAAAACATTAGTCCACGATGCCAGGGCTCTTCGGCGCTCCGGGTACGTTTTGATCGAGGCAGTACCGATTGACCAGTTTCCTGGTTCCAAACATCTGGAAGCAGTAGTGTCCTTTGATAAGAACTGATCAGAGTTGGTCGCTTGTTTTGAGCGGCCGAGATGGGAATATGTTAGTAAATGTCTCGACGCGCGAGATTGATGGGGAGAATTTTACCCATATACGAATATCCACACGCTTGCATGGATCGTTGCCGTATTTGAAATAAAAACAGAGAAAAATTAAATGTCGCTATATATAACATAATATTTGTGCCGGCGATTTACTCGCCGGGAATTGCGCGGCGATTTGGTTGAGTTAGTGTCGGACACCTCGAGAAGCATCTGGTGTTTTGGAGATGTTGGTGATTCTCCGGTTTTGAGAGTGTGAAGGAGGATTGGATGATGTCGCAACCGGGGTTTTCTGGATGGTCGGTATGTGGAGTTATCGAAGACTGGGGATCCTCTGGAGTGTCTGGTGGGCGTCGTGAATTTTGAGGTGTTCGGGTATCATCTGGAGAAGCGCTGAACCGAAATGACCGGCCGATGCTAGGACGAACCATGCAAGCCAACGCTGCCTGGTCGGCGATGGAGCCTGTCTTCGCCCTGCAGAAGGGGCCCATAGGGCTGTTTGTCCGCGCCATTGGGATCGCACGCGCAACGACGAAAGTCGGCTTCGCCAATCTCGTCTATGAGATGCAGACGCCTCGTCCGGCTCAGAAGGCGTATCCAGCGAGGATGGCCCGCACGATGCTTCCACGACACCAAGTCGTTCCTAGCCCAATCCAATGTTGGCGCCGCCGACCCTCTCCGTCTCTGAACAAAAGTAGAGACTCAGCACTTCACCCTGCCGTTGTCACCCATCCGCACATAGGTTTCCTGTCCCTCTGGCCGGCCTATTACCGAAGGCGATCGAGAACCCCTTCCTGGCTACTCGGCAGGAATTGGCTGAATGTTCTCCATGCATACGAGTGTCACATCGTCCAGTACTGCGGGTAAGTCGAAGTTCGTACCAAGCGTGGCCGATCTGTAGGAGCGCTTCAGATTCAAGGCGTTGTCCGAGGGGGGCGAGACCTACACGTCACAAGATTGTGGTACAGCGACCGAGTTGCCCCCAGCGTCAATGGGAGCTAACTATAAGATTAAGGGGACCTATTGACTTTCGTGGTTGATCTGGCATGATCGCAGCATGTCGCTGCTGTTCGACCTTGGTCACAGCCTTCGACGGCACTGATTTCGACGAATGGACCGCGCCGAAGCACCTGCGCAAAGCACAGAAGCGGCTGCGGCGGGCGCAGCGGGCATTGTCGCGGCGGAAGAAAGGGTCGGCCCGGAGGCGTGCCCAAGCCCGTCGTGTTGGCGTGATCCACCGCAAGGTCCGCGAACGCAGGAAAGACCTGCTGCATCAGATTTCGCATCGGCTGACAGCCAAGGCCGGTGTGTTGAAGGTTGAGACGCTGAACGTCCGGGGCATGGCCCGGAACCGGCATCTCGCCTTATCGGTGGCCGATGCCGGGATGTCCCGGCTGGTCACATACTGCCGCTACAAGGCGGACTGGCGGGGGCGCCAGATCGAGGACATCGACCGCTGGTTCCCCGGCAGTCAGACCTGCTGCATGTGCGGCACCATCCACCCGGAAATGAACATGAAGAAGGGCTTCCGGGACATGATGGTCTGCGAGTGCGGCAACCGGATGGACCGGGATCGCAACGCGGCGGTCAATCACTACAGGTGTCGCAAGGAGTGCGAGAACCGGAGCGGTGACGCTCCTACGCGCGTGGAGATCGGAGTTCAGGGGTGCGCCCCGGTGCCGGTCGTTGAAGCGCGAATGCTGGCAGCGGAGGTCAGGCCTGACTACGAAAGTCAGTAATTCCGAATTTAGACACCGAGCGCTGCGTTGCATGCACAGCGTCCCGAATTGCGCATAGCTCTCATGAAACTCGCTGCGGAAGACGAACTGCGCGCTGAAGCAGTGGCAGCCGCCTGATTATGGGCCTCGGCAAATCAGTGAGCCAGCTCGCCGACCAATCCAAAAACCCATTTAGACGTGGCCGTGGCTCTGTAGCGCAAGCTGCCTGGCACGGCGCTAAGCGCTTGATACCAGCACCTGGTTCGGCTATCCCCTCAGTCTTGGTGCCAATAACGCCGCCGCCCAGGTAGCTCAGTTGGTAGAGCATGCGACTGAAAATCGCAGTGTCGGTGGTTCGATTCCGCCCCTGGGCACCATCTGCTCTCGACCCTTTCTTGAGGCGAAGCTTTTACTTCATAATAGAGACATAGGTTACACTTTCGGCCTTTCGAGGGAGCGTCGCCTTCCTTGGAAGGAGTGTAATGTTAAAGAGGAACGTGTTACGTTCATCGTTCGGGTTCTGAAGGGTGAGAAGGTGGCGACGGCAGGCCCGGCGGTTCGGGATCTCATAAAAGACAAGCTGAAAGATCATCGAACGCTATAACGACACGGACCTGGAGGGACGCTGGCGGATCAGAAGCACCGGTCATACCGGCATGCCAATCAGCTGCCGTTCCAGATGTAGGCGGTGAATATGCAGCTGAAGCAGGAGAAGCCATTCTGTGGCGCGCCAAAAATCCTGAGGCTTCCAGCCAGGAGACCTCCGGGCATTCACAGGCCTACGGTGTCAACCACCCATGCGGTGCTCGACTGGCACGGACTGGTCAACATAATGGCCTATGATCTCGGCGACTTCGGTGACATGGGGTGTAGACTTGAGTCCTCCGACAATTTATTCTGGGCAAAACACGTCATCCATGTCCCCAGAACAATATGTCGCCTACTGTCGGGAAGAAAACTTTTCTCCCCGGCGCTTTTAGGCTAACCGCAAAAAAGTTCAGGCCAACTGCCCCGATGCTTCTTGTCTTGCCAATCTCGACCAGACTCGTCAGCTTCAAGATACGTGGCCTCGGCGACCGAACTGCATCCGGAACACCGAGTGGAACACTTCTATTCTACCCTTCGGTTGCCTGCTGCTTCCATCACGGTCACCAGGAGTGCATGTTTAAACCAAGATAGAACTTCACCCGTAAGCAGGCCGAGTCCGGCGCCAAGTTGCTACATAACGCCGTCGTACTCTGCTGTTCTGGTGATGTCGCACGGGCTACCTCTCAGCACGCGGTGCCGGCGTTAAATTCGTTAGCCGTGGTGTCACGGCGGCGGCTCTATTTACTCGCTAGGAACCGCTTCACCTAGTTCCAGCCGCATCACGCCTTTCTCGTCTGCCTTCAAAGAGGCCACGCGGGCATGCAGGTCTACCATCGAGGCATGATGCGCCACGGAAATGATTTGAGCGTCGGGCAATCGTGTCCGCAGCAGCGCAAACAGCGACCGCGCCGAAGGTTCATCCAAAGCGGACATTGCCTCGTCAAGAAACAGCCAGTCAGGTTTGAGCAACAATGCTCGGGCGATAGCCAAACGCTGCTGCTCTCCGCCAGAAAGTCGAAGTGCCCAGTTGTCTACCTCGCCCAAATGGTCTGCGAGGCCGGCAAGGCCAACGGCATCGAGCGCGGCCCGCACAGCTTCGTCTTCGATAGTACTTTCGTCATGAGGATAGGCAGCAGCGCGCTTGAGTGTCCCCAGTGGCAAATAGGGTCGCTGCGGCAGGAACATCAAATTCCCTTCTGGTCTTATTACTTTGCCATGACTGAACGGCCATATGCCAGCAAGCGTACGCAACAGAGTCGATTTCCCAGAACCCGAAACGCCCGTTATTGCCACCGGTCCGCCTCGACGGATCTCGAAATGCGGCGCCCGCAATAGACCAGCGCCGTTCGGTAAATTGATTGCGAGGTTGTCCGCAACGAGCTTTTCTCCACGAGTATCAACTTGCAGTGCCGGCAATGCCGCACCCTGGTGCGCCACCCGCACGGCGCGCTCGAACTCGTCAAGTCGTTGAACCGTTGCCCGCCACGCAACGATTTGCGGATATGCTCCAACAAACCAAGAAAACGCGCTCTGAACATTGCCGAACGATGAGTTGATCAGCATCAGAACGCCTAAGGAAATGATTCCCGCGAAATAATCGGGCGCACCAACGATCAAGGAAAAGAAAATGGCAGCGTTCGAAAACCCAAGGGTAAAAAAATTTAACGCCTTGGTACGGCGCATGATTTGCCACCAGTTGTCGTAGATCCAGCCAAATTTCCCCATGATCCCAGTGGTTTCTGGCTCTTCACCTCGGTAGAGCGCGATTTGTTCGGTGTTCTCACGCACGCGAACAAGATTGAAGCGCAAATCCGCCTGATATTGCTGCTGACGAAAATTTAGACCGATAAGCTTGTATCCAATAAGATGGGTGAAAAGTGTGCCAAGGCCGGAATACAGCAGAGCAGCCCAAACCAAGTAACCTGGAACATGCAGACCGAACAGCCGCATTGGAGCGGAAGCGGCCCAAAGAATACCGACGTACGAAACAATGCTAATAATGTTCGTTACGAAACTGATCGAAAGATTAAGATTTGCAGCAACGAATAATTCCAAGTCATTAGCAATACGCTGATCTGGATTGTCGACTGCCGATCCTTGTTGAGCCGTTAATGCTAGCTTATAATACGCACCGCCGCGCATCCAGTCGCCGACAAATTCCCGTGTTAACCATTTCCACCAGCGAATCTGTAACATTTGCTGTAAGTAGACAGCATACGTACCCGTCACCGTGAGAAGAATACCGATGGCAAGAAAGCCTGGTATAAGATATGGAAAATCCGGAACGTGCTGATAAGTTATGGCCAGTTGCCAGAATGACGCGGCGTTTTTCTTTTGCAAGGCGTCATAGCTGTATTTGAACCAGTACGTATTTAGAACCTGACCGTATACGATAATAATGTTTAGCAGCATTATCGCGGCGAGGAGGCCATATGCCTTCCATTTATCCTCTGATCTAAAATAGGGCTTAGCGAGACGCCAGGCCTCCTTGCTTGCGAGGATCATGTTTCGCAGCAACTTCCTCATTGTACCCCCAACCTTGCATGGATCTCCACGATCACGGATTTCCGCGGCATTTGCCGCTCTCTGAAACCAGATCTCTGGTAAGTTGATTTTAACAAACGAACAACCCGCGACACACAATTTGTAGCGATAGCGCCCGAATTGGTAACAGGCATTCGCCCAACGAATAAAGGTTCCGGCGCCCCTCCCAAATCGTGGACCCGACAAAGTCGCGGCGCCATGACCAAAGGCCATCTAGCCAAAGTGAAAAACAACAAAGTGAATACGTTAGATGGGAGCGATAAGAAGCCGGAAATACGCAGCGCGCAAGAGCGACAATACAGCGTTTGATCGTATTCGTCATGCCAGGATCCAGTAGAGCACAAGAAGAACTCCGCGCTCAACAGCCGGCTCCTTCATTTTTTCCCCACTCACGACTTTCGTTTTGGAGCTTACCACAAACGCGGTTTGCCGAGGAGGCATTCGTGTAGATGTACGAGATCCATATCCTCGGCCAAGGCTTGAAACATTGATCACCCATCGACTTGCGTATTCCCCTCCAACACGCCCCGAGCGCGACAGTGCGGGCGTGGGAAATCCAGCGACTGTCATCGATCGTGCCTGTGACCGAAGCATCAGCCCTGCCCGGCCTCAGGTAACTCGCGAGCATATCGCCGACAGAAAAGCGTTTGATGCCAACGCCCAAAATTGGCGTGGTGGTGCCATGATCATCCGAGTTGAAAGAAACCGCCATCTTGCGACTATGTTTATAGGCACAATGTCAATTTACCCCGACTGTATCGAGAAGGCGGATTCCATCCAGTCTTGCCGCCACCAACAAGCGCGACAGGGGCCGCACGGTCTCGATCGGCTCGAGAGTCTCCGCATCGACCAAAACACAATAGTCAGGAACAAATCCCGCTTCTTCGAGCCGCTCGATCGCAGCATCGATGGCTGGGCGGGGCGTCGCACCGCCATGCAGAGCCGCCCGCAAGGCTGTCAGGGTCTGATATAGGACGGGTGCTGCCGCGCGCTGTGCTGGGCTAAGATACAGGTTGCGAGATGACAAAGCCAAGCCGTCTGGTTCGCGCCGTGTTTCCACAACTTCAATCCTGACCGGCAGCAGGAGATCCGCCACCATACGCCTCACCACCTGCAACTGCTGCCAATCCTTCTCGCCAAAGAAGGCGCACTCCGGTCGGATCTGGCCGAACAGCTTTGCAACGACCGTGGCGACCCCGCGGAAATGGCCCGGCCGGACCGCCCCCTCAAAATTTTCCGCGGGTCCGCAGACACTTATCGCTGTTGCGTCACCCGGCGGATACATGGTCGCGACATCCGGCAGCCACGCGAGCGCACAGCCCGCCGCCTCAAGCTTCGCAAGATCAGCCTCTTCGTCGCGCGGATATCGAGAAAAATCTTCCCCAGGACCAAACTGCATCGGATTGACGAAGATCGAGGTTACCACGTTAAGCCCGGATCTTTTTGCCGCCGCAACAAGTGCCAGATGTCCGTCATGCAGTGCGCCCATTGTCGGTACAAGTGCCGGAGAACCCAAGCGCACCTGTACCCCGCGCAACTCGGACAATGTTCGGGCAACAATCATAAACAGATATTTCCTTCGTTCAAAGTGATGGCGATCGCGCCTGATGCGGCAAAGTTCCGCCGCCGTCTAGCCAAGGAAACATCCGACAACCATGCTTCCTGTTTTGCGCAGCGTGCATTGCGGGCTTCATTTAATATTTTCGTCATACCTTGGTCATGCATATTTGAATTCTATCAGTCCCATTAACTTTCGTGTGCAGTGCGCGTAGCATTCATGCATGTCGCTGATGCCCTTCCTTTCCCGCTTCCCTGACAATGACGCCTGCTGGGCGCATCCGGAACTGATGCGCTGGCCGGATGGCCCGGTCTGCCCGAAATGCGGAAGTATCGATCAGGCAACGGCGCAGAAGTCTCGCCTGCACTACTGGCAATGCCGCGCATGCCGCGCGCTTTTCACGGTGGCGATGGGCACGCGCACGCATCTGCCAATTGCCAATTCGGACGTGGTTCACCGCGCTCTACTTGGTCGCCGCAAGAAGCACGGGCGTTTCCTCGGTCAAGCTGGGCGAGCATCTCGGCATCGGACAGAAAACCGCATGGTTCCTGTGCCAGCGCATCCGCCGCATGATGGAGGACAAGGGCGGGCTGCTGACCGGCATCGTCGAGGTGGACGAAGCACATCCCTCGGCGAAAAGAAGCGCGGGAAGGGCAAGATCAGAAAACGGGGCCATGACGATGACCAGCCCAAGGGACGTTCTGGCTCGCGCAAGAGCATGGTCATTGTGGCGACCGAGCGCGGCGGACGCGCCCGCGCAGCCAGGGGCCGCACGCATTCCGGCCGCAACATCGCCCGTTTCGTACTCGACAACGTGAACCGCGCCGGAACCGTGCTGGTCTCGGACGAGCTGCCCGCCTATCGCTGGATCGGCCGCAAGTTTCCGGCACACCTGCATGTTAACCATTCGGCTGGCGAGTATGTCCGGCATGACCGCCACGCGGCGGCGACCGCGCATGTGAACACGGCTGAAAGCTTCAACTCGACGCTCAAGCGTGTGTGGGTTGGCGTGTTCCATTGGTTCCCGATCAAGCACTCGAACCACTGCCTGCATGAGGTCGCCTTCCGCTGGAGCGCGACGCGCGTGGAGATTGGAGATCAGGGGTTAGCTCCGGTGCCGGTCGATGAAACGCGAATGCTGACAGTCATGGTTGCATATGAAAGTACGTAATTCCGAATTCTATCTTGGGCAACCACGGCCTTAAAATTGATGTCTTAGCCGAAACAGTAAACAGCTGGGATTGGGTTTTCTCTCAAGCCTTTATATGATTGCCTCTATAAATGAGGCGAGTCATGGTTATGCAGAGCTTTAGAGACAACGGCTCCAGAAAGCCGAGTGCCGCAAAATTGTGGATAAAGCGGGAACTTGCTCGGAATTGCTGGCGAGCGTTTCCCGCGATTGGTGCAGGCGTGGCCCAAACGGCTATGACGATCGCCCAAGCCTTCTGCGCCGCAGCTCTTATGACCAATGTAATCCATCCAGGTACGATTCCACTCGTACCCTTCATCTTGGTGTTCTTAAGCGCCGGGTTTGTGCGTGGCATCCTAATGTTGTGGCAGGATCAAATTGCCACTTCACTCGGGATCAGTGCGCGGCGACGTTTGCGCAGCAACGCGTTGACCAACCTTATCGGTTCCGGTCCCGGCCGTTTACGCGGGCGACATGCCGCCGAATTGACTGGCATAATTGTCGACGAGATCGAGTCAATAGGTCAGTTGTACAGCCGCTGGATCCCGGCAATTGCCCTGGCAGTGGTCTCCCCCATACTGATTATCGTCACCGCCGTGTTGGTCGATCCTTTATCGGGAATAATTTTCCTGATCACGGGCGCGCTAGGGTTAATGCTCATGTCCCTGGCAGGAATGGGAGCGGCAGCAACATCACGCGGCGAATCCATTGACCTTGCTCGCCTGCGAGCGCGCTTTGCCGATCGGATACAGGGTCTCAGCACAATCGTCCTCGCCAATGCCGTTGAAGAGGAATGTAAAACCCTAGCTGCTGCTTTGAATGACTTGCGCCGGCGGACGGCTCGCGTTCTTCGTGTTGGATTCCTATCAAACGCCGCACTCGACCTCGCGTTTGCAGCCTGCATAATCGGTATTGCGGCCCATTTTAGTGCAAATCTTTTTTTCGATAACACTTTCGCGATCGCGCCGCGAGCCTTGTTCATGCTGTTACTAATTCCGGAATTTTTTGCGCCTTTTCGTGCTGTCCACGCCGTATACCGGGACCGGATAACAATCCAGAAGGCGGTAGAAAAGCTAAATGATTTACCCCAACCGATCCCCTCAGAACCATCTCCGCCACCCCATTTAATTCGCACCGTTAGCACCCAAGGCGTGAGCGTCGCCTTTGAAAAGGTTAGCTTCTCTTGGGATGATCGATGCGGAAAGGTTCTTGATCAACTCAGCTTTCACGTACCTTCAGGTGAGACGATGATGCTGATCGGCCCATCTGGTTCTGGTAAATCGACAATCATCGATCTGCTGCTGGGCCATGCGCGTCCTCAGTCCGGCCGAATCACGATCAATGGTGCGGCAATCGAGACCTTGGTTCCTGCCGCCCTTGCCCGCCTAACCGCATTGATCGACCAACGACCTTTCCTTTTCACTGCCACGCTTGCCGATAACATCCGCCTCGGCCAACCGGAGGCAGGTCCCGAACAAGTTCTGGAGGCCGCAGAACGCGCGCAGGTCATGGCGTTCGCCCGCAATCTGCCCGACGGCCTTGACACGATGGTCGGAGAGGGAGGCTGGCCTCTTTCATGCAGCCAAGCCCAACGCATCGCAATTGCTCGCGCTTTTCTCAAGGATGCTCAGCTTCTCCTACTTGATGAACCAACAGCGCAGCTGGATCCGGCAGCTGAACATGAGGTTCTCGAGAGCTTGCGCCGGCTAACGATCGGGCGCACCGTCATCCTCGTTACCCAGGCCGTATTCGGCCACGAGTTCACCGGCCGACGGCTTGATCTCGGCGCGAGGCCGCGTCCTGCCCTTCAAGGTGTGGCGTGATGAGAGCGCTCCTCGAAATCGCCTTTCCTTGGAAAGGCCGCAGCCTCGTTGCATTATTTGGCGTTTGGGTTGCATTCACGGCGCTTTGCACAAACGTCGCTCTAATCGCGGTGACCGGCCGTTTCATAGCTGCTGCAGCGATTGGAACCACCGTCTCCCTACCACTATCGCTGGGAATCCTTGGCTTCGCGCTCCCGGTCCTGCGATACCTCGAGCGCCTATTTGCTTACGATGTCAGCTTTCGTACGCTAACCGAGGTGCGGGTTTGGCTTTTTTGCCGTCTTGCCGCTGGAGGCGCCGGCGGTCTCGGGTTCCGCCGCGCTGGTACAGTACTTGGGCGCCTTGTGACCGATGTCGAGGGACTGAACACTCTCTATCCGCGTGTCTTACTCCCTACGGCGGGGGCCATCCTGCTGGCGCCGGTCGTGTTGCTTGTAATAGGCCGCGACTCTTGGATCGCTGCAAGCATTGTCGTCGTATGTTTTGTGCTTGCTGGCCTTGTGGTGCTGCTGGCCGGATTCCACGCCGCACGCGCCACGACCGATAACACAGCCCACGCGATCGCGAGTTTACGAATAGCCACCGGCAATGCGCTTTCAGGCGTTCGTGAAATTAAAGTGTCTGGAGCTGAAGGGATGATGCTGGCGCTGGTCCAGGCCCAGGAAACACGCGTGTTTCGTACCGAACGCGACTTTGCAGCCCAACGGGCCTTGATACGGTCGGTCGCATTTCTCGCCGCCCAGGCAGCCTTGCTCACCGTCTTGCTAATTCATGGCGCAAACGTCCGTCAGGCGATCGTAGCGATCTTCGTCACGATTGCAGCGTTTGAAGCCATCACCGTAATGCCCCACGCCGGTATGCTCGCGGGACACGCGGTAGCTTCGGTAGCCGGGTTGGTCGACGCGGCTACGACGCAATCTCGCGTGCCTGATCCTCCGAGTCCAGCCATATTACCAAAGGCCACCGCCTTAAGCTTTGACCACGTCCGTTTTCGCTGGTCAGCAGACCACTCCCTTGTGTTCGAGGATATTTCGCTGCAGGTGCCTTCCATGGGGCGTGTCGCTGTTCTGGGGCCATCAGGTGCAGGAAAGTCTACACTCGCCGCTCTGGCGCTGAAAGTTGCTTCCCCCGAGTCAGGCTGGATCCGCCTAGGAGGCACTGACATTGCGAATCTCCGCGCTGCAGACGTCTATAAAAAAATAGCCTACCTTTCCCACAGCACTCATCTTTTCGGTGATACGATTCGTAATAACCTTCGTATCGCCAGGCGCGACGCTGATGATGCCGCAATTTGGGAAGCTCTTGAGGCTGTCCGCGTTGCGCATCTTGTCCGTGCACTCCCCGACGGGTTGGATACTTGGATCGATGAACACGGCACACAAATTTTTGGAGCCCAGGCGAGGCGCATTTTACTGGCCCGGACTTTGCTCAATGTTGCACCAATACTAATTCTCGACGAACCTTGCGCCGGTCTTGACCTTGCTGCCCAACGGGAGTTTTTTGATATTCTTGGTGACATATTGGGCAATCGTAGTCTGCTGCTGGTCGGTCAGCACTTGGCCGGCACTGAACGGCTCGACCGGGTTTGGCGTCTGCAGGGCGGACGCCTGATGTCAGCTGCGGGTTAGTTATCCCGCGTCACATCTGCAATTGGTCTGATGGACTTTGAGGCGGGTCCTCCCTAAGCGTCAGTTCGGTTCATCATCGTCCCAGATGACCGCGGCCAAAGACCTTCCGGTTACTCATCGTTTCCTCGTGTGATGCCACGATGCGCCTGGCTCCATTCAGTACGCTAATGGCAGAAACGGCGGTATTTTGACTCTCAAACACCGCGAACGATCCAGGAATGGTTGCTTGTTTCTTTCATTACGAGGAAATTATCATTAATAGGCAAGAACATTAGCTCGCCATTACCTCTTTTTTCTCTTCAAACTCCTAGACGAACGAGAACTGTGCTTCACAGATCTCACGCAATCGCAGGCGAGAAGCCTAAAGAGCTGAATTTAACACTCCTTCTACGATTCTGGAACGACTCTTCAGTCTACCGCCGTTATCTCACGCTCTATTTTTCAATTACGATACTATGCACGATAACGTACTGTTTACATTTTTGGGTGTTTTTTAAACTTTCTAGATTCCGTCACATTTTATCTGTTTTGATATAACGAAGACATTTTGATAATGAAATTAAACAGACTCGCTTTTGTACAATGACAAACGAGTAATCTCCGCCAGAACTATTTTTGCTTGAACGGGCACTTTATGCTGCAGTCATCGGCGTCGGATCAGGCATAGCATGCCAGCACGGCGCTCCTACGTTCATCTTTATTGTTCCCGAACAGCAATGTTGTAGCTCTCTTAGGCATAGTAACAGCCTCTTTACCAGAAACTCGCAAAAGCTCATCCATTCTTCCATGCACCAAAGCGGCCGTCTGATCACGGTGATCAGCTGTTAATGACACGTATTATGTAATAGCGCCTAAATGCCCGCAGGTCCTTTTACTGTCTCCCGAATAGCCGCTACCTTTGCGAGATCGGACGACCCGCTATTTCGACGCGCATGAACATGGGGAACTCCAGAAAATGGCAATAAACTTATACAGATAAAGACATGCTTTCACAAAGCCGCCACTCAAACTTCGCTTCACGCGCCCGCAGTGCCCGGACCGGTCACATTTTTTCTCGCCGCGGCGATCGCCACGGGTGCCGATGGATACAAGGTGCGAAGCATCCAGCGCGGACCACTCTGGGTGTCCATGCGTCCCGACACCACTAACGTAAACTCCTGTTTCAGGCTGGCGATGTTTCTTCGTCATAAGTGGAAACGAAGGCCTTACTGCGTACGCTCGAGTACAGATACTAAAAAATCAGACGTAAATTTGAGACAGGCTACCCTCTGATCTAGGAGACGCTGGTAGGATCCTATTGGTATCTTCATCCGAAGAAACGTGCAACGAGGCCGCGTTGACCCGCCAACGCCGGGTCAGGAATGGCCCTTTATGGGGTATACACACCGGCATATACTCCTGCGGCTGACGATCTAGACCTACGATAACCGATCTCATTGCCCGAATCAGAGCTCAAAGACCAATTGCGGCGCTATCGTGGGACCACGAAGCGTCCTAGTCCCGGACAGCTTCTTTTTTTATTAATCGCCCGCGCTTAACATTGGCTTCGCTGCAATTCCATGGAGCATCGGCGATGCGGTGCCTATCTTAGCTTGCATTAGCATCCTAATTTGTAGTTAAAGACTAACGACGAACAGCGTGAGGCCGCCGATATTCCGGCGACTCTTGGGATAAATATGAAACACAACAACCAACCGGACGGTAGCAAGCCTATGTCGCCGATTCTGGAAAACGGTGAGAAAGATGCCGCTGGGATCACCGACCGCGGAATCGCTCGGCAGCCGGGAAAGCGACGCTTTATCGTTCTTGCTGTCGTTTTGCTGTTTTTGGCTGCTGGAGGTGCAATTTATTGGCATCACGCGGAACAATTTGCCACGACGGATGACGCTGAAATCGGCGGCCCTATCTATCAAATCGCACCACGGATTGCGGGCAGCGTGCTTGCTGTCGATGTACGCTGCTATCAGCATGTATCCAAAGGCGAGCGTCTCGTTCGTCTCGACCCTGCACCAGAAGATGTGGCCCTTGCCCACGCTAAGGCAGAAGCAGCGCACGCGAAAGCGCAGGTCGACTTGCGGACGGCGGGCCTCGCAGAGGCAAAGACCAATGTAGCTGTAAAAAATGCGAATTTGTTCAAAGCTCAGCATGATGATGCTCGATACGAGCGGGTCAATCCTCAGGCCATCACAAAAACGACACTTGATAATGCTAATGCGGCCCTGAGAGTGGCTGCAGCACGTGCGAAAGCGGCAGTCGAACAGGTCGTAGCTGCACGCGCAGCGTTGGCGGCAGCTAAAGCCTCAGCACGGGCCGCCAATGTAGCCGTCAAGAATGCGGAGCTGCAGCTCTCATATACCGAGATCCGGGCGCCGACCTCGGGTTCCATTGCGAAAAAGGCCGTGCGGACTGGCGACATCGTTTCGCCTGGCACGCCACTTATGGCAGTGGTGGGCGGGCGAATCTGGGTTACCGCAGACTACAGGGAGACCCAACTTTCGGGTATCCGCATCGGCCAGAAGGCCCGGATTTTCATTGACGCAGTTCCCGGTGTCGCATTTCGCGCAAAGGTTGTAGCTATTCAACGTGGCACAGGTTCGGTATTTTCGTTACTACCCGCCGAGAATGCAACCGGCAACTATGTGAAGGTAGTCCAGCGCGTGCCAGTACGCTTGGTTTTCGACGATTCGCGGATAAAAGATTACGTTATTGTGCCCGGGATGTCAGTGGAACCGTACATTCGCCTCGACGGGAAATGACCGCGGTTTTCTCCTCGGGTTGCACAGTCGGTGACACCGCGGTGCGATGAACTTCCTTTACGCCAAGACGCCGAGTTTGCCGCGCTCCGCTGCCGGGGCTTTCAACCCTTGGGTCATCGTGGCGATGATCGCCCTAGCTCCCTTCATGGAAGTCCTCGACACAACGATTGCCAACGTTTCGCTGACCCATATTGCCGGCACGCTCGGGGTTGGCACTGATCAAAGTACGTGGATTTTAACCTCCTATCTTGTTTCCAACAGCATCATCCTGCCTATTACCGGGTGGCTACAGGCAGTTGTCGGACGAAAACGTCTTTTTTTAATTTGTATCGGACTTTTTACGGCGAGCTCTGTGGTATGTGCGTTCTCAACATCATTAACAATGCTGATCGTCGCCCGCATCATGCAAGGATTGGGAGGCGGTGGACTGCAACCGGTCACGCTCTCCATGTACGCTGACAGCTTCCCAGAAGAAAAACGCGCACAGGTTTTTGCGCTTTACGGCGTGGTCATCATCGTTGCACCTGCAACCGGGCCGATTCTAGGTGGATGGATCACGGACCATTTGTCGTGGCACTGGGTATTTTTGATAAACCTGCCCATTGGACTGATTGCCCTTACCCTTATCGCAATTTTTATCGATGAGCCACCTGTCTTGATCACTGAGCGCCGCGCCAAGCTCGAAGCCGGGCTAAACTTCGACTATGTTGGACTCGCTCTTGTGGCGGTTGGTTTCGGGGGACTTCAGATCTTTTTAGATAGATTCTCTCTTGATGATGGCTTTGACAGCTTCTTTATTCGTACCCTGTTCGTTATCTGGAGCGTCTGCCTCGCTACCCTCGTGCTTTGGGAATGGGATCATCCTGAACCGGTTGTAAATGTCAGATTGTTTCGATATCGCAATTTCGCGGTGTCCTGCCTAATCATGTTTATCATCGGTTTTGTCCTTCTTTCGACTACGCAATTGTTGCCGCAGCTGACTCAAACATTGCTCGGATATTCAGCCGAAACGTCGGGTTTCGCCTTAGCTCTCGGCGGTGCCGCAACGATCGGACTCATGCCGATCGCCGGAATTATTACGGGAAAATTGGTGTCTCCTCGGTTGCTCCTGATCGGTGGGCTCTTAGAAACTGCAATCGGATTAATCCTCCAATCGCAGATTGCTCCCGATGTATCGTTCTGGACCATCTCGATTGACCGTATGCTGCAGGTCGTCGCGTTGCCATTCCTGTTTATTCCGATTTCTGCTCTTTCATACATCGGCTTGCCAGCGGCTCGTAATGCTGACGCGTCAGCGATTATCAACCAGGTGCGCAACATCGGCGGGTCGATCGGGATTTCGTTTGTTACAACCATGCTTGCGTGGCGGACACAATTCCATCATGCGCGTCTCGCGGAGCAGATTTCACCGTATCGCAGCCTCCATGGCCAATCGCTTTATCAAATAGCTAAAGCAGTGCAACATCAGGCGCAGTTCATGAGCTATCTTGATCTCTTCCATATTCTTGGGGTTGCGTTGTTGCTGATCTGGCCAGTTATTCTATTGTTGGGGGCTAAGCCTAAAGCGGCCGAAGGAGTTGTCTATGAGACTTGATGTTCGCACGTGGGCATTGCACGGCGACGGCATACTAAAATCGGTTCTCAGTGTCCTTGTGAGCGCGATGCTCCTCGGCGGCTGCACACTTGGGCCAAATTTTTCGCCACCACAGTCCCATGTCGCAGCGAGATTTCACCTCCCCGCGGCGAATACGGTCGCCCCCGATCGGGTTACGTCAAAGGCGGTCAATACGGCGTGGTGGGCAAGCTTCCACGACGAAACGCTGACCCGCCTCGAAGACGAGGCCGCCGCGCAAAATCTTGACGTGCGGATTGCTACGGAACGCCTTGCTGAGGCCCGGGCGCAAGCAGAAATTGCAGGGGCGAGCCTATACCCGTCGCTCGATTTCGCCGGGTCCTTTACCCGTGAAGGGCCGAGCAAGAACGGAGTCTTCACGGCCTTCGGCAGCCCATCGAACACAGCCACCAGCACCAATGCCGGAGCAACGGCAGGAGGTGGAGCTGGCTCAGTGGGAGGTGGTGGCATTGCCGCTCCGCTAATTCAGCCCTTTAACTTGCTGCAGTATGGCTTCTCGTCCGTTTTCGATTTTGATCTTTGGGGGAAAAACCGGCGGACCGAAGAAGCCGCACTAGCTGCAGTGGAGCAATCTGCCGAGGCCCGTCGCGCTGTACTCCTGAATATCGAAGCAGAAATCGCTCAAGACTACATTGCGCTTCGCGCCGATCAGACATTGCTCCAAATTGCCGAGGAAAATCTGAAGAGCGCGAACCGTATCGCGAAGCTGACCACACAGCGCGAGCAGGCCGGATTGGACAACGCATTGGACGTCGCCGATTCACTAGCTCAAGCCGCGTCAATCGAAGCTCAGATTCCCAGCCTGCGGACGGCGATCTCCGATCAGATGAGCCAAATCGGGCTCCTGCTTGGCCGCGACCCTGGTGCTCTTATCGCCAAACTTTCAGCGCCGGGCCACGTGCCTCCAGTGCCTCCTACTGTTCCAATCGGTTTACCGTCACAGCTGCTGACACGGCGACCTGATATCCGCGAGGCGCTTGCAAAGCTACATGAGACGACGGCTGAAATCGGTGTAGCGGAAGCGTCATTCTTTCCCGACATTACCCTGTCAGGCTCTGTATCATTGCAGGCGTTGCAGCTTTCCGATCTAAATCAGCTTAATGCGGTCACCTATGCGATCGGTCCGGAAATCACGCTCCCGCTTTTCAGCGGTGGCAAGCTACTTGGTGCGTTACACCTGCGACGCGCTCAACAGCGGGCGGCGGCTACCGACTATGCAAAAGTGGTGCTCACTGCATTTCACCAAGTAAACGATCGTCTAACGGCCTATGACCAAGAGCAGTTTCGGCTGATGGCGTTAAAACGCGACGTACGTGAGAGCAGGAAGGCGTTGATGCTCGCGCAAGAGCGTTACCAGGAAGGTCTTTCGGATTACCTCGAGGTCCTGACAGCACAACAAATTCTCCTTGCTGCGGAGCAGGCAAAGGCTCAGAGTCAGGCCGCCATCTCGACGGATCTCGTGAGGCTCTATCAGGCACTTGGGGGAGGCTGGGAGCAGAGCTATCCACCAGCGGCGGCGAGTCTGGTTACAGATAAAAAACCGGCGTGACGGTAACGTCACGCCGGTCCCGAATCAAACCATCTTCTTGAGTGACGGAGATGCCTTGAAGCGTACCGTCTTGCCCGCTTTCACCTTGATTTCTGCTCCTGTACGGGGATTTACACCTTTCCGTGCTTTCGTCTTACGAACGGTGAAAGTCCCGAAGCTGGGGAGCGTAAATTTTCCGTCTTTCTTCAACTTCTTGACAATTTCCTCAAGCAAATCCGAGGCGGCGCGATTGGCCGCAACGCCGGTGAGTTCAGCCGATTCTTGGATAACTTGGGCAATGAACGCTTTCGACATGGTGAAAGCCTCTCCGTGTTGGATCCGTCCCGGCGCTGCCGGATTCCGGATGCCGGTGCGTCCGGCGGGTTAAAGAATCTTGCGATGGCGCCGACCATTGATCGGCAATCGCCGATTCTTCTAGCGATTCGCAAAGGTTTTGAACAGGGGGGTTCTGATTCAAAAAAAACAATTACAGAATGAATCGCCAGCCGATCCAACGCGGATCGAGCTTGCAACATTACGCCTACTTTCCACGCCACGTATTGCGCTATTGTGGCCTCATCAGCGGGTTAACGAGGCAAAATTTGAGGAAAGTAGACATGTCCCCTTTGCCTATGTGAACGCAAAAAAACGCCTGGCCCGCCTTGATTTCTCTACTCCCATCTGCCCAGTCCCTTTGTCAGAGCTGGTGGTAGCTTCAGATCAGGAAGCAGTTGACGATGCACCTCGTGCGTAAAAAGTGAGGGCGCCGCAACATTGCTGATGGGCCGCTAAATCGTGCTCTCACGGGCGGCAAGTCTCGGCGCACGTCCCATCGTCAGTCCTAGCTGCATACACCGCTTTAAAGGCAAAATCGACTTTTGCTGGCCCGTATTTCTGTCTGCCGCGCCCACACCCCACGCTCCGACCAGTTAGCCGTGGGGGCTAGCTCTAAGACTCTCCTGCAGCCATCTGCGCGCTCAAGAACGGTTGTTGCCTTTAATTTGAAGGTACTATCGGGTTAGTTCAGCCAACCATCAAATCCTATAACGATGATTGCCTCGACATCCGAACCGGGAATACCCCCACGAAGTCAGGACTGGTCAACCGCAGGTCCGCAGTGCCCTCCGCCGGATCAAGTGTTGAAAACCCCTCGCACGCCTCCGGACCAGCACACCCGCAGTCCATCTCGTCGATCTCGCCGGGACGCGAGTCCCGTCGCATTTTCACAGAAAAAGGCTATCTGCATTTAGTGGTTGAATCCTACCAGCTATGCGGTCCCGCAGATCGGCGAGCTTGGCCCTGAACGCGGCCCTGCCGCAGTTGGAGAGAATGCGGTTTAGACGGCGGGAGAGCCCGGACATGCGGAAGTCGAAACGCATGCGATGCCGCGCGATCGCCACGAGCTGGCGGTCGATCCTGCGCATTGCATCGAGGAACCCGCGGCCCATCAGGTCGCCGCGATCGGTGGCCATGAGTGTCGTGAGCCCGAAGTCCACTCCAACCCGCTCGCATCTCGGCTGGTAGGCGGCCCGGCTTGCGGCGAAGGGCTCCGCCATGTCGGTCATCAGGCGAATGCTGAAGCCGCGCTGGTCCGGAACGATCTGGAGGACGTTGCAGCGCTTGCCTTGCCGTTCCCGCCAATAGGAGTGGCTGTGCAGGGGGATCGAAAATGCCTTCTCACCGACGAACCCGAACGCCGCCCAGAGATCGCCATGACTGGTGCCGGTGGCCGGTGCAACCATGGCCGCCCGAATATCGAGCACCGGGGCGATGCCGCGCGCGTTCGGCCGGCGGTGGCGCTTCAGGACGGCCCGCATGATGCTTCGCGCGCCAGGTGCCGGACCTCTTCGGGGAGCGGCTTGTCGCCGCCCCTGAGAATGACGTCATCGCGGGTGAACCATGCCTTTTGACGATTGACCGTGTGCAGCATGTGCTTCACGTCGCCTGGCAGGCTGGACCGGGTGACGGTCTCTCGAAACTCGTTCTGCCGGTTGGAGAGGAAGCTCCCCAGCATGGCCGCGACCTCGGCACGGGCGCTTCAGCGAGGTGATGGAGTGGAGCCAGATGGGCGGTCGGAATGCTTTAACTCGTTCTGGAGCTTCACGAGTTGTTCCTGAAAAGTCGGCAATGTCATGACGACCGTATCCCAGACAATTTTAAGATTGACGGAAAATATCCATGAATAAGTCGGTTTCTCATGCCTGAAACCTCGCGTCAGGGGATACCTTTGCCCTGTTCCTTTAATTGGCTACTTAGCTTGGACACAGCTTCCCCGACAATCTCAAGATTCCGGATCACCGCGTCCTGCAACAGGCTATCGCGAAGAAAGTCAGTCTCGGTTTTTCCTTTGAGATAGCAGCTAATTCTGCTGATCGCCTCAGTTACGTGGCGGAGATACTCCTCATCGCGAGGCTGCTTGCTCATAACGGTTTTGCTGTCCGGAGAATATGATCACGGAAAGAGGCCGGCAGGTCGCCGGCGGTGACAACATCCACCGACGTGCCGAGTTTCGCCTCCAGGGCATCCTGCAGGCGCACCATATCGAGCAAAGTGGTTCCTCGCGGCACATCCACCAGGATGTCCACGTCACTTTCTTCCGCATCTTCCCCGGACAGTACCGAGCCGAAAATGCGGACATTCGTTGCCCCGATACTGCCGGCAAGCCGCAGCACAGCCTCGCGATGGAGCTTGAGGGATTCAGACGGCTTCATGACGCAACGCAATAATTACTCATTTTGTGGCCGTGTTGCAATCACGCCGTTAGTCCCCAAGTACCTTCTCACACTCGTGAGAGATCGGAGCCTGAGGGTTCCGGGAAAGGGCTTCTGCCCGTGTTTGAGCCTGACACCCTGCCGACCCGATGGGAGGAAGAGGCGGGGTGGGCGTCAGACTGGAAGGAGCCCATGGGGCAATCAAAGCGTCGCAGGCGCGGGCCGGTCCCGGTGCGCGTGTTGGCTGCCGACGCCCGCATTACGATCGCATAGGTCGTAGTTCCCATGGCCGTTCGTGGGTTGAATTGGACGGTCACGCGGTCGAGCAGCTAGGGCACAAACACCGCCCAGGACTGCTCATCAAACCTGCATTGAAGCGGTTGCCCCCAACCACTTTTTGCAAATAGCCAAAATTTCATTGAAAGCACGAAGCACTATATTCGTGTTCCGTCCTGATGACCGTAGCCCGTTTAGTCAGTCCAGGAGTCCCGTCTTTCCATACTAAGCCACCGCCGCTAGTGCTGACACCGGCGCCCAGCTTACGGCTCGGTAATTCGCGTTATCAGCGAACAATGCGTGCAGAAGCAGGTTATTCAGCCGGTGCCCCGTGCGTGTACCCACAAAACGACCATGAATTGGCGCGCCAGCCAGCGCTAGATCCCCGACCACGTCAAGTAGTTTGTGGCGGACAAATTCGTTATCCCACCGCAACCCCTCCCGGTTGAGCACGTTTCCACCATCAACAACCACCGCATTTGCTAAGCTGCCGCCGCGCGCCAGCCCCGCTGCCCGCGCGGTTTCAATATCACCAACTCGGGCAAACGTACGCGCGCGAGCCAGTTCCGTAACGAACGTCATGTCATCAAGTTGAAGAGAAAGTTCTTGCCGGCCGATCACTTTGTCCGGAAAGTCTATAGATAAAGACACTGTCAAACCCGCACCGCCTACCTCGCTGGGGCACAACTCGGCCGATGCCATCCCTTCCACAACGCGAATGGTTTTGAGAACTTCGATTATCTGCATGGGCGCATCGGTCTCAACGATCCCCGCGCAGCGAAGCAAAAACACGAATTCGGCAGCCGAACCATCGAGGATAGGCACCTCCGGACCATCGATTTCAATAACCACATCATCGATGCCGAGTCCCGACAGCGCCGCCATCAGATGCTCAATCGTCGCCACACTCGCGCCGGACTGGGTCGGGTCGCCAATCGTCGTGCAAAGCCGACTTTCGACAACGTATTCGTATCGGGCAGAAATCACCACCCCGAGATCGGTGCGATGAAACAGAATTCCTGAACCCGGCTCGCTGGGCAGGAAACGTAAACGTATGTTCAGGCCCGTGTGCAAGCCAATACCTTCACAACTGATAGCCGAAGCAATCCCGCGTCGTTGTCGCATTCGCCCATCAATATTCCGCATCGTACCACGCACACTCATCCATCAACCCCTAATCTTCACGCAGTGCGACGATTCTCGCGCAGTCCATCCACCGCTCCGAGGCTAACCGTAGATCGGAATTGTGGCAGAGCAAAGTCAATCAATATTTCTGATTATTTCTTAATAAGAAACTGATATTAGATATTATTTTGTATTGCGGCATTGTTTCGATCGCCGCGCAAGGGCGCTATTGGCGCGGCTTAGCCATGTTGGGCTTCTATCGTGCAGCGGTTGCCGCGCCCGTCATCGTATCGCTAAAAAGGGTACTGGCAGGCTGATCCGCCGTACATTCCACCACAGCGGAGTCCGGGTTAACCTGCTTCGGCCTTGTCCGGTCGACACATAGCGTCGCGAGACGTGACATCCTCCCCGCCGTGAAATGACGAGGCTTCCTCCTGCGAGCGTCTCATGCCCGAGACGGAGAATGTTCAGTGAGGCATTCAGATCCCGATCGCGTTCGGGTCCACATTCTTCACGGACCCATTCTCTTATTCCGAGACCGGCGACGCCTTTCGCCCCTGTCCTGCTTTCGTAGGACGAACAGGCTCGGGTGGTAGTGGCCTCGCTAACTTCAAGGAAGATGCCACAGCGCCCAACGGCTTTATAGCTAAGCATCCCTTTCAAGTCGGACCAACCCTGGCCCAACGCCGATTTAGCCATTTTTATCTTTGACAATTTCGATGCGGACACGTTTTTCACCACAATCAACCCGCATTTGCGGGCTATTTCATTGCTAATCTTACGATTCTTGTCCTTGCGCCGGTTCTCAATCTTGCGATGAACCGCTTTCACCCGGCGCTTTTTCCCGGCCCGCTGGGCTTTGGCACACCTCGGCTCCAGCTTCCGATAGAAGCTGCTCCGATCAATCTCCGTCCCATCCGAGCACACGGCAAATTCCTTCAACCCGAGATCAATACCAATCTCCTCTTCTGCCAGGAGACATTGAGTGTCGGGTAGCTCGATGGTGACGTTCAGAAGCCATCCGTTTGGAAGCATTCTCAGCGAAACTGCCGGTTAAGATCCTGGCTTCGGCCAGAATCGAATCTTCCGTTTGCAACAGACAACACTTCCATCCCGGATTTTTACACCTGCCACCTTGAACGGACCCATCCTCTCTACTTCTTTCCCTTGTACCGGAGACGGGATCTCTTGCCGGCACTCCTGGAGCCTACGTACTTTTCACAAACCGCCTGGATGGTTTGACTGTGAAGGCCAAGCTCCGCGCTGCAGCCGGAGGACAGTTTATTCAGCTCAAACGCACTCGGCCATTTCTTATTATGCCTGATCGCGAGCTTCTGGGCATCGATACACCAGTTCCATACGAAGTTTACAGATCGAGCGCGTGACCTCAACCATTGTGCTTGGTTGCCGTCCTTCACACGATATCTGTACGTGCGAATCACGATGGATTCTAGCCGCGTTGAGTCAATGAGTTCAAGTGCTTACACTGCGTACGCCAATTATTAGTATGTTGAAGTCAAACAACAACTTATTGAACTTGGATTAATGCTCCGCCTTATATCCCCGATCCGAGCGCCGGGGTTTTACGGCGGATCGGACTAGCTCTCAGCGCTTCGATGCTCCGTCTGCAAATCTGCAATCGATACTGTAGCATTCTAAGAAAACCCCCGATCACGTCAGTTGATCAGATGCCGGCGACAACTAAAACGCGGGCAGGCGTCCCCTCACCAATAGCTCTTCAACCCTCCCTCCGAGAGGCAAATCTTCAGCCTCTCAGTGCGGCAAGCCGAGTGCTCTTTCCGCGAAGGATGATCACTCGGTCCCCAACAGCCAGCGAAGGTGTTCCCTGCTGCACGATTGAGACAATTCCGCCGCCAGCGACGCGGATAAGAAACTCAGCGTTCCGGCGCGGCGCCACTAAATTCCGCATGCGCAGCAGACGAAGCACACTCCGCCCCACGGTACCGGCATCGCCATTTTCAGCAGAAGAAGCCGCAGGCCGTACGACAAGAATCGTTCCAACAACCGGCTCCGGCGCCATTGATCGTGACCTCGCGCATTGGGTCACCCTCTCTGGTGTGCAACCGCCAACCACAGCGAGTACGGCAAAAATAACCGGCACCACCAGTATTGACCGGCACCTATTCGGGCGAGCGATTTACTCCTCCTTCATCAACCGTCCATTATAGCTTTATTAAGCTGCCATTTTGTTTACCAGCGGAAATAGATCCGCAGATTATGCTTGCCATTATTTCGTCATCAAGTTAGGACCTTATGAACAGATGTTCACTCACTTTGAGAGATAAGGTCTGTAACGTTCCTATCAGCAGATTTCCGGTGCACCGTAACAAGAAGTTGGTCGCCAATGCTGGTTGTGGGTTTATTGTCCGGGAGAGCGTACAAAAATGGCTAATCTGGCAAGAACCGAGAAGGCCGGTCGCAATGTTGCTCACAAGTCACAACTGTCGGCAATCGACTGGTTACCCAAAGCCATAGCGATCTCCGCAGCGGCCCTTCTGTCCGCCTGCGCCACCAGCCATCCCAACCTGTCGCCCACGCAGCAGGCGGCTGACTACGCTGCACACGCCCATGGCAATTATGCACCACCAGGCCCACCAAATGACCCGTGGGGGCCCTATATCCGCGAAGCCTCAAAACGGTTCGACGTCCCGCAAGCATGGATTCGCGGCGTCATGCACGTCGAATCTGGCGGACACGAATACATGAATGGCCATCTCATTGTTTCACCGACTGGCGCGATGGGACTCATGCAGGTCGAGCCGGAAACGTATCAAGAAATGGAAGCTCGCTATAACCTCGGCAGTGATCCATACAACCCGTACAACAACATTATGGCTGGCACGGCGTATATTCACGAGATGTACGAGATCTATGGGTCTCCAGGCTTTCTGGCAGCATACAATGCTGGTCCTGGGCGACTGGACGACTACCTTGACTACAAAGAACCGTTACCGCGGGCCACCCGCACATATGTTGCAATGATCGCGCCTCAAATACAGGGTGTCTACCCGGCTGCCCCCTCGTCGGCGGCGCAACTCGCGATGAACCAACTGCCGAACCAAATTCCAAAGGGGCGTCGTCCATACTCCAGCAGTGCTGTTGATATTGCTTATCGTTCGAGTGCCAGCACTCTCTCATCAGGTACGCAGCTTTCACCAGCGATTCCACCTATACGGCTTCCCCGACCGGAGCCAATCCAGGTTGCGACACTCACACCACCCTCCCCCATCGAACCAGAGAAGCCGACGCCACACGCGCCCGAAGCGCCGCCGCCTCTTAACCATGGCGGCTTTCCATTCATTCAAAGCGCGGAAGCAGCCTCACCGATTTCCTCGACTCCTCGTTCAACCACCTCTGGCCCCTGGGCGATCCAAGTTGGCGCTTATAATTCGGTGCCACACGCCAAAGCCGCTCTTGGTATTGCGGAACTATCCGCCGTGCGGATGCTGATTAGGGCCCAACCCGTGGTACAAACAATCGACACCGCCCGCGGTACACTCTATCGCGCGCGCTTCCTACACCTTTCGCATGGTGCGGCTGTCAAAGCCTGCGAGCGCCTCGACAATGCCCCCACGGGGTGTGCCGTCCTCTCCCCGGAAGGTCAGTAACTACGAGCGCAGTTAAGCCTTTCATTCGGGCTAATCTTTTGCCACAATGCGCACACTCTCGAGATTGGCCTCGTCCTAGTTGACAGAGATCAACGATCATTCCGATTTTAGCGCCTAAAGATTCGCATACGTCAGCACGCACCAAAAAGCTGTGGTGAGTTTTTCGAGCTCATGCCGACTGGAGAATGGCGATATGCGACTGTTTAAACTGACAAGACTTGCCGTTAGTGCGCCGCTGTTGGCGGGCCTCGGAGCTTGCGCCGTGTCCCCGCCAACCGGTCCCAGCGTTATGGTACTCCCTGGTCAAGGAAAGACCTACGCGCAGTTCCAAGCCGATGATGCCGCTTGCCGCGGGGCTGCCGCCCAAAGCATCGGTTATCAGTCCCCCAGTCAAGCCGCAGGCCAAGCTGCAATCGGTAGCGCCGCAGTCGGTACTGCTCTGGGTGCCGCGGCGGGCGCTGCCATCGGCGCAGCCGCCGGTAATGCCGGAGCAGGAGCCGCCATCGGGGCCGGTACCGGCCTCCTAGCGGGCACGGTAGCCGGCGCGGGTGGCGCCCAAGCCTCAGCGGCGGAGATGCAACAGCATTATGACGTCACGTATCTCCAATGCATGGCAGGAAAGGGTAACAAGGTTCCCCCTCTCCCGTCCACAGGATTCATCACATACCCATCCCCGCCGCCGGGCTACTATCCCTATCTGCCCTATCCGCCGGCGTACGCCTATTACCCCAACTACGGTTATCTTTACCCGCCTATTACGTTCTTTTTTGGCGGCAGGATATGGCATAGACACTAAACTTGGCAGGGTTGAAAATTAACGGGTCCAACGTCAGAACCGGTTAAATGGCCAACTACCACTTTCAAATTGCTGAGGTGCCACGGCGCGCTCCGTAACTGTGTTTAAGGTTCCCTGAACGACAACTATCAAAACTGGTCCGCACAACGCGCTTCTAACCATTCCGGTAGGCAAGGCCTACGACCACGAAGCTCCACGAGTTCAACTCGATTATGAATGCCAGAGCCAATAGTTTTAAAGACGTGGGCTGTACATGAGAATGCTTTCTGGAACACAACAGAACCGCAAAGCTGTATGCCGTTCTCGCAGCCGCATTTCCTCTCCCGATACGCCTTTCCCTGGTGTGTGACGTGTTGCCGACCTGCGTAATCAGGGGACGTCCTCCACTTTCTCATGCATATGCACAGCGCAAGGAATCCAAGAGGCACGCCATCTAAAGATAGTCGTAAGCTGAATCATCCGCCCGGCGCTCCTCCTGATAAAACTACCCATGGAGTTTGACCCATGCTCAGGGATTTTCCCCTTGAAAAGGCTTACCAATTACTTGAACCAGGGCCCGTTGTTTTCTTGACTACAATCCACCGCGGTCAAGCCAACATCATGACAATGTCGTGGCACATGATGGTTGAGTTCGCCCCTCCCCGGATTGCTTGCGTCGTGTCAGCCGCCAATTTCAGCTTTCAGGCGCTACGGCAAACCAGACAGTGCGTAATTGCCATACCTTCGGCTGACCTCGTGTCGACTGTCGTCGCAATCGGAAACTGTTCCGGGCGTGACGTAGATAAATTCGCGGCCTTTGGATTAACTCAATTAGCAGCAGGGTACGTGGCCTCGCCTCTCATCGCGGAATGTTTTTCCAATCTCGAATGTAAGGTGATCGACACCCGTATGGTGAAAAAATACAATATATTTATCATGGAAGCCGTTAAAGTTTGGATTAACCACAAGCACGTAAACTGCAAAACAGTTCACCACCAAGGCTATGGAAGATTTGTAGTCGATGGAAAGACGGTCATCTTGAAATCAACAAAGCCTTAGGCATACGTTCTGTAGCGATACAGAAGAACCAGAAAGCCGGCACAACCGGTCTTGCAACCGCCTCAGAAATCAGGCGCAAGTTAACATTTTTGTTAATACACCCTATTCGAGTGGAGGCTAGGACGTTCAGTAGAACTGACACACGAGGTTCACGGATGAACGCGTAGCTTGACGCTTATTACAATACAGCAATCAAGACACAGTCGCGTTGCATGCCAAGAAGGCGTAATCGCGATGAGATAAATATTGCAACAATTCGTTGACCTTATTGTGGCAATTCACCCAAAGACTCCTCCTCTAATCCTCGGTGCACCACCAGCCAAATAGGCAACCGCACTCCACCGTGATCGGCCGATGGCGTTGTGAAAGTGGGGCCCTCTCGCATCTTGCGACCCATCGGCAATAGTTGGTCACGGAGCAGTCTCTGCCACTCGCCTGCTTCTGCCGGCCCGCACACACGGGCGCAAAGCGCCGATCTAAGGGAATCGTTGGCTGCACAGAATTGCCAGCTTGATCTATAGGCTGTCCCCGCGCCGCGTTGGCGGTGCATCCTTGCAAAGCTCTTGCAACCAGCAAATAGGATCAATACGTATTTCTGGCTGCGATACATGATTTCGCGTAAAAATCTAAAGTTGCCTCAACAGGTCGTCATTTATGGTGGCGACCCGAGAAAACTCCATTCAGCAAAGTGTGATAGGGTCCTCTCGCTTTTGGGCGCCACCCCTTCGAAATGACTTTTATTTTCAAGCGTAGAGTGGCGCACCCGAAGAGACTCGAACTCCTAACCCCCAGATTCGTAGTCTGGTGCTCTATCCAATTGAGCTACGGGTGCTGATCGGGGCGGATTAGCCGATCTCCGCCGAACCGGCAAGTCCTATCAAATGTGGGGCGCAGGCTAGGTATACGAGCCTCCCCTGCCCCACCATCGTGTGTCTACTTGGCGCGAACCTCTGCATGCTGGGAAAGGCAACTCTTAGGTGGCTACTGCGTGATACGGCGATTCCTCACCCAGCACCACCATTTCCCGCTCGATCATCGGAGTCTCGGCATCGATGAAGCTCGCAACGGCCTGGGCCAGGCCATGATGCGCGATCCAGTGCGCGGAATAGGTAGGGGCGGGCAGGTAGCCTCGTTGAATTTTGTGGCGCCCCTGGGCGCCCGCCTCAACGCGAGGAAGCCCAAGTCCAATTGCAAATTCGATTGCCTGATAATAGCAGAGTTCAAAGTGCAAAAATGGCACGTCCTCACAAGCTCCCCAATTCCGACCGTACAACGCATCATCGCCTAGCAAATTGAGGGCACCGGCAACTGGTTTGCCACGACGGAAAGCCATGACCAGCACCACCCGATCGCCAAGCAACCGTCCTAATAGCGGAAAAAAGCGTTGCGAGAGATACGCTCCCCCCCATTTCCGATCAATGGTCGCCAGATAGAACTCGTAAAACGCCTGCCACTCTGCAGGCCCGATTTCCATGCCACGCAATACTCGGATTTCCAGACCAGATTGTACCTCACGCCGTTCACGCCTAATCATTTTGCGTTTGCGTGACACTAATGCGGCAAGAAAATCGTCAAACTCCGCATAACCCTGGTTGTGCCAATGGTACTGAAGGCCCATGCGGCGGAGCCAACCCGCACGACCCAGAACCTGCACCTCCTCCCCCGAGCAAAAAGTCACATGAATCGAAGAACATCTCAGGGCCTTCGTGAGTTCGACAAGGGCATCGGCAAATGACGCTGATGTAACACCCTGCGCGGTCAGGAGCCGCGGTCCGGAAACCGGGCTAAACGGCACGGCTACCTGAAGTTTCGGATAATAGTTCCCGCCTGCACGTTCTAGCGCGTTCGCCCAAGCGCTATCGAACACATATTCTCCGTAAGAATGGGCCTTGATGTACAATGGTGCGACACCAAGCAATTTTCCGTTTTCATCCCGCAAGGACGCATGAGACGGAAACCAGCCGCTGTCACCACCAACGGAACCGCTATCTTCAAGCGCGCTCAGGAATCTGTGATCAATAAACGGGTTACCGGTACCTGCAATACTATTCCACGACGCACAATCAATTTCGTGAATGCTGCGGTGACGCGAGAGCGCTAGATCTGGCCGTCCACAATCCATACGTCAATACCTACCAAAATAATGAAGCGCCTAGCACTGGAAAAAGAACTGCGATAAAATATTCCGCCAAGAGCTCGCTGCCCAGCGAGCGCCGAATCACACCTGTTTGTTGAACAGCCTTTACGCGTCGCTCTCACTAGTTTGCTAAATGAATACGAAGCGCCCATCCTAAAGCGTCTTCCGACGCCAGGGGCAGTCGGAACTTTCCATATTTCTACCGAAACCAACGCAAGGCCCCTGCTTTCATGAGAAGGATATAAACCCCGAGCCGCGCAGCGGTCCTCTTTTGCATCCTTAGCTGCTGACATGGCCTGTCTAAGTCGTGTGGCCGAAAGTCAGTTTCGGCTCTATCGCGCATCGGACCAGCCGCACCGCATGGCGGTGCGGTTCGGGCACGGACACGCGTCGCGGAACGCCACTGGTGTTGACGTGGCATTTATCGCCACACCACCATTGCTCTCCGCGAAAACAGATCCAATTGAACAAAGAATTCGACATGTTCTATACTTCTTGAAACACCGTTTTGTTGCGTTTGCTAACGCCGCGAACGAGGCGTCGACCGCTCCGCGAGTCTGCACAGAAGCCTTTATGACTGGGAACGGAAAGGATCACCGCCTCCTGCGCGTCACTGCCTCCATGGCGGCGACGGCGCTCATGTTAACCAGTCCCCGTGCGGTCACGCTCGGTACAGCGATATGTAGCGGCTTTTCCAATCCGAGTAGAAACGGCCCAACGAAGACCGACTCACCAGCAGTTTTTAATAAGTTGAAAGCAATGTTAGCCGAATCGATGTTTGGCATTATCAGCAGGTTTGCCGCTCCGGTCAGTCGACTATCGCAGACGGCACGGCTTCGGATCGGTTCGAAGAGAGCGGCATCAGCGTGCATTTCACCGTCTACCTCTAACGCGGGATCCTCGGCACGAATCCGGGCAAGTGCACGCCGCATTTTGCGTGCCGATGGAAGATTTGAAGCGCCGAAATTGGAGTGCGAGAGCAGGGCCACTTTTGGAGTGATACCAAAGCGGCTGACCATGGAAGCCGCTAGAAGTGTCATCTCCGCAATTTGCTCGGCATCTGGGTCGTCATTGACGTGAGTATCGCAGATAAAGAGGCTTCCACTTGGCAAAATCAAGACCACCAGCGCCGAGACACGACCGATTCCTTCGCGGCGTGGAATAATCGGCAGCGCATAACGAAATTGACGCGACCAGTCCCCGACTCCGCCACAGATCGCTGCATCGGCCTCCCCCGCAGCGAGTAGCATGCCAGCCGCAACAGTTGGCCGACGACGAAGCTGTCTCTGCGCCGCGTCCGGCGGAATGCCGTGCCGTCCAACAATGCGCTGGTAATCGTGGAGTAGGCGCCAGAACAAGGCATCGTTTTGCTCGAAATCAATAATTTGAAAATCTTGTCCGGGCTTCATTCGAAGGCCGAGCGATGCGATACGGGACACAATCGCTTCAGTATTCCCAACGAGAAGAGGCAATCCAAGATGGTCGTCAATCACTGTCTGCACCGCTCGGAGCGTCCGCTCATCTTCACCCTCTCCATAGGCGATACGAACGTTGGACGAGCGAGCAACTTCAAGAACAGGCCGCAACAGCAACCCTGACCGGAACACGAAACGTTCCAAGTCACGGCGATAAGCTTCAAAATCCGCAATTGGGCGACGTGCAAGTCCTTCGTCCATTGCCGCCTTTGCCACAGCGGGCGCGACGTGCAAGATCAGCCGCGAATCAAACGGCTTCGGAATGACGTAGTCCGGCCCGAATACAGGCGCACGACCACCGTAGGCAGCAGCAACCGTATCCGACGCCTCCGCTCTCGCCAGTTCAGCTATCGCATGGACTGCCGCGAGCTCCATTCCTTCGCTGATTTCGACAGCACCGACGTCAAGCGCGCCTCGAAAAATAAATGGAAAACATAGGACGTTATTGACCTGGTTCGGATAGTCAGCTCGGCCGGTACAGGTAATTGCGTCCGGCCGTAGCTTTGCGACATCCTCGGGCCTGATTTCTGGTTCTGGATTTGCCAGTGCCAAGATCAGCGGGTTGGGTGCAAATTTCTCAAGCCATTCGGGCTTCAAGACGCCGCCTACTGATAAGCCAAGAAATACATCAGCGCCATTGATGACGTCGGCAAGATGGCGGGCCTTTGTCTGACGAGCCACACACTCCAAGGTTGGATCTAAGCCTGGCCGCCCCTGGTAGATTACCCCCCCAATGTCCGTCATCATGACGTTGTCTGGCGAAGCGCCAAGCGCAATCAGGATTTTGACACAAGAGAGCGCTGCCGCCCCCGCACCTGACGTCACAATCCTAGCATTCTCTATCACCTTGCCCTGGATTCTCAACGCATTGATGACACCCGCGCCGACGACGATCGCGGTACCGTGCTGATCATCATGGAAAACTGGAATGTCCATGAGTTCGCGCAAGCGCTGTTCGATGATGAAGCAGTCCGGGGCCTTGATGTCCTCAAGATTGATACCGCCAAAAGTTGGCCCGAGGTAGCGAACGCAATTGATGAAGGCATCGAC
>DAIDMG010000014.1 GCA_027449105.1 Acidiphilium sp. | reverse complement strand
CTCGTTGAAGGCGCGCAGCGACAGGTTCATGCTTTGTTCTGCATGTTGTGCTCCGCTTAGTCAATTCGAGAGTTCCGTACGAAAATATTCATCTCGGCTCGATCGCCACAACGTCGCTCGATGTGACGTTCACGTACGATCCAAGCTGGATTGATCGACCAGGATCGTTTCCTGTGTCTGTCCTAATGCCTGTTGGCCCATCTCCGGTAAGTGGGGAAATTATCCTTCCATGGCTAGCAAATTTGCTGCCGGAGGGGGCATCACTGCAAACCATCAGCAAGCGTTTCGGGTATGCACCAAGTGATATTATCGCCATGATCATGGAGGTTGGTCGCAAAATATCAATACAACCAGACAGGAAGGTCAGGACCGGGGTTGAAAGAATTCTTTGGTCTCGTGCGACGCCATATGATGGCAACCGACATCTCTCGCCTGATCGATGCAGTGATCTTCAACGTACTGATCACCAATGTAGATTCGCATGCCAAAAACTATTCGATCATGCTTAAGGGTCGTGGGGCGTCCCTTGCCCCTCTTTACGATCTGATGTGTGGGGATGAGTGGCCCGGCATCACCAAAAACCTTTCACAAGACATTGGCGGTCAACGCCGCGGAAAGCATATCTATCAAAGACATTGGCGCCGAATGGCGCATGAATGCGGTCTTAACGGATCGGCTGTCATTCGCAGGGTGCAACAAATAGCGGAGATTGTATTATCTAATCTCGAGTCAGCCCGTGTCATGGTCGAAGCAATGCCTGCTGGCACTCACCCCATGCTTTCAAGCTTCACGTCTGCCATCAGTCGTCGATGTGCAGACGTGATCGCGAATCTCCGGGTCAATGACAATAATGATGATGGTCATGCGCAACCAAATGTCGCCGACGACATGGCGCCCGGGTCATTCTAGCAGTTCAAAGTGAACACACTCGGCCATAAAGAGACCGAGCTTCCGTAGTCGCGGTTCATGCCGCGATCCAACCATTTGTTGCACGAAACAGCCTAATCAGGCCGCCCATCAATGTCAACCAGATGTTGCACGCTACGGGACCCCGTATGGCTACGATGAACGGTCAAGATTCAACCGCGATTTGCACATAGCCGAAAAAGATCTAAGGGCCATGGATGATATCGGGGCGCTTTCAGATTCGACGTGCCGCTCACCAGAGGCTGTCCGGAAACTTTGCCACGACACAATGCTCGCGGGATGGATAAAAGCGATCGTGCGGTCTTGGTGCCTTCTGTTTTTACGCCTGCCTCCTTTTTTTCATCCCTGCCCGCTTTTATTGCGTTTCTTAGGGTCTGTTCCCAAGAAGCGGGAAGCTGCCATGTTTCGTCCGTTACCCTTCGCGAAATGCTGTCGCATCTTCACATGAAGGCAAAATGGCATTTTGGGATGTCGGAGTAGCGGAGTCGCTTTGTTTCCGCTATGATATATTTGCGCGTTATGATGGCGCATTTGAAACGGGGGAATTGTTCCCTGGTGCGATTGGAACGGCTTTAGTCGTTCGGTTGCGCGCTATGCTGGGACTTCCATCGGCGTTTCCGGCCACATGGCCCGTGGCTGTGATGAGTTTTCTCCCACAGCCCGCCCCATGCGGCCCGAGACGCCGTCTCCCACACCGCGCTCCGAGCTGCCAGCCAGTCTGATCCCCTATTGTAAGGACTGACCAATGTTCGACAAATACTTTCGCAAAGAACTCGACTGGGGTGGTCGAAAGCTAATCTTGGAGACAGGCAAAGTCGCTCGTCAGGCGGACGGTGCGGTTATAGCCTCCTATGGAGACACGGTCGTGCTTGCCACGGCTGTTGGCGCTCGAGGCGTGAAACCGGGACAGGATTTCTTTCCGCTGACGGTGAATTATCAGGAAAAATTCTTTGCCGCCGGTCGAATCCCGGGCGGCTTTTTCAAGCGTGAAGGGCGGCCAACCGAAAAGGAGACTTTGGTCTCCCGGCTGATCGACCGACCGATCCGGCCACTGTTTCCGGAAGGGTTTCGTAACGAGGTCCAAGTCATTGTCACCGTACTCAGCCACGACTTGGAAAATGATCCCGATGTTGTAGCAATGGTGGCAGCATCGGCCGCTCTGACGCTTTCCGGCATCCCCTTCCAAGGGCCAGTCGGGGCAGCACGGGTTGGCTACATTCGGGGCGAGTACGTGCTGAACCCGACAGCCGAGCAACGCGAGGCCAGCGAACTTGACCTCGTGGTGGCCGGAACGCACGCGGGCGT
This sequence comes from Acidiphilium sp., assembly GCA_027449105.1. Classification (GTDB taxonomy): domain Bacteria; phylum Pseudomonadota; class Alphaproteobacteria; order Acetobacterales; family Acetobacteraceae; genus Acidiphilium. The sequence goes on along the minus strand of DAIDMG010000014.1, from coordinate 32,461 downwards.
CCTCATGGTTGAAAGCGAAGCGCAGGAGCTTTCTGAAGACGTGATGCTCGGTGCCGTCACCTTCGGTCATGCACAATTTCAGCCGGTAATTGAAGCGATCATCGCGTTAGCCGAACATGCGGCGAAGGATCCATGGGATCTTCCTGAAGAGAGCGAAGATGAACGCGTTCTAAAATCCCGAGTCGACACCCTTTCGCGGGACGCGCTTCGTGACGCCTATGCCGAACGCGAAAAGCAACTTCGCCATGAGAAAATCAGTGCTGCGAAACAGAAAGTAACCGAAGCGCTGGCTGCTGAAGGCCTCGATGCGGAAAAGGCAAAGGGACTGTTCAAAGAACTTGAAGCCGATATTGTGCGCAACGCAATTCTTGACCACGGAATTCGTATCGATGGCCGGGATACGAGAACAGTCCGCCCGATCGTTGCCGAGGTCGGGGTACTGCCCCGCTCGCACGGCTCAGCACTGTTTACGCGCGGCGAAACGCAAGCGCTTGTAGTGGCAACCCTTGGCACCGGACAGGACGAGCAGATCATTGATGCGATTGAGGGTGAGTACCGAGAATATTTCATGTTGCATTATAACTTTCCGCCATATTCTGTGGGCGAAACTGGCCGTATCGGTTCGCCTGGCCGACGTGAAGTTGGGCATGGCAAGCTCGCTTGGCGCGCGGTGCATCCGCTGCTGCCCGGCAAGGAGAAATTTCCTTACACGATAAGGGTGGTATCCGAGATCACGGAAAGTAACGGGTCATCATCAATGGCAACGGTTTGCGGCACCTCACTTGCTCTTATGGATGCAGGCGTGAAGCTGGAACGCCCGGTAGCCGGCATTGCGATGGGCCTGATAAAAGAGGATCGTGGTTTTGCCGTGCTCTCCGACATTCTCGGAGACGAAGACCATCTTGGCGACATGGATTTTAAGGTTGCTGGGACTGACGTGGGCGTCACCGCGTTGCAGATGGACATCAAAATCACCTCCATCACGCCGGAGATCATGCGTATCGCTCTTAACCAAGCGCGTGAAGGGCGACTTCACATTCTTGGCGAAATGGCCAAGGCCCTCCAAGGCGCTCGCGATGAGGTATCGCAAAATGCGCCGCGTATCACCGTCATCAACGTCCCGAAGGAAAAAATCCGTGACGTCATCGGTACGGGGGGAAAGGTGATCCGCGAAATCGTTGAGCAAACCGGATGCAAAATCGACATTGAAGACGACGGCACTATCAAAATTGCCGCAACGTCCGACGAACAGGCCCGAAAAGCAATCGACAAGATCCGGAGCCTTACCTCGGAACCAGAAGTGGGTACGATCTATACGGGCAAGGTCGTCAAAGTCGCGGATTTCGGCGCCTTCGTTAATTTTTTTGGAAACCGCGACGGTTTGGTTCACATAAGCGAGCTCGCCCAAGGGCGAGTCGCCCGCACTACCGACGTTGTGAAGCCCGGTGACGTGGTTAAGGTCAAGATGATCGGCCTCGACGACCGAGGTAAAGTTAAACTCTCGATGCGGGTGGTCGACCAACTGACAGGCTCGGATATCTCCGATCAGGTCGGTGCGAAGGGCACACGACGTGACGAGACAGCGCCTCAATAGCCCGATTTCAGGATAACCTAACCAGCGACAGACTAATCCCACCCGGCCGCCGGGTGGGATTTTTCGACACCCAGGACTCCTTCTGGGCATTTCGGACAAATCCCTGTGGCTTCAGCTCACCCTCCTATTCAACAATACCGCTCAAATTTTCGTGATGGTTTGCTGGCCCAAAATCCCGCAAAAGCGCAAAGCCAGACGAACGCAACGGTCCCAAGGCTCTGAAGGCGCAAATCCATGAACGAGGCGCCGCCTCCTCAACCTCCTCACGTATTGCGAAGAGGACAATTTCCAGATAACAAAACAAAGAAAATCAGAACTTGCCACAAAAATTGGAAATTGCGGAAAAATGTATAACTTACCGAAAACGTTCCGATTTTTGATTGATCATCCTCAAAATTGCCGTGATGAATTGACGAACGCGAACCTCTCTCAGGACGCAAACAATGCAATTCAGTGAGATCGGACAACAGCTTCGTGCCTATCGGATGGAATCGGGCCTGAAGGCTGAGGAAATTGCGGCCCGCTTGGGCGTGTCGCGCGCCGCTTTATATCGCTATGAAAAAGGCGAGGTCATCAAACTTGATACGGTCAAGCGCCTTGCCGAGCTCCTGAAGATTTCGCCGCTCACGCTGCTTGGTATCGGGGTCGAGTATTACAGTCGTCCGATAGGTTTTCTCGAGCGATTGCGGCAAATGGAGGAAAGTGCTGACCAGATCCTGCACATTGGTGAAACGCTCTGTTATCTGACAACCACAGATTATTATGACGCAACGATCGCCCAAATTTTTGAGGAAATAGCAAGCCAGTCTGCAGCAGATCGCACGAAGGTCGAAGCCGCCTCGGAGCAGGTGTTAACCGCCCTAAAGACGCGCAAGCAGATGTTCGCCGTCCGTCGGCCATCGGTAATCACCGTCATGTCAACCGGTCCGCTACAGCGCCTCCTTCGGAACGGGATCGGAGGTGTGCTGGTCTTGTCAGAGCGCTTACGGGCCCAGTGCCGAGATGTGGCACGGCGAGAGGTGGAGCGAATGGCTGATCTTATGGAAAGCGAGCCAATAGGTCTGCAAATTGGTATGAACACCAGCACCGAGGTATCGAGCCAGTTTATCCTCTTGCGTAACGGCGCCCGCGCTTCACTGGCGATCAATCCCTTCCCGACCGATTGCCTTCCGAACAGCCAAACGGGCGTCGCTATGATTACCAGCGCGGAAGACGCTATAGTCTCCCATCAGCGTGTAGCCGAGCAAGCATGGCGCGACGCTGCCAAAGGTACGGCGGCAGCACAACTCATTCGTAAGATGCTGGTCGACGTGTAGCTTATAGTGCCAGGCACGACAGCATCTTTCTAATGCGTTATGTGTCGCTGATGAAATATCCTCTCGTATCCGTGGACACATTAGCGTCCCACCTAGGGCAGCCGAATCTCGTGATTCTCGATGCATCGTTTTATCTGCCCACAGAGAAGAATGATGCCTTTGCAGTTTTCGTGAACAGTAGGATACCGGGCGCGCAATTCTTCGATCTTGAACAGATTGCTGACCTAGAGACGCCACTCCCACATATGTTGCCGGCAACGGACGAATTCGCTGAATCAGTGGCCGCACTTGGTATATCGAATAACTCCCGGGTCGTGGTCTATGATCAGCGTGGATTGTTCTCCGCCGCTCGGGCCTGGTGGATGTTCCGGGTTTTTGGGCATGACGACGTGACCGTGCTTGACGGCGGTCTCCCAAAATGGATGGCCGAAGGGAAAGAAGTTGAAGCAGGCCTCCCCGCGACGCCTGTAGAAGGTACTTTCATCCCACGCTTCCATCCGGAACTTGTGCGTGACCAAGCTGCGATCATGGCCAATCTTGAATCTGGCTGCGAACGGCTTCTTGACGCACGCGGATTTAGCCGGTTTTCCGGAACAATGCCGGAACCGCGCGCCGGCGTACATTCAGGCCACATTCCGGGAGCAGTCTCACTGCCGTTTACGAGCTTACTGAACGTTGACCAAACAATGAAGCCGCCACCTGAATTGCAGGAAATCTTTCGCGCCGTCGGTGTTACCCACGCTTGCCGCCCGGTCACAATGTGTGGTTCCGGCATTACGGCTGCAGTGCTGACCCTTGGCCTGGCGCTTGCCGGCCTCCCGACCGGTGCACTTTACGACGGCTCTTGGGCCGAATGGGGAAGCCGTGACGACACCCCTATCGAGAGGACAGAATGAACGAAAATGACTTCGAATCGCGCCTGATCCTTCGTGGGCGCCCGCCGACCAAGAGCCACGGCTTCGTAAATCCGAAGCTCGTGCGAGGCTCAACGGTCTTGTATGAAAACTGCGCGCAGCGGCAAACAATTGGTGCGCGCCGCCTCGAGCAGGAGGAGATCTACGGCCTCTACGGGACCGAGACCCATTTTGCGCTCGAAGCCCTGGTTGCGGAAATCGAAGGTGGCACGCGCTGTCAAATTGTCTCGACTGGCCTAGCCGCGATCACAGCGCCGCTGCTCGCCTATCTCCGGACTGGAGACACTGTTTTCGTGCCCGACTCGGTTTATGGCCCGACGCGCCGATTCTGCGATACAATCCTGCGGCGGTATGGTGTGCAGACCCGTTATTACGATCCACTGATCAGCGAGCACCAACTACGCAGTTTGATTCCCTCGAGCCTCCGCGTCATGATGGTCGAAAGTCCCGGAAGCCATACCTTCGAGGTTCAGGACGTGCCCATGATCTCCAAGGTTGCTCATGAAGTCGGGGCAAAGGTATTTATGGACAACACTTGGGGCATTCGCACGTTTCAGCCGTTTCGCCACGGCGTCGATGTTTCGATCCAGTCTCTGACGAAATACGTTGGCGGACACTCTGACATTCTTCTCGGCGCAATCACGGTAACTTCGGAAGAAGATTGGGCTTGGCTGCGCCACGGGGTATTGGACCTCGGCCAATACGCGTCGCCGGACGATTGTTGGCTCGCGCTCCGCGGAGCTCGGACTCTGGCCGTTCGACTTGATCGCCAAGGCGAGTCGGCGCTTAAAATCGCCCGCTGGCTCGCTGACCAACCAGAGATTCAGCGCGTCCTTCACCCCGCTCTACCATCTTGCCCCGGCCATGAATTTTGGATGCGCGACTACAGTGGTAGCTGCGGTCTCTTTGGCGTGGTCTTCGCCCCACAATATGATTATCAGGCAGTCACGGCGATGGTTGATGCGCTTCGACTGTTCGGAATTGGCGCATCATGGGGCGGGTACGAGAGTCTTGCGCTGCCTACCAGCTTCACAATCACCCGGACGGAAGGATCTGGTAATTTCGGTGGTGAAATGTTACGTCTACAAATCGGCCTGGAACACACCGAGGATTTGATCACCGACCTAAAGGCTGGTTTAGCCGTTCTCCGCAGTCATTCCAGCACCGTCCGTGATGAATCCATACTCACGAACCCTTGAGGAACAGCGGGGCCGAAGACGCAAACCGATGAGAACCGTTCTTGACGTCGTGAAATTCAACGCTGACGGTCTCGTTCCCGCAATCGCCCAACAGCACGACACGGGTGAGGTCCTCATGTTAGCTTGGATGAATGTGGAGTCAATCAGGGAGACGCTGCTCTCCGGGGAGGTCTGTTATTTCAGCCGAAGTCGGTCGGCGCTTTGGCGAAAAGGCGAAACATCTGGTCACCGACAGCGGCTTGTCGAAATGCGCGTCGACTGCGATGGCGACACGCTGCTGCTCCTCGTCGACCAGACTGGACCGGCCTGTCATACTGGCGCACACAACTGTTTCTTCCGAACAGTCACGGAAGACGGATCCATCGATCAGATGTGAAAGCTTTCCCCGCAGCCACAACGTCCCTTCTCGTTCGGATTTTCAAAAGTAAAACCAGAAGAGAACCTATCCGATTGGTAATCCATCACCGTTCCGATCAGAAACAGTGTTGCTTTGCGATCGATGAGCACAGTTAGTCCGTGGTCCTGGACAATTTCATCCGTTGACGCTGGCGCCTCGGCCCATTCCATTTCATAGGACATGCCCGAGCACCCCTTGGTCGCGACGGCCACACGCAACAGCTTCCCGTTGTCGGCCTTCTCATAGAGCAGGCGCAACCGTTCTGCTGCTGCATCGGTTAGCCGCAACAATGGGGACAGATTCTGCAAACGCGTCCTCTTTTCTGACTCATGAACACTCATAGCAAAACCCCAATGTTCATTGTTCAATACATATTCAGTGCGAGCCGCGCCTCATCACTCATCCGACTCGGGTCCCACGGCGGATCCCACACCACCTTAACATCAACCTCGGCGACATCCGGAATCGCACCAACGGCAAGACGTACGGCCTCGGGTAGTTCCTGGGCGCTGGGGCACCCCGGCGCCGTTAACGTCATCTCCACCTTGACTGCCCCGCTTTCGACCTCAATCGCGTAAATCAGGCCCAGTTCGAATATGTTGACCGGAATTTCCGGATCGTACACGGTCGAAATTGCTGCAATGACATCCCCCTCGCGTATCACCGGCCCCGCCTCACCATCGGGCGTCCAGGTCGTCACTGGCTTCGTCGCGCCAGCTGACATCTGCGTTGTTCCTTTATCCATGATGGGCCTCCATCATTCGGATAATGGCGGACCGAGCCGCCTGCCAGGCCAACGTGGCACAGCGGCGCCTCGATCGATAGGCGTGAACTCCTGCGAATGCTGCCAGTTTGTCGAATTCCGACCGCGTCGGTCGCGTACCTGTCCTGATCATCTCTTCAAATGCATCTACGGTGGACGTGATCTCATCCAAGTGCCGTCCCAGGACGACATCACCAAGCAAATCAGCGGAAGCGATACAGATCGCACAACCGCGTGTTTGGTGAGCAAACTCTTGAACCACGTCACCGTCACCGCTCGCGAACATCACGTGAACCTGATCGCCGCACATCGGATTGTCGCCTTCAGCCTCACCATCGATACGGACAAGGCGACCCGCATAGTGCGGAGCCCGTGCCCGCTCCATGATCAACTGCTGATATAGATCCTCAACCGTGTCTTCCATCAGGAAAAAACCTTCTTCAGCCGCTCGATACCCGCGGCCAACAGATCAATCTCCGAGCGTGTAGTGTAGATTCCGAAGGAAGCACGTGCAGTGCTATCGACCCCAAAACGACGAGCAAGCGGTTCCGCACAATGATGCCCGGCCCGAACCGCAATGCCCTGCTTGTCCAGCAATGTGGCTACATCGTGCGCGTGGATGCGATCGAGCGTGAATGCGACAATTCCACCCCGATCCTGTGCATTACCTATGATCTTCAGGCCGGAAATGTCCGACAGCGTTCTCAGTGCGTGGTCCGTCAGTACGCGTTCATGTGTTGCAATCGCGTCAAATCCGATAGCTTCGATGTAATCGATAGCAGCACCAAGACCGATCGCTTCGACAATCGCTGGCGTACCTGCCTCGAACCTGTAGGGAGGTTCCGCCCACGTCGATCTCTCGTATGACACGCTGCCAATCATATCTCCGCCACCAAGGAATGGCGGCATCGACTGCAGCAGGGTACGCTTACCGTACAGCACACCGATACCCGTCGGCCCATACAGCTTATGCCCGGAGAACACATAAAAATCGACACCCAAGGCGCGAACATCGACACGGCGATGAACAACCGCCTGCGCACCATCAACAAGAACCTGGGCGCCATGTGCATGGGCGAACGCGACAAGACGTTCGACAGGAGTATAGGTGCCAAGCACGTTGGACATATGGGTGATGGCCAGAAGCTTGACCCTGCGATCGGCAAACACCCGCTCCAGATCACCGAAGTCGATTTCACCAGCCTCGGTGACTCTGACAATTCGCAGCTCAATGCCTCGCGCGTCGCGAAGCATCTGCCAAGGCACGAGGTTTGCGTGGTGCTCCATCTGGCTCACTGCAACGGCATTGCCGGGTTCCAAAGCAGTATGACCAAAAGTATACGAAACTAGATTTATCGCCTCGGTCGCATTGCGTACGAACACGATTTCCTCTCGCTCTGCGTTCAGAAACCGAGCAACCCTGTCGCGAGCACCTTCGTACGCATCCGAACAACGTTCGCTTAGCCAGTGCAAGCCGCGATGGACGTTCGCATATTGCTTTTCCATAGTCCGCGCCATGACGTCCATGACCACGCGGGGCTTCTGGGCTGATGCGGCACTGTCGAGATACACGAGCGGCTTTTCGTGTACGCGCTCTGCAAGGATGGGAAAGTCCTCTCGAATCCGTTCGACATCCAAGCCGGGCAACGCTGTTGCCACACTCATCCCGATGCTCCCCAGCGCCAGGACTGGATTGCCGCTTCGAATATCGGCCGTGCGACATAATCGGTAATGGGTTCCAGCGCCTCATGTAGGAACGCCCGGATCAGGATGGCTCGCGCATCCTTTTCCGACACACCTCTGCTACGGAGGTAGAAAATCTGCTCAGGGTCTAGTGCTCCGATAGTCGCTCCGTGACTGCACTTGACATCATCGGCAAAAATCTCGAGCTCCGGCTTGCTGTCAATTTCCGCAGAATCCGAAAGCAGCAACGCTTGGTTCATCTGATAACCGTCTGTCTTCTGAGCAATACGGGCAACTTCAATTCTGCCCTGGAAGACCCCGCGCGCAGAGCCGTCAATCACCGATTTTACAGTCTGTCTTGACGTACAGCCCGGCGCCTCGTGAGCAACAATGGTCGTAACATCGCCATGCTGTGTACCGGTCAGCAGCTGCGCCGCGTTGAGTTGAACGTCAGCCCCGCCACCTCCCAACGTCACATGAAATTCGCTCCGCGCAAGCGACGCGCCAACCCCCAAAGTGAACGTTTCATAGGTCGCAGACTCAGCAATAGTCGCCAGGACGGTTGCGACATGAACAGAATCCCGCGACTCTTCTTGCAGCCGAAAATGACGCAGGGTTCCACCGTCTCCTACGTTTATTTCCGTCACCGGTACGTGCAGATATCTCCCGGCGCCACGAATGACCTCTATCACCGTTAGGTTTGACCCCTTTTCTAGGGTAATCCGATGTCTCGGCGCGATCGCCAGACCATCGCCCGATCCAACGGAAACTAACAGAATTGTGCCAGCGTTCTGGCCGGCGCTGACTTTTAAATCGGCGCCACCCAAGGTGATGGCAGCGTTCAACGCCACAATTGGCAAGCTACTTGTTTTCTGTTCAGGAATTCCCCTTGTTTGCAGGAAGTTCAGAGCATCACTTGAAAGAGTTTTGTCCAAAACACCGTTGACAAAGACCAATCGAGGAATATCGACAGATGGCAATTCGGGGCGTAGCATCCGGGTCGCAAGCGCCTCGTCCGCAAAGCCACGCATTCGCGCATTCAGGTCTGTATAATGCCACGCCTCATGCTTGCGATCCGGCCAGCCCGTGGAAAAAAAGGCTGCCAGCGCAGACTGGCGCGCCTCTTGATCACCCGGCAAAGATGCTACGTCAATCCGGTCGAGAAATTTCGTGGCATACGCTGTCCCGCTCATGCCGCCCCCAATCCCCCGTAACCATGCTGCTCCAGTTCAACAGCCAATTCCGGGCCACCTGAACGGACGATTCTCCCTGCGGCCAGAACATGCACGCGATCGGGCGTGATATAATCGAGCAAACGCTGATAATGCGTGATCACAAGCGCAGAGAACTTTGGTCCGCGCGCGGCATTGACTCCACCGGCCACAATTCGCAACGCATCGATATCAAGGCCAGAATCCGTTTCATCAAGCAATGCCAACTTCGGCTTTAAAAGTGTCATCTGCAGAATTTCATTGCGCTTCTTTTCGCCGCCGGAAAAGCCAACGTTGACATTGCGTTTGAGCATGTCGTCGGGCATTGCCAAGGCCTTGACGGCATTCCGTGCTTCCTTAAGAAAAGCAACTGTATCCATCTCGGTTTCACCGCGCGCTCGCCGGACTGCATTGACCGCGGTTCGGATAAAATTCGCGTTGCCGACACCAGGCAGCTCAATCGGATATTGAAAAGCCAGAAAAATACCGGCTGCGGCCCGGGCTTCAGGCGCCATGGCCAGCAGATCCTCACCATCGAAACTGACTGCCCCACCGGTCACCTCATAGCCGTCTCGACCGGAGAGAATGTAAGACAGAGTTGACTTGCCTGCGCCATTTGGCCCCATAACCGCGTGAATTTCGCCGTCTGGAACAGTGAGATCAATTCCCGCCAGAATTTCTTTGTCACCGACAGCAGCACGCAGGCCTTTAATCTCTAACATGTTATTCCTTACCCCACCGAACCTTCGAGTGACACAGCGAGCAACTTCTGGGCTTCTACTGCAAACTCCATCGGCAACTCTTTCAACACGTCACGACAGAAACCATTGACGATCAAGCCAACCGAGTCCTCTTCCGAAAGGCCACGCGAGCGGCAATAGAATAGCTGGTCGTCCGAAATTTTTGATGTCGTCGCCTCGTGTTCTACTTTTGAACTTTGATTCCGACTCTCAATATATGGAACGGTATGAGCTCCACAGTGATTGCCGATCAGAAGCGAGTCACATTGGGTGAAATTGCGAGCGTTCGCGGCGCGTGGCATGACCCGTACCAATCCACGATAAGTGTTGCTGGACCGCCCAGCAGAAATTCCCTTTGAAAGGATTGTGCTCGTGGTGTTCGGCGCAAGGTGGATCATCTTCGTACCGGTATCGGCCTGTTGAAAATGATTAGTGACCGCAACGGAATAAAACTCCCCGACCGCGCCCTCGCCCTGCAAAATACACGAAGGATATTTCCATGTAATCGCCGATCCTGTCTCGACCTGTGTCCAGGAGATCTTTGACTTGCGCCCGCGACAAGCGCCGCGTTTCGTAACAAAGTTGTAAATTCCACCATTACCTTGAGCATCGCCCGGGTACCAGTTTTGGACAGTCGAGTACTTTATCGACGCTTCGTCCAACGCCACGAGTTCCACAACCGCCGCATGCAGCTGGTTTTCATCTCTCATCGGCGCCGTGCATCCCTCAAGATACGATACACTAGCGCCTTCTTCGGCGATGATCAGCGTCCGCTCAAATTGTCCGGTATTGCGCGCGTTGATCCGGAAATAGGTGGAGAGTTCCATAGGGCAGCGCACGCCACGGGGAACAAATACAAAGCTGCCGTCTGAAAAGACCGCCGAGTTTAGTGCTGCGTAATAGTTGTCACCGGCCGGAACGACACTGCCAAGAAACTTTCTAACCAGTTCCGGATGCTCGCGCACCGCCTCGGACATCGAACAGAAGATCACTCCGACCTTGGCAAGACTTTCGCGGAAGGTGGTGGCAACCGAAACCGAATCGAATACGGCGTCAATCGCGACACCGGCCAAAGCCGCCCGCTCGTTTAACGGGATACCGAGCTTATCGTACATGTTGAGTAGTTCAGGATCAACGTCGGCGAGTGATTTTGGCGCCGGCCCTTTGGGTGCCGCGTAGTAGTGCAATTCCTGGTATTCGATCTTTGGATGCACAATTCGCGCCCAAGCCGGCTCCTCCATAGAGAGCCAGGCGCGATACGATTTCAGCCGCCATTCCAACAACCAATCCGGTTCCCGCTTTTTTTCCGAAATGAGCCGGATAATTTTTTCGTTTAACCCTTTCGGGGCGACATCCATTTCGATATCGGTTTCAAAGCCGAACTTGTATCCGGTTCCCGCGAGCTGGTTAATCGTTTGAAGTGTTTCGGTCACAGCAACCATAGATGATCCCTATTCGTGAGTGACAAAGGCGCCGCTCGTTGGCATGCCAATCGCAACTTGCGTTGAGACAGGCAGAGTCGTGCGTTGCATGTCCGCCAGCGTAATGGCCGACAAAGCTTCGCTAATCGCATCATTGACCACGCTCCAGCGCCCCGCCATGGGACATTGTGACTGGCTATCGCAGGTGCCATGGGTGCCTTCGACACACGCTGTCAGCGCAATCGGGCCATCAATTGCAGCAATCACAGCAGACACAGGAATGACAGAAAGCGGCCGGATTAATCGGTAACCGCCGCGAGCACCGCGCTGCGACGCGACCAGCCCGGCCTGCGCAAGCCCCTTCAGCACCTTCGCCACGGTCGGCTCGGGAATGCCAACGGATTGGGCGATTCCCGGCGATGTCTCGACGTTTCCGGTCTGGGCAAGCCGGACCAGAACCACTACCGCATAGTCGGTCAGGCGTGATAAACGGAGCATGTCTTACCTCGATTGCGGACAACCACGGTCCTGTTTCGAAATGGGGCATAAGCCACCATCCGTCAAGAGCAAAGCGCCACCGGAAACTCTTCAGGAATGTTCCAATGCAGAGGCAATCGTTGCCGGCAGATCCGCCGGCTGATCGACGCGATACACTGCATCTGCGGTGCCGTAGCCCCAAGCGACGAAAATGCCGATCACGTTGCTGCCGGACGCTGCCAACATGTCATTGCGGTGATCTCCAATCATCACTGCGTTGGCTGCCGGAACGTCGATCGCTGCCAGTACGGCCTGCAAATGACGCGGGTCCGGCTTGCGATATTGGATCGCATCCCCTCCAACGATCGCACAGAAATAATCTTCGAGATCAAGGGCGGCCAGGACCTTACGGGCTGACGCTTCCGGCTTATTTGTACAGACTGCAAGTGCGAGCCCTTTGACCCGGAGATCAGCCAAAACCTCTGGAATGCCTGGAAATGGTTCCGTTAGCTCTGCGGCGTGCGCTTCGTAATCGTTCAGAAACATTGTGAGATCTGACGGACTTGGCTCCAGGCCGCGGGCCGCATAACCACGACGAAGCAACACCGTGGCTCCATCTCCAACCATTGCCGCGACTTCGGATCTCTCCAGCGGCGGCTTTCCATGGCACGCGAGCGATCGGTTCAGCGCACCCGCGAGATCGGGTAGGCTGTCGATCAACGTGCCATCCAGATCGAACACCGCACCGCGCGATGCTGGTCCTACTGCTACAGTCATGACAAACTCCGACATCTAATTTGACCAATGTCACCTTTGACACGGTAATAGGCACGACGCTACCGCTTCACGTATGCACAAATCCGCAGTCATCCTTGCCGCCGGCCTCGGCACCAGAATGAAATCCGAGCACCCCAAAGTTTTACACCGCATCGCGGGATTCCCTATGATTTCTCTTCTCGTTCGGGCCGTGGAACCAAGCTTTGACCGCATCGTGGTAGTAACTAGCCCAAGCGCGGAGGCGGTAGCACAAGCCGTGGCGCCGCATTTAGCTGTCGTCCAGGCGGAGCCGCGTGGCACTGCCCACGCAGCGCTGACCGCCAGCGCTGAGTTCGGCGACGGCCTTGTAACCATCATCTACGGCGACAATCCGTTGCTCACGACGGGAACTCTCGACGCCCTGACCGACCGGATAGAGGCAGGACTGGCGGACCTCGCCCTTCTCGGAACACGCGCACCGGTGTCGAGCAGCTTTGGCCGGATCATTTCTGTTGGCAACCAAGCAGTTCGGATCGTAGAAGCCGCACATGCCACGGAAGCCGAACGTGCAGTTGGGCTTTGTAATGTGGGTGGCTTTTCAGCTCGTGCAAGGGATCTGCGACGCTGGTTGGACCGTGTGAACAATCAAAACAGCAAGGCCGAATATTACATAACCGACATCGTCAGTATCGCCAACGAAGAGGGAGCACAAGTAAGTGTTGTCGAAGCTGCCTGGGAGGAATGTCTAGGCGTCAATTCCCGTGCTGAACTCGCCGCAGCAGAAGCGGCAATGCAGATCCGGTTGCGTACAGAGGCGTTGGAAGCTGGCGTAACGCTGACTGCGCCTGAAACGGTGTTTTTTGCTGCTGACACGACGTTTGCACCGGACGTAGTCGTGGAACCGAATGTGATTTTCGGCCCGGGCGTTGAAGTTGGTGGTGGTGCGGTCATTCGCGCATTCTGCCATCTCGAAGGTTGCCAAATTGGATCGAACACAGTCATCGGCCCTTACGCCCGCATTCGGCCCGGGACGGTGATCGAGACTGGCGTGCACATTGGCAATTTCGTCGAACTCAAAGCCGCGCAGGTTGGTGCAGGAAGTAAAGCCAATCATCTGTCGTATCTGGGCGACTCGGATATCGGCGCGGGTACCAATATCGGTGCAGGAACTATCACTTGTAATTATGATGGATTTTCCAAGAATCGCACGATCATAGGATCGGGTGTCTTCGTCGGTTCCAATGTAGCTCTTGTCGCCCCGGTTCGCGTCGGAGATGGCGCCATGATCGCTGCCGGCAGCGTCATTACAAAGGACGTCGAAGCCGATGCGCTGGCTCTCGCACGCGGGCAGCAAACGCAAAAACCGGGACGAGCCGCGGTGATGCGACTTGCACGAAAGAAGCCCTGATGTGCGGCATTGTAGGCGTCGTCGGAACTCAGGAGGCGGCCCCGCTTCTGCTTGAGGCGCTTGGTCGCCTTGCCTATCGTGGTTACGATAGCGCCGGGATCGCCACGCTGGTTGCCGGCTCTATCGAACGGCGACGCGCCGAAGGCAAACTGACCCGACTGGCTGCCAACCTTGGCGTGCGCCCGCTGGCAGGTACAACGGGTATCGGCCACACACGCTGGGCGACGCACGGGGCACCCACCGAAAACAATGCTCACCCGCACGGCACTCCCCGCGTTGCTGTTGTCCATAACGGAATTATTGAGAATCATGCGGAACTGCGCGGAGAACTTGAGGCTGCGGGGCAGGTTTTCGCGAGCGAAACCGACACCGAAACGATTGCGCAATTGGTCGACTTGTACCTCTCGCAGGGTATGGCGCCGCCTACAGCAGCATCGACGGCGTTCGGCAGGCTGGAGGGCGCATTCGCCGTTGCACTGATTTTCTCAGGGCATCCCAACCTCATTATCGGTGCCCAACGGGGCGCACCACTCGCGGTCGGCTTCGGTGAAGAAGAGATGTACCTTGGCTCGGACGCCCTCGCCTTGGCGCCTCTCACGCGCAGGATTGCGTATCTTGATGATGGCGACTGGGTCATGGTCAAGCCCAATGAAGTCCTATTCTTTGACGCACATAACCGACCGGTAGAACGGAAGATCAAGCTGACTCAGCTTACGGGAGCTGCAATCGGCAAAGGAAATTTCCGGCATTTCATGGAAAAGGAAATGCATGAACATCCTGTCGTTATCGGCGACACACTGAAACGAATGATTGATCCAGCCACGCGGATGCCGGTCCTACCGACGCTGAACGTCGACCTCGGGACAATCCGGCGCATTACCATTTCCGCCTGCGGGTCAGCGTTCTACGCCGGCCTGATCGGCCGCTATTGGCTTGAAGAGATTGCACGGATTCCCGTTGATGCAGATGTGGCCAGCGAGTTCCGCTACCGCACTCCGCCTATCGACGCAGGAACGCTTGGTCTTGTGATCAGCCAATCTGGAGAAACCGCGGACACAATGGCAGCGCTTCGCTACATGCGTACACAAGGGTGCCGAGTACTGTCAGTGGTCAACGTACCCGAAAGCACCATGGCGCGCGAGAGCGACTTCGTCCTCGAAACAATTGCGGGTCCTGAAATCTCGGTCGCCAGCACGAAGGCGTTGACCGCACAACTAACCGTTCTCGCCGGCCTTTGCCTTAGCGTCGCACGCGCCCGCGGTGTGCAGGACGACATGGCGATCGCTGCCCTTGTAGCTAGCTTGATGGAAGTTCCTGCAAAGGCCGCGCAGATTCTTTCCGACAGCGACGCGATCCACAAACTTGCCGCCACGATTGCGGACAGCCGCGATGTCCTGTTTTTCGGGCGCGGGGCGCTGATGCCGGTGGCGCTCGAGGGTGCGTTGAAGCTGAAGGAACTTAGCTATATTCACGCTGAAGGATATCCCGCAGGTGAGATGAAACACGGGCCGATCGCGTTGATCGATCCGGCCGTTCCGGTCATCGCTGTTATCCCGTCTGGTCCACTCTTCGAGAAGACCGCGTCCAACCTTCAGGAGGCATCAGCCCGAGGAGGCAAGATTATCGTGTTTAGCGACGCACGGGGCGCAGCAAGACTGGCCTCAATCGCCAGCGATGCCGTAATTCTGCCGGACTGTTCCTCTTTCGTAGCACCACTCCTGTATACCATTCCCGTCCAAATGCTTGCATATCAGGTTGCAGTGTTAAAAGGGACCGACGTCGATCAGCCACGCAACCTCGCAAAATCGGTGACAGTTGAATAATCCAAGCGCTCACACATGTGGTTGTGTTTGTCGACAAAAAAGTTTGTTCATGGACAAAAAAGTTTGAACATAGACAAAAAAGTTTGTACAAACTTCTTCTCCCGCTTACGCTAGCGAGATCATTAGATTCTATGAATGCCCGCCCCAAGGAGGGTTCGGATGGCCCGTCGTCGGTATACAATCGATGAAAAGCGAGCTGCAAAATTCGAGAAGGAAGGGCGCGGGCAAGGAGACGGCGGCGATTACAAACCTTGGCTAACTGTTCGGGACGTACCGTCGCACGGACTCAGCCACCGCTTGATGGGGATCACCACCGGTCGACAGCATGATTTCCTGTCCAATCTGGAACATGATTTGTTCCTGCTACTGGACTGGCAAACGACTACCGCCGATCTGCGCGAACAGTACCCGCTGGATATTGACGCCACGCAGGACATTGCCGAACGATTGAACATCCGCCACCCGCAAGCGCCGCGCACTCCCCAGCCAATGGTGATGACCACAGATCTAATGCTGGACCGACGCGGGGCCAACGGGTTGGAAACCTTGGCTTACGCCGTCAAGACCGCCGAAGATTTGGAAAAGCCGCGCACGCTGCACAAACTAGAGATCGAATGGCGCTACTGGCAGGCGCGCAATGTTCCCTGGAGCATTGTCACCCGCGCCGAACTGCCACGGCGACTGGTCGACAACATCATCTTGGTGCATGGCTTCTATTCCCAGCAAGGTCTTGATGAGCGAGCATTGGCATTGATCCCGGTGCTCCTTGACGAAATTGCCACTCGTCCGCACCAGTCCATTGGTGCTGTCAGGGCCGCGATGGATCAGCAGCATAACCTGCCCCAAGGGGCCACTTGGTCCATATTGCGCCATCTGTTAGCAACCCAGATGGTGGTCTGCGACATGGAACAGGTCATGCTGAACGACCGCTTGCCGTTGGCGGCTATGTCGGTCAACAGGCCGCGACAGCGGCGGGATCGGGCATGATGAAGCTCTTAGCCGTTAACCAGCTTGTGGCTTTTTCCGAAGAGGATCGCATCGAGCGGGTGCTATGGGTCGAAACTGTGCGGTCAGGCTACATTCTGATTGATATACGAACAGATAAAGCCTTGCCATTATTCCGAACTCATGCCGTGCTGGAAGCCCTAGCAGAGGGGGGAGTGCTAAAATTACTCTCTGATGATCCGTTTTCCTTACCCGCCAATGAAGACTCTATCTCCCCAAAGCACCGAGCACGACGGGATAGGAACTGGGACCGCATCGCCCCACTGCTGGAACAACAACCGGCCATCTTCGACCTGGATCGCCGGGGTAAAATCGTGGCCGCCCTAATGAAACAGCGGGGCGAAAGCCATATTGTCCTTTATCGACTGCTACGCCGCTACTGGCAGCGCGGCATGACCCGCAATACTTTGCTGCCCGACTATGCCAAGTGCGGCGGGCGCGGAAAGGACAAAGCGGCATCGGATAAACCGCGCGGACGACCACCCAAAAATCCAGAAATCGCTTCGCTCAACGTCACGGTCGAGATACGTAGCCTGTTCCGCACTGCCGTCACCCGCTTTTATGCCTCCCAGCCAGTGTTCGATTTGGCCGAATGCTATCATGCCCTGCTGCGGCAGTTCTTTTCAGACTCGAGAATCAGTCCGGTGAACGGACGGCAGGAACTGGTGATTCGAGCTGGTGCGCCCTCACAGCGGCAGTTCCGTTATTGGTACGAAAAAGACAACGACATCTTCGCTATCGCCCGGCGGCGCCGCACGCCGCGCGTTTATGACAAGGACATGCGGGGGCTGTTGGGCACCTCCACCGGCCAGGTCAACGGCCCCGGAGCCCGCTATCAGATCGACGCCACCATCGCCGACATCTATTTGGTCAGTCGCTATTATCGCGACCGCGTCGTCGGGCGACCGGTTCTCTATGTCGTGATTGACGTCTTCACCCACATGATCACCGGCATTCATGTCGGATTCGAGGGCCCGTCCTGGGTGGGGGCGATGGAAGCATTGAGCAACGCCGTCCTTGACAAGACGGACTATTGCCGCCGATTCGGCATTGATATTATTCAGGAAGATTGGCCGAGCGTCGGAATGCCGGAACGTCTGTTGGGCGACCGGGGCGAGCTTGCCGGACGGATGGTGGAAACCCTGATCCATAATTTCGCGGTGCATGTGGAAAACACCGCCCCCTACCGGGCCGATTGGAAGGGGTTGGTGGAACAGCAATTCCGCCTGCTGCCCGCCCGCTTCAAGGCCTACACTCCGGGGTATATTCAGGAAGACTACCGGCAGCGAGGCGGAAACGACTACCGCTTGGACGCAACGCTGGATATTGATCAGTTTACGCGCATCCTGATCTTCTGTGTTCTGGCCTACAACAACACCCATGTGCTGAAGGGCTATCCCCTGGATCCGGACATGATCCGCGACGGCGTGAAGCCAATTCCGGTAGAGGTTTGGGATTGGGGCATCGTCTGCCGCAGTGGGCGCTTGCGGACCTATCCGGCGGAGCTGGTGCGCCTCAGCCTGCTGCCCTCCGACGAAGCCACCGTCACCAAACACGGCATCCGCTTCTTCGGCTGCTATTATTCCTGCCCTTTGGCTATCGAGAAACACTGGTTCGATAAAGCCCGCCAACGCAGCAATTGGAAGGTGAGGGTTTCCTACGATCCCCGCTGCATGGACGACCTCTGGCTGCAAGGGCAACCCGGCCAACCCCGCTTCATCCCCTGCGCCCTGACCGACCGCAGCCGCGAGCATCAGGGCCGTTCGCTATGGGAAATTGATCAACTGCGCCAGGAAGTCCGCGACTTGGTCGCCGCCGGTCGTCCACAGCAGACTCAAGGACGGGTAGCGCTGATTGATCAAATCCAATCAGTGGTAAAGGAGGCTCAGGCCATGGCTCATGGCACTTCAGACCTGTCCCAGCGCCAACGAACTGCCGACATCCGTGCCAACCGGCGGGAAGAACGGCAGGATTTGCAGCGCCGCGATGCCGTGCGGGTAGATCGGCCCCCGCAAGAAAAGGCTGATGTGGTGCCCTTTCCCGGCAACCTTCCACCAGATGATTACAATTTGCCCGACATCACGGAATTACTGCGCCGTTTTCGCGAGGACGATGAGGATGAATCGTGAACAAATCATCCGAATTGCTATTGCCCGAATACCGTGACAACCCCTTCATTAACCGCCTTCCGGCACAGATGTCCATGCGCGAGGCCTGGGCTTTTCTCTCCGACCCACCAGATTTCTCGCCCTCGGATCGCAACTATCCTGCACATATGCGCGTGCAATGCCTCTACCGCTTAGGCCGTTGTTTCGAGCCGCTGGAACACCATTTGCGCTTGGAGGCAGCATTTTCCGCTTTGCTGAGGCAGGGCTACGTCAACCGCAATCCCTTGACCACAGACTATATCCGGCGCCTTCGCGACGGGCATGAGCGGATCGTCGCTCGCGACTTACAGGCGGTGCGCAATCCAGTACGCAGTTCGGCTGCCGGTTTCGCCCTGCTAGGCGCATCGGGAGCCGGAAAAAGCACCGGCGTCGAACGCGTTTTGGAGTATTATCCCCAAGTCATCGAGCATGACGAACCATTCAGCATGCAACAGGTGACTTGGCTGAAGCTGGACTGCCCGTTTCAAGGGTCACCGAAGCAACTCTGCCTCAGTTTCTTTCAGCAGATGGATCTGATTCTGGGAACTCGCTTCCTTGCTAATCATGGGGGCAGCCGTAGTTCTTTGGATCTGATGATGACCCAGATGGCGCAAATCGCCAACCGTCATGCCTTGGGAGTGCTGATCGTCGATGAAATTCAGCATTTGACCTTGGCGAAAGGCGTCGGACCGGCAGCCATACTAAATTTTCTGGTGACACTGATCAACGTCATCGGCATCCCCGTTGTGGTGATTGGCACCATGGGCGCGCTGGAAGTGCTCCAGGGCGACTTCCGGCAAGCCCGACGGGCCAACGGCCTGGGCTCAGACATTTGGGAGCGGCTACAACCCGGGCAGGTGTGGAACCATTTCGTCGAGTTCCTCTGGAGGTATCAGTGGACCCGTGAGGAAACGCCACTGACCGACGATATCCGGCAAGTGCTGTACGAAGAATCGCAAGGCATCATTGATGTATTAGTCAAACTCTTCATGCTCGGACAATTGCGGGTCATAGAACTTGGTGTAACCCGTAAGCGCCCCGAAGTGATGGACGCCGGGTTGTTGCGGCAGGTGGCCGCCGAACATTTCAAGATAATCGAGCCAATGATGGGGGCTCTGAAGTCGGGCGACCGCCGTAAGGTCGCCAAATATGATGATCTGCGCCCGCTGGAGCCGCATGTGCAGCAGATTATGAACGCTGCTCAACTGCGTCTTGCCCCCGCGCCGCTGCCCGTAGTGAAAACGTTCATACCGCGCCAGGCCGAGCCCGCCTCCTCTACTTTAGTCGAAAAACTTCAGGAGTTGGGACTTGCCGCCGACATTGCCGAAGTCAGTGCGGCGCGGATATTGGCCCAACATCCCGGCGCATCACTGCTGGAGTTGGTTGGCCATGTCTCAGCCGAACTGAACCGGGACGGCCCGCGGCCGAACTCGCGCAAGCCCAAACCCGCGGCGCGCCGGGAACAGCCGATTTCTCAGCTTGCTGAAATTGTGGCAACCGGAAAAGCGGCGGGCAAGACCGCTCATGCCGCCTTGCGTGAAGCGGGGATTGTCGCGCCACCGCTCCTAGGCATTGCTCGATAGGATCGGGCAATGTTGGCCTATCTTCCGGCCCTGCGGCCTGACGAACTGCTTTATAGCCTGTTGGCGCGTTTGTGCCGCCACGGTGGCATTCTTAGCCCTAAGCAAATGCTTGAAGAGGCCTTTGGTCGCCGTACCGTTTACGCCCACCCGTTTCTGCAAACCAATCTGCATCGATTGGCAACCAACCTTCCACCCAAGCGCGGCCTGACGGAGGATCGGTTGGCGATGGACACGACCCTGTTTCCCTATCTGACCGCCTTCCAGCCTGCCTCAGTCCGCGCTTGGGCAATGACGACGATGAGCCGGGGCGCCGCCGAATCCCTACATGTCCGCCTCGGGTTGGCGGCGGGCACTGTGCGATTGCCTGTGGCCCTGCGCTATTGCCCCGCCTGCCGGGCCGAGATGCTGGCCCAGCATGGAGAACTATACTGGCGGCGGGAGTTCCAGCTTCCCGGCGTTCTGGTCTGCCTCCAGCACAGCGTTCCAGTGACCGACAGTTTGGTGCGCCCCGCAGAGCAAGGGCAGCACAATTTCGTAGCAGCCGATGAGAACAACTGTCCGGCCGCTCCATCGCCGCCTGCCTGGGCAGCCAAACCTGAAGCAATGAAGCTGCTGTGGAATATCAGCAGGGCCAGCACCGCTTTGCTGTCAACACCGCCGGATGCACAGCCATTGACCTATTGGGGCGGCCATTATCGTGACGCCTTAGCGGCACGGGGATTGGGCAAAGGAACATCCCGCATCGACCAGAACGCCCTGCAGCGCGCCTATCTGGCCCATTTCGATCCAGTGCTGAGCATCCTCCCTAACGCCGCCCCTGATGCGTGGCTCGAGGATATGGGTCGCAAACACCGCAAAGCCATCGCCCCGCTGCACCATCTGCTGCTGCGCCTGCTGCTGGAGGCGTTGCCTTTAAGCAATCCCCGCCCACAACCTTTCGGCCTCGGGCCTTGGCCCTGCCGCAATCCCCTGGCAGAACATTACCGGCAGTCGGTAATCGCCGACTGCACCACGCACCGAGAGGGCGGCAAAACCATCGGCGCGTTTCGCTGCGCCTGTGGGTATGCCTTCAGCATGGCCACGGAACCAGCCTCCCGCCTTCGTATCCTCGATTTTGGCCCCCTGTTTGAAGCCCGTCTGCGGGTACTGGTTGCCAACGAAACCAGCCTGCGCGGTACAGCCAAAGCTTTGCATGTGGATGCCAAGACGGTGTTGCGCTACGTTGGCAAATTCGCCATCGCAACCTCTTGGAAACCTGTCGCCGAACGCTTGAGACAGCCGCCCGTCGACCGTGAAACCGTCCGCGCCCGCTGGCTTGCTACCCACCGGGCCAATCCGGCCCTGAACCGCAAGCAACTTCGCCAGCATCTGCCTGCAGAGTTTGCGTGGCTCTATCGGAATGATCAAGCATGGCTTGAGGCGCAACCGCCTCATCCGCTGCGCCGCTCCGGCGGCAAGCCCCGCCGCCACTGGGCCGCCGTGGATACCGCCACAGTACGGGATCTGCATGCCTCTGCTGCCCTGCTGCAGGCGATATCCCCACCGATATCAATAACCCGTGCTGCCCTGGCACGCGGCTTGGGGCGGTCGGACTGGCTGGATAAACGGCTGAAAAAGCTGCCACACAGTGCTGCTGCCCTGAACCTCCTTGCCGAACCGCTGGAAGCTTTCCAATGCCGCCGCATCGCTTGGGCTACAGATGAATTGACCCGGCGCGATTTGCCGGTGCAGGTCTGGCGACTGCGCCGGTTGGCCGGACTGCCGAAACGCTGCGTTGCCCCGGTGGAAGCGATCTTGCGGGCGGCGGAGGATACCGCCTCATGATTATCAATTCCTTAACTCATTATCGTAATGATATCGAATTGATGTGGCTGAGCGGGCATTTTCAAGACTCAAACCGCAACAGATACTTACGCGTACGCTTCCGCAACTGCGCCGACCAAGTCTATTTTCAAGAGAAAATCTCCTTTTCGTACCTTCCATTTCTGATGCCGGGGCTGGTAGTATCACAAGGCGAACTACAGAGTACTAGGGCCTCCGGCAAGAACGGTCGGGTCAACCTGTCCGATCTGTCCGGCGCCGAAGAAATTGATGTCATTCCAACCATTTCCCCCGAATTATATTATCTCGGCGGTCACCGAGGTGGCGGACAGCGGATCTTGCGTTACCAATCCAACGACTGGACCATCCTGATTCCCGCCGTTGAACTGATCCGCTTCCTGTTCCTGCACAGCCGTACCCTGGCCCAAACGCTGCTAACTCCCTCGGGCCTACAGACGTTGGCGGTGTCGCCGGTTCCAGGATTACATTGGGAAATCGAGATTCACTTTACATCTGACATGCCCCGCCGCCTACTGAGCGAGGATTTCATCCGCGAATTCGCTTGGTTGAGCGTGCATCCCGATGGCCGCGAAGCCTGGGATAGCGTGCGGCGGCGCAGCACCTCACGCATCCTGACCTTCGATCCGCCGCCGATCCAGGACTGTCTTCTGGAATTTCGCGGCGTTAAGAGAAACCGCCAATGGCTGGTGCTGGAAATTTTATCTCTATCGGGACGCAAACAGCCGGCGCTCAACATAGTTTGGTCCCATCCATCGGAATACGAATCGTTTAGCCCCGACATCTCCGACGGTAAGCACACGGTCTCTGATGGCCACGAGCGCGGCGAAAGGCGCCCAGCGCACGAGCTCGAGCATGTGGTGGAAGACGAAGCGGATAGCCAACGCAATGCCAATCAGGATGTCATATTCCTGGGCGGAAAACGCGGTTGTTTCGTGAATAAATCCCGCGTTACCAAGCATCTGCTGCCGCCTAGACCAGTTACTGAGGGAAAAGACCCTGCGTCGCGCCGCAAGACTCGTTCGGATGCCGGGCATCCCATCAATTCCGATTTGCCATCGACGCTGGTCCGCAAACTGGTCAGCGTCGGCGAACCCGCACTGTCCGGCGGCCTTCAACCCGTCGAATTCTCCACGCTGGATCAGGTAGGGGCCGATCATATCGGCGATTTGAGTTTGCTGGAACTGGTGCTGTGGCGAATCGAGAAGTCAACGCCGGACGTAACCTTGACCTTGCGGCTGGTGCCGCTGAAATCCGGGAGGGCGATTTCATTCGTCGGCCGACGCCGCCGGGCCTGTCTGATAGCAGTATTTACCTCGCCCAAACGCCTGCCGCGCGTCCTGCTGGACGTGGACCACACAGGCCTGTCCGGAGGATTGTCGGGATTGCTACTGCGCTACGACGCCGCCACCCCGATGACGGAAATCGCCGGTCATGTTCGCCTGCTGCTGGCCACCATGGTGGATCGACACGGACACTGGGATATTTTCAATGAGCATCGGTTACCCCGCCACGTTTTTGTCAAACGCTTGCCAAAACTGGTACGGATGACGGAGCGGAGAGAGGATGAGCAGTATGTGCTGGGGTGGGTAATGCGGCTAAAGGAGGAAATCATTACCTGATTACGCAATTTTTTCTATCCGATTCAGCCCAATTCAGATAACGAAAGTGCGCCCAAACAAGGCCAGCATGGCTGTGCGCGCCTCAGCCGGAACAAATAAGGGCCGGGCAACTCCAGCTTTGCGACTTCATCGAGCCACCGGCAATGTTGTGCTCGTTGGCGGGTCCGGAACCGGCAAGATCCATATCACCAAGGATCGGCAGCATGCCGCTTGATTGCTGATATCAAAGAATCTGACAAACCCGGACTTCGTAACTCGCCAATGTCCCCGGCCTTGGAAGATCCTGTTGATATTCGGTGATCGCGACCGCATGACTTTCGGCGAGGTAGAGCGCGGGTTGCCCGGGTCTTCCGGGCAGCCGCCGACGCGGGCGGCACCCGCTCCTGATAATGGATAATAAGACCACTGCGGCGCCAAACGTTCGCTAGAAAATCCCGTTGAGGCAGTGCTGCCGGCAGTTTCAAGCTGCCAACTCAAGCGTAAAGGCCGTTGCGGAGGTCATTGAGATGGTCAGACACGGCTTGGGCATGTCCGGCTTCGACGAGTTGTAAGGCGGTTTGACCATCATGGCCGGCGATCGACTGATGTCGAAACCACAAGATGGCTTTGTCGGCATCGCCCGTGAGTTCTTCTGCGGCCAAGAGTATGCGAACGACGGGTTCAAGGCTCTTCTGAACCACCACCGAATTGGGCTGCTTCGTCAGCGTGTTGCAATGCACGTGCGTCAGTCGCGCCAACTCCGCAAGCAGAAGGCACATCCTCGCGCTCATCCGGTGGGGCGAAACGAAGTCATTCTCGCGGATGTCTGTCAAAAGAGTCGTCAGCATCAACGCCTCCAAAATGCGCGATAAGCGCCTATATCGCACGATTTTAGCCCATAGCGAAGCCTTGAACCGCAAGCTGAGCGG
Organism: Acidiphilium sp.; assembly: GCA_027449105.1. Taxonomy (GTDB): domain Bacteria; phylum Pseudomonadota; class Alphaproteobacteria; order Acetobacterales; family Acetobacteraceae; genus Acidiphilium. The sequence continues at coordinate 7,655 of DAIDMG010000014.1, read as the reverse complement.
CCTGGCCAGCCAGTCAGCACTGAAACATGAGGCTCCCAAATTGATGGAATCGAACGATGATTTAGCTTACGTTCAGGACCCATTAAAATTCTTGTATCGACGCGGTGGGATGTGATTCTGGAGATGGCGGGAGGTGCCTGCCATGAGCGATTTGTTTTGGTTGACGGAGAGCCAGTGCGGCGGATCGAGCGGTATTTTCCGCTGTCGCATGGGGTTCCAAGGGTTGATGATCGGCGGGTGATCAGTGGGATTATCTTTGTTCTCCGCAACGGGCTGCGCTGGCGGGATGCGCCGGCGGATTATGGTCCGCATAAGACGTTGTATAACCGGTTTATCCGCTGGAGCCGCCTGGGGGTGTTCAACCGGATTTTCGAGGCGCTGGCAGGCAAAGGCGGCAAGCCTGCTCGCCTCATGATCGACGCCACCCACCTGAAAGCTCATCGCACGGCTGCCAGCCTGCTTAAAAAAGGGCTGTTCCCCGCCGTATCGGGCGCACCAAAGGGGCCTGAATTCCAAGCTGCACGCGATTTGTGACGGCAAAGGTCGTCCTATCGTGATGCTGCTCTCGGAAGGGCAGATGAGCGACCACAAGGGTGCGAGGCTGATGTTTGGGGCCCTGCCACCAGCCAAGGAATTGCTTGGTGACCGAGGCTACGACAGTGACCGGTTTCGCTCCGCTCTGGTCAGCAAGGGCATCACCCCATGCATCCCGCCACGCAAGAACCGCAAAATCCAGCACGCCTATGATGCCACGCTCTACCGCCAGCGCCACAAGATCGAAAACATGTTCGGCCGGATCAAGGACTGGCGCCGGATCGCCATGCGCTACGACCGCTGCGCTCACACATTCATGTCCGCCATCGTCATCGCCGCAACCGTTATCTTCTGGATCAATCAATGAGTCCTGACCGTAGCTTACGACAAGGGAAGGAAACCGATGGTTTTTACCCCGGCTTCAATCACTTGTCGTGCAATCAGCATAGGCGTGGCACGATGATTGCGATCCGAGTGCAAACCGACGTCGTCGATGACTGGGCTTCTCAGTACAGTCATCGGTTCTCGCCGCCGACGGGGAGTCGGTCTTGAAAGGACATTTGAGCCGCCCACAGAGTCGCATAATGACTGCTCCCCGCTAACAAGGTAGCGTGATTGCCACGCTCAACGATGCGGCCAGGATCGATGATCAGGATTTCGTTGGCGTCGCAAATGGTTGATAGCCGGTGGGCAATACCGAGGGTGGTGGCGCTAGCGATGGTAGCACGCAGATTTTCCAGAATGGCTCGCTCAGTGGCACTGTTGGCTTCATCGAGCACGAACATGCGCGGGCGTTTAAGGATGGCGCGGACGATCGCCACGCGCTGTTTCTCGCCGCCCGACAAGTGCATTCCACGCTCACCGACAATGATGCGAAGTCCGTTGGTCAGGCGGGCGATCAACGGTGCGAGGCCGGCCTGTTCCGCGGCGTGATCATCGGCCTTGGCACCGGTCGCATCATAGCGGAAAAACCTAATGTTGTTGGCATACTGTCGCGGAAGAGGATGCAATCCTGGGGTACGAAGGCGACCGCAGCACGAATGGCGGCCCATCTCGCCCTTGGTGACGACCGCCTGAACCGCGCCCGACAGCATGAAGCCGAGTATCAGCGCCCAAAGAATATCCCATCCCATCGACAAAGCGAGTAGCGGAGCGTGAAGAAACGCGGTTGTGAGGTTATGGATCATGACGACTCCGCTGAACGTGATTCACCCCGCAGCCGGCAGTTGACCTTCCCATTAGGGCAATCTTTATGCAGGATCATTGGATTTCGGACAGTTCCGGGATCCAATATCATGGAGGTCGCGAAGTTGAATCTGAAAGTCGAAGGCATGACTTGTGGACACTGCGTCCGCGCCGTCACTGGGGCGGTGCGAGGCGTTGCACCACAGGCAGAGGTTGAGATCGATCTCGAGAAGGGGCTGGTGAAAGTTTCCGGAATCGACGGTCAGACCGCAAGCAACGCCATTGTCCGGGCGATCGAGGAAGAAGGCTACAAAGTTCACTGAACCGTCCGCCGTGCCACCGCTCCACTCGTCGAAGCGCCGTCAGGAACCGTGAAAATGCTTGAAACAATATCCCGCAGAACACTTTTCAACGGCGCACTGGCTGCGAGTGTCGCCGCTGCTTTCGCAGCCGAGGCGAAAGCAGCGCCCCCGGCGCAGCGGCTGTCGGCCGAAACTGCGGTGCTGGAGGTGAACGGACGTGCCGGGAAGGTTTTCCGTCTGCTCGACGGACAGGGGCGGCGTGGCATCCGGCTCGCCCCCGACGAACGCTTCCGGGTCGATCTCGCCAACCGCGCCGCCGAGAAAACGATTATTCACTGGCACGGTCAGTTGCCACCGTGGACGCAGGATGGGTTTCCCTGGCCTCAGACGCCGCCGCTGTCCCCTGGTGTGGTCGAAAGCTATGATTATGCGCCGATCCCCGGCACGTTCTGGATGCATTCGCACCAGGGCCTGCAGGAGCAGAGCCTGATGACCGCGCCGCTGATCGTGCGCTCGACGGCGGAGTTGCGCGAGGATCGCCAGGAGGTCGTGCTGATGCTCGACGATTTCAGTTTCACGGCGCCGGACGAATTGCTCGCCCGGCTAACCGGCGGCGCACCCTCCGCAGTGCATACGATGGCACGCAGGACCGAGGCGGTGCCGGCACCGGCCCGCAACGCACCGGCGCCCGGCATGTCCATGGGCGGCATGCCGATGTCGTCAATGACGCCGCAGTCGATAGCGCACGGCGCCGGCATGGCGGCCGACCTGAACGACATCGACTACGATGCCTTCCTCGCCAACGACCGCACCTTGGCCGATCCCGGGATCGTGCGGGTGGAACGCTCGGGACGGGTACGGCTGCGCATCATCAACGGCGCCTCCGCCAGCCAGTTCTGGATCGATCTCGGCGCGCTTTCCGGCCGCGTCGTCGCTACCGACGGGCACCCGGTACGCTCCGTCGCGGGACGGCGTTTCCCGCTGGCGATCGCCCAGCGGCTCGACATATTGCTCGACCTGCCGGCCACCGGCGCCTTTCCGATTTTTGCTCAGGTCGAGGGCACGCGGCACCGCACCGGCATCGTGCTGGCGACGAAGAGCGCCTCGGTCTTCCATGCCGCCGACGCGGCGAAGCCGGCGCCGCCAGTCGACAATTCGCTGGAAGAACGTCTCACGGCCATGCGGCCGCTGCCGCCACGTCCTGCCGATCTGCGCCACCGCATCGTACTTTCCGGCGGCATGAAACCCTATTCCTGGTCGCTGAACGGCGAATACTGGCCGCATATCACGCCGCTGATGCTGGAGCGCGGTCAGAGGGTCGAGATCGACCTCGTCAATCATTCGATGATGGCGCACCCGATGCACCTGCACGGCCACGCTTTCCAAGTGATCGCGGTGAACAGCACGCCGATCCGGGGTGCCGTGCGCGACACCGTGCTGGTCACGCCGATGATGGGCAGCGTGCGTATCGCCTTCAATGCCGACAACCCCGGCCGCTGGGCCTTCCACTGCCATAATCTTTACCACATGATGACCGGCATGATGACCGAATTCCGCTATCGCGGCGTCCCGGCTTAGAGGAATAAACCTTGCCGGCTTCCGTCATAGGTGTTCCGGGCGAACTCGCGCTGGCGTTCATAGCCGGCGCTCTACTCAACCTGACTCCTTGCGTTCTTCCGGTCATCCCGCTGAAAGTTCGTACCATTCTGCATCATGCCGGCGACGCTCCCCGGCATCGGCTGGAAGCGGCTATTGCTTTCCTCTCGGGAACCCTGCTGTTCTTCCTCGCGATCGGTTCTGCCAGCGCGCTGTTGCACTGGACATGGGGCGCCCTGTTCCAGTCGCCGGCGGTCATCGCGTTCCTCGTCGCGCTGATGGCCGGTTTTGCGGCGATGATCTTCTTCGATATCGACATGCCGGTGCCGGCCTTCGCCTATCGCATCGGCGGCGGGCGGCATATGGAGCCGCTGATATCCGGAATTCTGGCCGCCATTCTGTCCACGCCTTGTACCGGCCCCTTTCTCGGCGGAGTTCTGGCCTTCGCCATCACCCAGGCGCCGGCGGTTCTGGTCGCGGTGTTTTTCTGCGTCGGCCTCGGGCTCGCCTTTCCGTATGTCGTGATCCTTCTGCGCCCATCCCTGCTCGACCACCTACCCAAAGCCGGCGAATGGTCCCGCCGGCTGCGTCAGGCTCTCGCGTTTCTGCTCCTTGCCGGCGCGGTCTTTTTCACACAAAGCCTGCTCTCCCCGCATACAACCCTGTGGCTGTGGCGGGTCTGGGCTCTCGGCCTCGTACTCTGGGCGGGAATCGCCATCGTCCGACGCGGCGGCTCGGCGGTTCGGATTGTCGCAGTCGGCACCGTGATCTTAGGCTTGTCAACCGCCTTTGCCGGCGGCCTGCTCATGCCGGCGCGAGGCGGCCCGCTGCATTGGCAGCCCTTCACGGAAGCGCGGCTTGCGGCGGCGCGGCGTGCGCATCGCCCCGCGCTGGTGGAGTTCACCGCCGCCTGGTGCATCAACTGCAAGATCCTTGAAAAAACCGTCTATGTCGACACCGCCGTGGTGCGGGCGGCTCGGCATCGGAATCTCGTCGCTCTGCGGGTCGATCTGACTAGGCCGAACCAGGCTTTCGAGCGGCTTCTGGTAAAGGATGGCGGCGACGGCCTGCCATTCGCTGAAATCCGCGATCCGGAAGGTAAAATCACACGGATATTCCGGGGTCTGTTCACCGCTGCTGCCTTGGTCAGGGCGATCGACCGCAGCAGCACCCATGATCGCGCGGGTATCAGCGGATGACACGAAAACATTGGCATTTGGCTGCGGCGATCGTCGCCGTCTTCGCCATCGTCGCGGGGGGCAGATATGCCTCGCGTGCGCGTTCCGGCGAAGCCCGAACGCAACCCGGCGCTGTGGGCGCCGCCCCAAAATCCAGCGACCGGAACGGTGGCTTTCACATGCCGAGCAGTGCCGACAAAGTCCGCATCACCGCGTGGATCGAACCGGCCGGTGGGCAGACGGCGTCTTCTGCCGTGATGGTTCGCCTCGATATCCGGAAAGGCTGGCATGTGAACGCCAACCCGGCCTCCCTGCCCTTTCTGATCCCGACCATCGAGAAGGCGTCTATCGCGGGCAAGCCAGTAGCGCTCGACATCGCTTACCCGCGCGGGCGGAACAGCCATATCGTCCTGCAAGGCACGGCGATCCGCGTCTACGATGACGGTACAGTCCTGAAGGCGCTGCTTTCACGACAGGCGCAGGATCGGTTCAAGGCAACCGGAAGCCTTATCCTGGCGGTAACGGTGCAGTCGTGCAGCGATAAGGGCATCTGCCTGCCGCCGGCCACGCTGACATCGAATCTGCCCTATCATTCTTAGTTCTTTCCTTTGACAAATCAGGGAGTATGCTGTGAAAAAATCGTTCTTAGCCTTGGCGATCCTGTTGCCGCTGGCTGCTAGTTTCACGAGATCGGCAGCCGCGGCGACGCCGCCCGCGGTGCAGGACGCGCTCGTGAAGGCGATCCAAGGTCCGCAGCGGACGCCTGCTTTCGTCAAGCGCGACCGCTACCGCCATCCGCTGAAAACCCTCGAATTTTTTGGCATCCGTCCCGACATGCGGGTGGTCGAGGTTCTGCCGGGCGCGGGATGGTACACTGAGATCCTCGCCCCCTTCCTGCACGATCACGGCACCCTGATCGAAGCGACGCCAGCGGCCAGCAGCCCCAACCCCTTCATGCGCAAGGGAGCGATCGCATATCAGCGGAAGCTGGCGTCGGATCCGGCAGTCTACGGCCGCATCAGGCTCGAGCCCTTCGAGCCACCGTCCTACATGGCGCTCGGCGCACCGAATTCCGCCAACATGATCCTGACGTTCCTGAACATGCACGATTTCATGTACGCGAACGTGCATGGCGACGTAACGGATGTGATCATCGACCGCTTCTTCCGCAACGCGTTTCAGACATTGAAACCCGGTGGCATTCTCGGTGTGGTCGCGCATCGGGCGCCGAATTCGATGCCGATTACCCAGAGCTTCAAGCTCGCCAGGCTGCCGCAGGCATTCGTCATCCGGCAGGCCGAACGTGCCGGTTTTCGGCTCGCGGCCACCTCGGAGATCAGCGCCAATCCTAAAGACCCGCATAATATTCCTGTCTTCGACTTGCCGCCCATGCTGATGAAAGGCGCCAAGGATCGTTCCAAATACGAGGCGATCGGCCCCGCCGACGACATGACACTGAAATTCGTCAAGCCGGCCGAGGCTGGCGGCAAATAGCATGCCACCCGTCATAAGCCTTGGAGGCCTGCTGATCCAGACTCCGCGCCTCGCCCTCCTGGTCTTCGCGGTGCTGATGGTCTGGCTGACTAACCGTTTAGGCCGGCGTTGGGGTGGCGGCGATACTGCACTCGGCGGGCAGGTGGAGCGGATGTTCGTGGCGGGCGTCGTCGGCGCCCGCGTCGTCTATGTCGGCGAGCATTTTTCCGCTTATCGCCCGCATTTTCTCAATGCGTTCTATTTCTGGCAGGCTGGCTACACCGTATGGGGCGGCTTCGTCTTCGCGATTCTCTATCTCGGATGGGCGATGTGGCGAGGTGGGCTTTCGCCGCAGCAGGTGCGTCTGATCAGCGCCTTCGGCGTGCCGCTGTCGGCTCTTTACATCGCGTCGCTGGCAACGATCGGCCAATTCGGCCCGGCCGACCAGCTCCGGGTAGGGAGCCGCTTGCCGCATTCCGGTTTCGTCACCGTCGGCGGCCGACAGGTCAACCTTGCCGAATTGCGGGGTGGCCCGGCGGTCATAAATATCTGGGCGACCTGGTGCCTGCCCTGCCGCGAGGAAATGCCTCTCCTCAGCCGCACTTACGCCCGCGAAGGACATGGTAAATTCGCGCTGGCCGGCGTGGATCTCGCCGAACCCGCATCGCGGGTTCAGGCGTTTCTAGCGCAGACGCCGGTCAGCTACCCCATCTGGGTGGATCCCATCGATGCCGCAGGAAATCAGGCAAAATCGCCATCGACAGCGCTTTTCGCCCGCACGGGCGGTTTCGCCGTTCCAACAACGATTTTCGTTGGCCGCCGTGGCATCATCAAGGCGATCTACGTCGGCAAGCTGACAGCGGCGACGCTGGCTGTGAATCTGCAGAAAATCCCCGCGCGGTGAAGGCCGAATTCGGCTATCCCGTTGCAGCAAGATATCGGATCAACGCCGCTGCCTGCGGCGAGTTCCAGTGCGCGACACCTGGCACATACCCGGCTATCTGCCCGCGCGGGTCGATGAAATAGGTGACAGGAAGCGCATAGAGCGGGAACATTCCGTGGCCGGGATTCTTCTCGTAGAAGAAACCGATCTGCTGGTCGGGATCGACATAGACGCCCAGATGGGTGAGGCCGAGCCTATGATAGAACGCCTCCACCGCCGGTTTTCCGCCATCGGCGACTGCAATAGGCAGCACGACCAGATCTGTGTTACCGCTCGATGCCAGCCGGTCCAGCGACGGCATTTCATAGACGCAGGGCGCGCACCAGGTCGCCCAGAAATTGAGCATGACGACACGACCCCGGTAATCCGAAAGGTGAACGCTCTTCCCGTCGACAGTCTGCAGATCAAAATCGGGAGCCTTCATCCCTACGGAAACCGGGGTCA
>DAIDMG010000013.1 GCA_027449105.1 Acidiphilium sp. | reverse complement strand
ACAGGCTCAAAGGATTGCCATCGCGCGGGCCTTGGCTGCCAAGCCTGCCGTCATTGTCCTTGACGAACCAACGTCCAATCTTGATGTATCGACCCAAGCGGCGCTGTTAAACCTTTTAAAGGACTTGGCACAACAGGACGGGGTGAGCTATATCCTCATCAGTCACGATGTCGCCGCTATTAGCTATATGGCCGATACGATCGCCGTACTGCGATCGGGAAGACTGATAGAAGTCGGAGCAACCGCGGCACTGCTGGCCGCGCCAGGGGCTGAATACACTCGACAGCTTCTTGCGGCGTCGTTTCTTTACGGAAAAAATGACACGGTTCAACTTGTTACGTCGCCTACCTCTGTAGGCATGGGTAAACCTTCATGAACGATGAAGAAAAATTGCGATTTGGTGCCCGATCACAGCTATTTCGGCGGGCTTCCGAGATCAAGGAGGGAGGCTATGCAGGAGATCATTCGGCTCGTTTTTCTAACTGGTGGCCTGCTTGCTTTTATGCCACTTCTGTTGTTGGCTACCTTAATTGTTGCGATTGATCGCTGGTGGCTTCTCAAACGCACGGTCGATGAGGGAACGCAGCTTCATCGGAAGCTACGGCAGATCGGCTACCGTAATTTCGAGGGCCTGCGCGACCTTGGGGAAGCGTACGGGCAGACGTTGCAAGGACACCTCATTGCAACCGCATTGGCGTCACTCGGCGAATCGGCAGACGAGTTGGAAAACCACCTTGAAGAAGAAATTATGGATTCGATTCCACATGTTACGCGTCGGCTCTGGATCTTGGATACGTCAGTGACTATTGCGCCATTGCTTGGCTTATTCGGTACGGTCATAGGCATGATCCAGGCGTTTAATGTGCTCTCGCGCGCCGGCGGTCCGGAGAAGATCACCGGAGGTATCGCAGGGGCTCTTGTTTCCACCGCGGCGGGACTTCTTATAGCGATCGTTGCTGTATATTTTGTAAATTATTTTAATTCGTTAAGCCGCCAAATTGTTCAGCAACTCGACCTGACCAAGGTAGCCTTAATCAATCGTCTGCACTCGCGTGGCCTGTCTTCAGGGCAAGGCAGCGAGACGATTATTGCGCGGCCAAATCGGTATGCGAAGAGCGGAGCCTGAATCGTGAAGCGCCGACGCGATCTGCTGCATCGTGACCGACCCCGGCTCGAAGTGGTGCCAATGATCGACATCATGATGTTTCTTCTCGTCTTTTTCGTCATGGTGGTGCTGAAAATGATTCCTGATTCAGGAATTAGGTTGAAGTTGCCTGATGCGACGGCTGCTAGGCAGCTCGCTCCGACGAAGGTTGTCATTATAATTGATCGACAAGGAGACCTTTTTGTAAGCGACACGGAAGTGACTAATTCTGGCCTTGCGAAGTATCTAACCCGGCTGATTGAGGCCGGCCGGAAGGTCAATGTTATTGTTGCGGCCGACCGATCTGTTCGCTACGAGAAAGTCATGCAGGTAATGAATATGCTTCGCAAATCAGGCATTGTTGATGTCGGTCTCGCAACCCGGGAGTAACGGTGAGCTTGCCGGTTTAGCTGACAAGAACGACGTATTGCCTGCTCTGCACGGCGAGTACCTAGCATGGCTCGCCGGCGAACGCCGCGCCGGGGCAAAGACTGTCAGCACCTATAGCGCTGATCTTCTCGAATTCTTTGGTTTTCTCATTCGTCATTTCGGCGACGAGCCGGGTGTCGATGAATTTGCAACGCTCGGCGTTGCCGATTTTCGGGCCTATTTCGCAGAACGAGCCTCGGCTAGGATTGGCCCAGCCACGCGGGCCAAGAAACTTGCAGCGATTCGAAGTTTCTTTCTTTTTCTCAACCGCACCCGTGGCGTTAACAACATGGCACTAAAGCTAGTCGCTTCACCGCGAGCAAGGCGACCGCTGCCGCGTGCGCTCAAGGTTGAGGATGCGCAGCGAATTGTCGCAGCGATCGGTGAGCAAAGCGGGGCGATGGCGGCGCGCGATACAGCGTTGATGGCGCTGCTTTATGGTTCGGGGTTGCGTATTGCAGAGGCACTGTCACTGAATTTGCGCGACGTGCCAAATCCGGGAGCGCCATTGCTTGTATGTGGCAAGGGCGGCAAAGAGCGGCTGGTACCGCTTCTGACTGCGGTCCGCGCTGCTATCGATGCGTGGCGCAGTCAGCATCCGACACCCCGGCCGGACGCACCGTTGTTTATTGGAGTTCACGGTAAGCGGCTGAATCCGGGCGTCGTGCAGCGACACCTCCGTCACTTCCGCCGCTTGCATGGTTTACCGGAACACGCAACTCCGCATGCTCTTCGTCATTCCTTCGCAACGCATCTTCTTGCTGCTGGTACCGACCTGCGATCGATCCAGGAAATGCTCGGCCATGCCAGCCTTTCCACAACTCAGCGATACACGGCGCTTGACGAGACAAGTCTACTTGCGGTGTGGCGGAAGACCCATCCGCGGGCAGGTAAGCGCTAGCTCAGGGATTGGGCGCGCTTAAGGGTTGGGTAGAAATCCCGCCCATACCGGGATTTTTCGGGGCTCCAATAACGTTACCTCCGATCTCCCCGGTAGGCATGTAAGCAAGCCAATCCGAGAGGCTTTTTTGGACTTGATACTGAAACTGGACGTTCATGTCCGCCATCGTTGCTTTAATCAGGTTGTAAAGGGCAGCGCGCATTGCCGCCGCGCCATCGTTCTGAGATGGCGCAGTGACGCTTCGTGAAACGGAGGCATCAGCATACCCTACCCGCTGACCATCGGGTGTTCGAACATTTAATTCAACTGTCATGGTACTAACAAGTTGTCCGTTCACCTCGTTGAGAGAGGCGCGCTTGATCACAAAGGTGGCCATGCCCGGACTGCCGTTCGCCATGAGCCGGTCATGCGCCATCTTTTCAAGAACCAAGGCCGGAGCTTCGGGGGCTTCAGCGATGAGCGATGCAGCTCCGGGGCTGGGTACGTACTCATTCCGAATGCGAACGCTTGCCACTTTTAGCGTCATGGGTGGCAGGTAAGAATAGTTAAGGGGGGGAAAATTTGTTTCCACTGGTGCGGAACCCGAGCACGCGGACAGGCTGATCGGTAATATGGCCAGCGCTGCCAAAGCAAGAAAATTGCGTCGTTCAATCGTCATCGGATGTCCTCATCGTATTTCGCGTTTCTGACTCTACAACGGGAGAGGTTGATCTGGAAACGCGGTGATCCCCGGGGATCCTAGGAAAGCGAAAATCGACGTTGCAAAACTCACATGTCATCGTAACAGCACCGTCGATCGTCATGTGGTCGAGGTCTTCTGGCGAGAATTTCTCGAGCACATCCGCCAGTCGCGCGCGTGAGCAGCGGCATCCATAGGTGAGCGGTCGTGGTCGGCCCACAGCAACGCCTTCGCCATGAAAGAGGCGATAGAGTACTTGTGTGACGGGCAACTCGTCATCGAGCAATTCTTCTGTGCTGATCGTTGCTGCGAGAACTTTCGCCGTGTGCCAAGCATCTTCCTGCTGGTCGTCTGACAAGGCAGGGTCAATTCCGCCGGTGCCTGCGATCCGTTCTAGAACCAGAGCCGACGCACGCCAGCCGACGCGGGTGTCGGCGCAGGCCAAGTGGATAGCGCAAGGCAACTGCTCGCTGGTTGCGAAGTAATGCAACGCCATCTCGGCCAGTGTTTCACCGTTCAACGCAACGATGCCTTGATGCCGCTCCGTGTTGGGGCCTTGGTCAACCGTGAATGCCAGATAGCCGTCCCCCATAAGCTCCCGGGCGGATTTTTGTTGCGGGATCTCGACATTTTCTGCGATCCGGGCATACCCCCGAAGCGCTCCGGCCTCGGTACAATCCGCTAGGAGCATAGGTATCCCACCGTTACCTTTAGCTTGGAGCGAAAACGAGCCCGAGAACTTGAGCGCTGTCGCCAGCCCTGCCACCAATGCCAGGGCCTCGCCAAGGAGGGTCCTCACCGGCGCAGGGTGGTCATGCCGGGTGAGCAGTGCATCGGCGAGCGGACCTAATCGGACCAGCCTGCCACGCACGGGGCGTTTGGGCAGGAAAAACGGCGTTACACCTCGCGGCACGGAGAGATCCGGGACGTTGGGGCGGCTACGATCGAGGAAGTCGGGTATCGCGGTCATTATGCCTTAGATAGAGGTTCGACAGCCGTTTTGCTATCGTCTGGCTTGCCGGAAGCGTGTGGGCAAGCTAGCGATAACGTATGAGCGAGGCACAGGACGGGGATCTGATTGAGGCGGTAGCAAGGCTGGCTCGCGCCAACGTTCTGGTCGTCGGTGACCTAATGCTTGATCGATATGTCTACGGTCAAGTGGACCGGATCAGTCCGGAGGCGCCGGTGCCGATCTTCAATGTTAGCCGTGAAATAGCGATGCCCGGCGGTGCTGGCAATGTGGTCCGCAATCTCACGGCCCTCGATGCCGCTGTGGCTTTCATTTCAGTTGTTGGTGATGATCAGGAAGGTTCCGACCTGACCGGCTTGATCGGTGGCCAACCCAATGTGGAGCCGTGGCTGCTAGTGGAAAACGGCCGTGCTACCACGGTGAAAACCCGTTACATCGCGGCAGGACAGCATCTGATCCGTGCAGATCGCGAATTTGCAAGAACACTCCCCGAAAAACTGGGTGAGCGTCTCGTAAAGATTGCGGCGGATGCGATGGCCGCAACATCGGTGACCATTCTTTCAGACTATCGCAAGGGCGTTTTGGCGCCCGAGGTCGTACGCCAACTGATCAGTACCGCAAAGGCGATAGGCCGGACCGTCGTGGTTGACCCGAAAGGACAAGAATGGTCGCATTATGCCGGTGCCGATCTGATAACTCCCAATCGCCGCGAACTTGCCGAGGCGTCAGGTTGTCAATTCGAGTCGGAAGACCAAATGGTTTCTATATCGAAGTCACTGATCGAGCGCCTTCAATTCGGCGCAATGCTGGTCACCCGCTCAGAAGATGGTATGACGTTAGTTACCAACGCCGGTTTCGTGCGGCATTATCCAGCTGAGGCGCCAGAAGTTTATGACGTGTCTGGTGCCGGCGATACGGTTGTTGCGACCATCGCTGCTGGAATAGCGGCGGGATTACCATTGCCGGTTGCCTGCCGTCTTGCCAACATTGCAGCCGGGCTCGTTGTAGGCAAGGTCGGGACCGCAGTTGCCAGACCGAGTGATCTGCGTGATGCGATCAAACCAGCCGGTGGGGCGTTACGAAAAGTAGTCGTCTACGCAGCTGCTGCGGAAGCCGCTGAACGGTGGCGCCAGCGTGGTTGGCGCGTTGGTTTTACGAATGGCTGTTTCGATCTGCTGCATCCTGGCCACGTGCATCTGTTCGAACAAGCCCGGGCCAACTGTGACCGTCTAATTGTCGGGATGAATTCGGATGCCTCGGTGCGTCGCTTGAAGGGAGCGACCCGCCCCGTCCAGCCGGAAGCCGCCCGCGCCGCGGTGCTTGCGTCGCTCGCGAGCGTGGATCTTGTGGTCATCTTTGACGAGGATACGCCGCTCGATCTGATCGAGGCTATTCGACCCGACGTGCTGATTAAAGGCGCGGATTACACGCATGAAAATGTGGTGGGTGGTGCCCTAGTCGAATCATGGGGAGGGCAAGTGATGCTTGCGGAGTTGCTCCCCGGGCACTCGACTACTGCCACCGTCAAGCGCCTACGGGGATAGGTAGGTCTTCTCGGCTTAATGCAGATTCTGGTCACCGGGCTGGCAACGGGGGGAGCGGAATCCCATTGTCACCGATGTTGTCGTTGCGGGCGTCTATTTCGGAAATTGTTACGGTTGTGGAAACCCAGCGCGATTAACCTCCATCATTCGATTCATCGTTGTGCACCACCGCACACCGTTGTCATGACAACACTGACCACGGTGGTAACGGGCTATTCTGTTAAGGACTATTCTGCTCGTAATGCTCGGCCACTAGGCGATCGAGTAGGCGAACGCCGAATCCGGTCGCGCCTTTCGGCGTCACACCATCATCCTTGGTGGACCAAGCGACGCCGGCGATATCGAGATGCGCCCAAGGGAGGTGCGTTTTTTTTGTGTCGACGAAGCGCTGCAGGAATTGAGCGGCCGTTACGGCGCCTGCCCCCCGCCCGCCACTGATGTTTTTTACATCGCCGATGTCGCTATCAAGTAGTTTATCATAGGCGCGACCCAACGGCATCGGCCAAACCGTTTCGCCAGTCGTGAGCCCCGCTGCCACTATCTGTGCAGAGAGTTTCTCGTCATTGCAAAACAAGCCTGCATTCTCATGGCCGAGCGCAATGACAATTGCGCCGGTCAAGGTCGCAAGGTCGACGATCAGGCGCGGTCCAAAGCGTTTCTGCGCATAAGAAAGCATGTCGGCAAGCACCAGGCGTCCTTCAGCATCTGTGTTCAACACTTCAATTGTCTGCCCAGAATAAGACGTGACGACGTCGCCCGGCCGCTGCGCTGTCCCGGAAGGCATATTTTCAACCAGCCCAATTAGCCCTATTGCGTCAACGCGCGCTTGCCGTCCTGCGAGCGTCGCCATCAGTCCGGTTACGGCTCCCGCGCCAGCCATGTCCCACTTCATTTCCTCCATACCGGTTGCTGGCTTGATCGAGATACCACCCGTGTCGAAGGTGACCCCTTTTCCGATAAAGACGATTGGCTCGTGCGCTTTGGCCTTAACAGCTTTCTTGCCTGATTTGCCTACTCTTCCAGATCTGGATGCGCCGAGCCAGTGCATGATCACCATCTTCGGGGGGTTGGCACTTCCCTGCGCGACGCCTAGGAGCGCTCCGAAGCCTAACTTTTGTAGGTCCCGCTGGTCAAAAATCTCAACTTTTACCCCGAGTTCCGTGAGTGTCGCAGCACGAGCCGCGAATTCGGCTGGTGTGAGAACATTGGCCGGTTCGGAGACCAAGTCGCGCGTTCGTTCTACACCTGCCGCCAAGGCGGCAAGCGGCATCCAGACGGCGCGCGCCCGCGCATAGTCCTCGGTCAGAATGGTAACGCGCTGTAATTTTGGCTTTTTTGTTTCGCGCTCGCGGGTGCGATACCGGTCGAAGCGGTAAGACCGCAGTTGAGCTCCCATCCCGGCATGAGCCAGCAAGACCGCGCCCAAGCCGTCGGCGGCTAGGTATGCATGCGGATCACTGCTCAACGCTGCCGCGGCTGCTGCTCCCGCTTCCTCGACGCGGTGCGCGTTGATCTCCTTCAATGATCCGAGCCCGACGACCACAATGCGACTGAGCCCGTTGCTGGGTCCCGGGATCACAACGGTTTGGCAATGCTCGCCCTTAAACGATGACACCTCGAGAGCGCGGGTCAGAGATTTGCCCAGCGCGCGGTCAAGCTCAGCGGCCAAGCCTGAAAGAACGCCACCTTCTGGAATCAGCAGCGCAAGAGCGCCGGATCGTGGCATCACAGGTTTGGAGAAATCGATATCGATCATTGGAATGGAACCTCCCGCATTTGAGCCTCTAAAGCAGTTCAATTACACCATGCACGCTCATTTGGTGTTTTCCAAGCGCTCGCGTATCACGTTTGTCATGACAACGCTTCTTACCGAACCCGATTTGCTTGATCTGGCGGTGCGGCTGGCTGAAGCCGCCGGTGCAGAAATCCTTGCTGTCCGACGCGACGGCTTCGTGATCGACCGCAAGGACGACCAATCCCCTGTCACGGTTGCAGACACGCGCGCCGAACAACTCATTGTCGCAGGCCTGCGTGAGGCGACGCCGGATATCCCGGTCATTGCCGAAGAGGAGGTTGCTGCCGGGCGCATCACGGATCCGGGCAATCATTTTTGGCTCGTCGATCCGCTTGATGGTACGCGGGAGTTTGCTGCGGGGCGCGGTGAATTCTCAGTGAATATCGGATTAATCATTAGTGGACAGGTAAAGCTCGGAGCGGTCGGTGCGCCAGCCGAGGGACGGGTCTATGCGGGGATTGTCGGTCAAGGTGCTCACGTGACCGATGCCATGGGTCGGCGGCCGATTCACGTCCGAACCGTGCCTGAGGAGGGTATGACCGTCTTTGCGTCTCGTCATTACGCCAACGATCCGGTCCTCGCGCGCTATCTCTCGCGTTTCAAGGTTGCACATCTAACCAACATTGGATCGGCGTTGAAATTCTGCCGGCTCGCTGAGGGGCGGGCCGATTTCTACCCGCGCCTCGGACGCACCATGGAATGGGACACGGGTGCGCCACAGGCTGTACTCGAGGCTGCTGGCGGGCGTGTTGTCACGTTCGATGGTCGGCCGCTCCATTACGGCAAACCTGGCTTCGAGAATCCGCCTTTCTTGTGTTTTGGTGCTTCCTAACGCCGCGGCTTCTTATGTTAGAAAATCTTGCAGGCAGCATGCTAGAGTTATCATTGGCTCTGGCGTCGAAGAGATACCTAACTTCGTGACAAACAAGTATTTCGGACACAAATAAGACATCACATAGACCTGGACCATGATACTGCCAAGCGTGTTCTGGTGGGTGAGTGCGTGAGATGGCGTGTCTGCGTGTGATGATATTCACCTTCCAAATAGAAAGTGATTTTCGAAAGCCGGTCTTGAATGGCTGGCTATTTACTACAGCGGCCAATGATATCGATCGGGACAGGCTGCCGCACTAGTCTCGTTCAACGTGGCCATCTGCTGAATTTTTTTGTAAACTTGGCCGTCGGATGGCAATTGCGGAATTAGGTAGCGATTATCCTTTGGCAGTCATTAAACTCATGCGGTCGCGTTAGCGCTTTGTGCAGAACGGCTAGCGTTGACTGGCCTATTTAGTGTTAGTTGAACCTGTTCACGAGCAAACGATCAGCAGCTATCAGCCAGACGCGCCGTGTTGCTGTTATGAAAATGGGCTTAATTTTTTGGAATCAGATGTAAGATAGAGGAAGATTTTAACACGAACATTCAGTGCGCACTGGAATTTGTTCACAACAATGTATGACATTGGTTTCTTTTTCTAAGATTCCGTGCACTGGGTTTAAAGGGTCCGTAAATGGTAGCGGAAGGTCGCAGCGGCGTTCTACGAGATAGCCGTCAGGTCCGTTTTTCGGCGAAAAAAGGCGATCAGGAAATCGGTAGTGGCGCGGCTCTCTTGGGCCGTGGCCTCGCCGAGGAGATTTCATCAAGTTTCAGCGCGGTTTCGTTCCACGGGGGCTTGCTGTAAGGAACGACCATGCTAGTCGATTCCCATTGTCATCTGGATTATTTCACGGACGAAGAGCGAGTTTGCGTCATCAAGCGAGCCGTTGCCGGCGGCGTCGGAGAGATGATGACGATGGGCACAACGCTGTCGCAATCTCGGGCAGCGGTGGCAATCGCTGCAAAAGGTGGGTCGGGAGCGAAAATTTGGGCGTCCGTAGGTGTGCATCCTCATCACGCTGGGGAGGAGGGACCAGTTCCCGATCCCTGGGTGATCGGGAAGATGACTGAACACCCCGTGGTGATTGGAATCGGGGAGTCTGGCCTAGACTATTTTTATGATCGTGCACCACGCGACGTCCAGGCGCGCAACTTCCGAGCACATATTCATGCGGCGCAGGCAACGGGGTTACCGCTTGCGATTCATGCGCGGGATGCAGATGGAGATATCGCAGCTATTCTTGAGGAAGAGTACCGTGCAAAAAAATTCCTGTTTCTTCTTCATTGCTTTTCATCAGGGCGGCTGTTGGCCGAGCGGGCGTTGGCGATTGGTGGCTACGTGTCCTTTTCCGGGATTTTGACATTTCCGAAATCCGAGACGCTCCGGGGGATTGCGCGTCATGTTCCAGCAGATCGCCTGTTGGTCGAAACTGACGCGCCATATCTTGCACCGGTCCCGATGCGCGGCTCAAAGAATGAGCCTGCAAACGTGGTGCACACTGCGGCGAAACTGGCAGAGGTACGGCGCATTGGACTTGCCGAAATTACGGAACTCACCACCATGAACTTTAAGCGACTTTTTGTGAAGGCACAATGAACTTTGGGTTGGTGCTCCTCGGTACCGGGGGTTCTGCGGGTTTGCCGCAGATTGGTGGTACTGATGGAGGGGGGGACTGGGGGGGGTGTGATCCCACAGAAGAACGGAATCGGCGGACGCGGCCGAGCGTTGTAATTCGTGGGCCAGGCGGAAATCTATTGGTGGATACTGCCCCGGAACTCCGAATGCAGCTTACAGGGGCAAAGATCCGGCAGATTGATGCGGTATTGTTCACCCACACACACGCGGATCATGTCGCCGGAATGGACGAGATTCGAATTCTGAACCGAATTTTAGGACACCCAATGCCGGCTTACGCGGAGGCAAGCACGTGGGCGGAGTTGCGACGCAGGTTCGAATATGCATTCCAGCCATGGGCCGGGAATGGGTTTTTCCGACCGGTACTCGAGACGCAGGACATCGCGGCAGGTGAGACCGTAGACATTCTCGGGTTGGAAATCTTACTACTGCGGCAGGATCATGGATTTATGCCAACTCTCGGCCTGCGGATTGGAGACCTTGCGTATTGTACCGATGTGGTTCGGTTTACGCCAGAGGCGTTCGCGGCGCTGCGTCATGTGAGGACTTGGGTCGTAGGCTGTTTTACACGCGGCGCACCACACCCGACACATGCCAACCTGGACCAAGTGTTGGCGTGGGTTGCGGAATTGCGGCCAGAGCGGACGATCCTCACCCATATGGGGCCTGATATGGACTATCAGTGGTTGAGGCGGAACCTGCCGACTGGCGTGGAACCCGGCTATGATGGGATGCGGATTGAAGGAGAGCAGGATTGATTGCGGAGCAACAACTAGACAGGCTTGCAGAGATCGCGGTGAAGATTGGCGTAAACGTGCAACCCGGGCAGGAACTGATCATCAACGCGCCAGTCGACGCGCGTTTATTGGTGCAACTGGTTGCAGCACACGCCTATCGGGTCGGCGCAAGTTTGGTGGTGCCTTTCTATAATGACGATTGTGTTGTTCGTGCCCGATTCGAGAATGCTGAAGACTCGAGTTTCGATTTCGCACCGACATGGCTTTATGAGGGGATCCGTCGATCCTTGAGCGAGGGAGCGGCGATGCTTTCGGTGGTGGGTGCCGATCCTACCGTTTTGGCCGGATTCGATCCTAAACGGGTTGGGCGGATGCAACGTGCGCAAGCCGCGGCGGCGAGACCAATGAGGAACTTGGTAAGCTCGTTTGCGGTGAATTGGTCGGTGGTTGCCTTTGCCACACCGGCATGGGCGCGGTCAGTGTTTCCTGACGACATCGAGCCAGTGGCTGTCGAGAAATTGTGGCGCGCGATTCTTTCAGCAACCCGGGCTGACCGGGATGATCCCGTCTCGGCATGGAGAGAACATGCGGATCAGCTCCTTGACCGCTGCGAGACGTTGAATGCCAAGCACTTCGAGGTACTCCACTTTCGTGGGCCAGGCACGGATTTGAGAGTTGGATTGGTCGACGATCATGTATGGGTGGGCGGCGCAACTGAAGCGTTGAACGGAATCGTCTGTTTGCCAAACCTGCCGACAGAGGAGGTGTTTACAATGCCGCATCGCGAGCGAGTTGAGGGTGTCGTGCGGGCGAGCAAACCGTTAGTTCATGGTGGGGTTTTGATTGAAGACATTGCAGTCAGGTTTGAAAAAGGTCGAATCGTTGAAGCGTGCGCCAGCCGCGGTGAGGAAATTTTTCGTTCTCTTATCGCGACGGATGAAGGGGCCGCGCGGTTGGGTGAAGTCGCACTGGTGCCTGACGGCTCGCCTGTCGCTCGGTCTGGGCTGACATTTAGAAACACACTTTTTGATGAAAATGCGGCAAGCCATATTGCGCTCGGTCAGGCGTATGCGTTCACGCGTCGAGGAGGAGGTGGCATGGAAGCGGGAGCGAACGAGAGTCTGATCCACGTCGATTGGATGATTGGTTCAGATCGCGTGGATGTCGATGGGATCACGCCAGGAGGCTCAGTAGTTCCGGTGATGCGGGCGGGAGCGTTCGTTATCTAACTTAGTCCGCCTTCAACCAGACTCTCGCGTATGGCCGGAACCGCATGTCCCCTATGCGCTTGATGAGCGACTACCTGTCTGAATTACGTTTTGACGCAAGCGGCGGGAAGGAAAGTTAATTCCCCGACCGCCGTACGGGGTCGTGACGTTCGAGTTTGTGCCGATAACGGATCAGCCGTGATAGGCCGTGGATCTTTACAACGGACCGCCTCGTGGTTTGGCACCAAGTCATTTTTGTGGCTCGGGAACGATTAACGTCTGACCAGGATAGATCAGGTTGGGGTCTTGGATTGAGTCTTCATTTGCCTTGTAGATAAGCGTGTATTTTATGCCCTTTCCGTAGACTCTTCTGGCAATGAGCCATAGGCACTCGCCGGGTTTGATAACGACCTGGCCGGCAGCAACGGACTCGATGGGAAGTGGAGCGAAGGCGGTTTTGATAGAATTAATAATCGTCCCGTCGGGACGAATCATTTCTAAAGTGAGGGTTCCGGGCTTGATATCCGGCAGCTTGGGCACACGCATAACCCAACGGCCGTTTTTCCCGGCAAGCGCACTCCCGACGTAAGTGTCGTTAAGAAAGAGCGAAAGTTGTGCACCAGCTGGGGCGGTTCCCGCGATAGTGGCTTGACCCGCGCTGTCGTAGTCTACGGAGGCGATCCCCAAAGTGCCGGGCCTTGGGCCTTGGCCCGTAAGAACCCGCGAAGCCGAGCTTCTACCTCCCGACAGCACAGCAAGTGCACTTCCGTTTGGTGTGTTGGGTATGTTCACGGCGACGTTTTGTGTGCCTTTGTGCACCGATCCATTCGGTGATGTTGCTTCAAGGGTGATTTCGGCGCTACCTGGAGAGAGCGGGTTCGTAGTCACATAGACGAAACTGCCGTCCGGCTCCGCCTTCGCCGTTCCGATGGGTTTACCGTTCACATCGATAGTCACGGTGTCGCCAGGGTTTGCTCGACCAGCGATGACAGCGTTACCGCCAGCGTCAACGCGCACTGTATCAAAACGCGGGGATAAGAGCCTTTTGATTGTCGTCTGAGCTGCCGGAGGAAGAACATTCTTCGTGGGTGCCAGGCTTTTATGGCCGCCGAGCAAAGCAAGACCGATTACTGCCACTACTCCTAAGGTTCCGATGGCCGCTGGCGCAAGCCAACGTGGAAAGCTGGAGTTTTTGTCTTTGTCGCTTGGGAGGTCATATTTGTTTTTGACATTACCCGACATTGGAAATCCTGTCGCTGAGCTGTGTCGCTCCGATGAGCCCGTCGCCGAGTTGAATGACCGCACCGTTGGCCCTTGCCTCGGACGTTTCACCCTGCCACGAAGTCGCTGTCATCGGAAGTATGTATAGGTGTTTCTGGAATATGAGTCACTTTTCAGTCACGGTCTTTTGCGGCTCATCCGTGGGAAGAATCGCAGAATTTCATGACGCGGCGCTCGCTTTTGGCGCAGGGCTTGCGGCGCGGCGAATGCATCTCGTCTTTGGCGGTGGCAATGTCGGATTGATGGGGGTTATCGCTGGCTCGACCATTGCTGCGGGGGGGACGGTAACCGGCGTGATACCCGAATTTCTGCGAGGACGTGAGGCAGAATTTCATGGGCTTACCGAGCTGATCATTACGGATTCCATGCATACCCGAAAGCGGCGGATGTTCGCTCGCGGGGATGTTTTCGTGGTGCTCCCTGGAGGCCTTGGTACACTTGATGAACTGATCGAAATTCTCACTTGGAAGCAACTTGGTCTGCACGCGAAGCCGATTCTGATCTGCAATGTACTTGGCTGGGCGACACCGCTGATTTCGCTGCTGGACCACTTGATTAAACAGGGTTTTGTAAATGAAGCCGCTCACGCTTTAATCGAGACGCTGGACGGCGTAGCACCGACATTAGCGCGGTTGGAGGCGATAGCATCTCAGTCTTCCGCTTCTTTGGACCAGTCGCGGTCGGATTCGGTGTCCGGGATCTTGTAGTTGCCGCCGAGCCAGTGGCCTAGATCGACCAACTGACAGCGACGCGAGCAAAAAGGATGATATGCAGGTGCGGTCGGCTTGCCACAGATCGGACAGTTTAGGGTCGTCATCGTATGCGCAATAGCAATTCGTGCAGTGGCTGGCGGATACGTGGGCGCACGATTTCAGCGAAGCCCAAACAAGAAAAACCTAGCAAGCGAGGCCTGAGAGGATCGCCTGCAAATGCCCTGTGGAGTTCGGGTGCCAAAGATGCGCGGGCGGCGGGGCGCATGCCGGCAAAATCAATCAGGATAGCGCCGCCCAGATTACGCAAGCGTATCTGTCTAGCCAATTCAGGGATGATTGTGCGGTTGAGCCGGGCTTGGCTGACACTCTTATGCGCCCTCTCTGCAGTTGAAGCACCTGCATCGATGTCGATTGCAGTGAGGGCGGGTGTTGGGATGATCGTCGCACGTGCTCCGGCGGGGAGCATGACGTTGTGGGACTCAAGCTCGGCGATTTCATCCTCATGAGGGTCCAAGCAATGGGCCCCGTATGTCACGTTTTGTACAATATTGCGGAGCCGAGCCAGCAGGGCATAACTATCGACAATGATCGGGGAGGCCGGGTACAGCGTATGGAAATCGACGAGCGGGCCGGGACCAATAGCAACCAAACCAGCCTTGTGTGCTGGCATGATGGAGCGATCGCCAGCGAGGCGGGGCCCTTTACCACCTTGCGCAGCACGCGTGACTCGGACGCCGATCAGATCCCCTTCAGACCATGATTTACCACCGGCGCTGTCGGGTAAAAAACCAGTTTGGCCTGCTCCGAGATCGACGAAAACACCGCCCATCGCGTTTGCTCGCGCAGCCACGCGCCCGGTATAAAGATCGCCAACGCCATCCGGCACGTCGGGGTTCCACAGTGTATACTCGACAAGCTTTTCGTCTTCGGCGAGAGCGAGCCGGATGTAGTCGCCTTGAGTAGAGGCGAGGATTTTTGCGCTCATCGGCGGAAACCAAGACCGGTGAGAAGGTTATTCGTCTCGTGAAGCGGCAGACCAACAATCCCGGAATATGAGCCGGCGCAGAAATCAATAAATGCTGCCGCGCGGCCTTGGATCGCATAGCCGCCTGCTTTGCCGCTCCATTCTCCAGAATCGAGGTAGTCACCGATTTGGCTGCGGTCCAAACGGGCAAAACCAACACGGCTAACTACGTTACGCTCAGACATTCGCCCATCGGGTGCACGAACCATGACCGCCGAAAAGACCGTGTGGCGGCGCCCGGAGAGGAGTTCAATGCAAGCCCGAGCGGTAGCAGGATCCTCTGCTTTCGGCAGAATGCGGCTGCCGACTGCAACGATGGTGTCAGCCGTAAGGATAAAACTGTTTGGTATGCGGATTGCGGCATTCTTTTCACGTGCCATCCGGGCCGCAAAAATCCGCGGGGATTCGCCGCGATGCGGAGTTTCATCAATTTCCGGCGCGATAATTTGATCCGGGACAATGGCGATTTGCGCCAGAAGATCGCGCCGGCGCGGACTCGATGAGCCGAGGACCAGCCGGGGCATAAGGCGCTATTTGAAGCGGAAGGTGATCCGGCCTTTGGTCAGATCATAGGGGGTCATCTCCACCGTCACACGGTCGCCCGCCAGAACGCGGATGCGGTTTTTGCGCATCTTGCCGCTGGTGTGGGCCAGTATTTCATGGTCATTGTCGAGCTTTACGCGGAACATGGCGTTAGGCAGGAGCTCTGTCACCATGCCGTTGAACTCGATCATATCCTCTTTAGACATCTAGCCTCGAATGCTTGGCGTGAAATCATGGTTGTTGCAAGATCGGACAAATGAGCCGGTGTTGGCCTTAGGTCAAGCGTGAATGCTCCCCTCTGGGGGTACGGAGGGTTCAGGTACGACCGGTCATGGGCGGGGGGCGATAAGGTCAAAGCTCGTTCATGCCTAGGCGGGCCCTGATAGACCGGCCATGGCCATGAAGGTTTTCGGCTTCCGCCAACGCGACCGCTGCCGGGCCAATTGCCGCCAGCGCTGGCAGGTTTAGCGAAACGATCGTGCTGCGTTTCAGAAAATCAAGAACGGAGAGTCCAGATGAAAAGCGGGAGGTGCTGGCAGTCGGTAGAACGTGATTGGGGCCAGCGACGTAGTCGCCGATTGCTGTAGGGGCATAAGGGCCTACGAAAATGGCACCTGCGTGACGGATCTGCGACAAGAGATGTTGCGGATTTTCAGTCATGATTTGCAGGTGTTCGGGAGCAATGCGGTTCGCTAGACCGGCAGCTTCGTCCAAGTCGCGCGCCAGAATAATGGCGCCGTGTTGGCGAAGGGACGCGGCGGCGATTGCAGCGCGAGGCAACGTGCGGAGCGCGTCAGAAATGGCAGCTGCCGTGAGGTCGGCGAGCACGGGGTCAGTAGTGATCAGGATACATTGGCTATCTGCCGCGTGCTCAGCCTGTGCGATCAAATCCAAGGCAATGTGAGAGGGGTTGTTTTTGGCGTCGGCGATAATCAGGATTTCGGAGGGCCCGGCAATGTTGTCGATACCCACGTGGCCGAAAACCTGGCGTTTGGCTTCCGCGACATATGCATTGCCGGGGCCCACAATGCGATCAACGGGTCGAATTGTTGTGGTTCCGTAGGCGAGAGCAGCGACGGCTTGTGCACCGCCGATCCGGTAGATCTCGTTCACGCCGGCAAGGTGTGCGGCGGCCAGAACTAGGGGGTCCAGCATGTTGTCCGGCGCGGGAACGACCATCGCAATTCGGGGCACCCCCGCAATTCTGGCGGGGATCGCGTTCATCAGCACGGAAGATGGATACGAGGCCTTGCCTCCCGGAACGTAGATGCCAACGGAATCTAAGGGAGTCCAATGTACTCCGAGGTCGGCACCGACAGCGTCGGTGAAGTGGAGATCGGAGGGAAGCTGGGTACGGTGGAAGGCTTCGATGCGGGCGGCCGCAAGCTCAAGGGCATTCTTGAGTTTTGGAGTAATTGTCGCTGCGGCTGTTGCGATCTCCGCCGGATCAATGCGAAGTTCCGCAGGCGTTAAATCCAACCGATCGAATCGCTGTGTGAGTTCGATAAGGGCCCTGTCTCCTTCAGCGCGAATCCGCGAAATAACGTTGGCGACCGTGTTTGTGATGTTTAGATCGACCTCGTCGGCGTGGGCGCGAAGTGCCACGAAGTCACTATCGAAGGATGGGCTCGTCGTTGCTAGTGTACGCATGGAGACCTTCAGAGGCTCTTTGGCTTTTCTTTTCAAGATTTTTTATTTCATTGCCGAGCGCGTGTCAGCTAATTCACGGCTTCGCGGAAGCGGGAAATCCAGGTGGCGATTACCTCTGGGCGGGTTTTCAGGGCAGTACGGTTGACAATTAGCCGGGATGTCACGGCTGCGATGGTTTCGGTTTCAACCAGGTCGTTTGCTGCGAGGGTCGATCCTGTTTGGACGAGGTCAACGATCAGGCGGGACAAGCCGAGGCCTGGTGCGAGTTCCATCGAGCCGTTCAGGATCACGATTTCGGCTTGAACACCGCGCGTGGCGAAATGCCTTCGAGTAATATTAGGGTACTTACTGGCGACACGGACACGCGAGAGACGAGAAAAATCTGTGTGGCCGATTGTATCTTTCGGCTCCGCGACGGCGATGCGGCATCGACCGATTTTTAGATCGAGCGGCGCGTAAATGTCAGGGTAGTCGAACTCCATTAGGACATCTGCACCGCAAATGCCGATTTCCGCAGCACCGAATGCGACGAATGTCGCAACGTCAAAGCTGCGCACACGGATGATATCGAGCGCAGGATTGTTGGTGCCGAAGCGCAGCCGACGAGAGTTTTCGTTCGCGTAATCAGAATCGGGCGTGATTCCGGCGCAGGCGAGAAGAGGGGCGCATTCCTCCAGAATGCGGCCTTTCGGCAAGGCCAGCACCACTTTATCGGTAAGACGATCATTTGTGCCGGCGTGGGCGGGTGACATCGCGGTCATGGCGAGGCTGTAGCAAAGCTGGCCCGTGACGCCAAATCGAAGAAAAACTGGTTTGCCTCGGTCTCATGGACAGGCAACTGTTGGGTTGCTAGACGGAGCCGGATTTCTACGTCGGTCGGGATCAACCCATGAAGATTGTCGCATGTAATAGCAATCCGCCGCTCGCGGACGCGGTTGCGGAACAGCTGGGCTTGCCGCTCACAAAGGCGGTTATTCGCCGCTTTGCCGATATGGAAATCCATGTCGAGGTACAGGAGAATGTGCGCGGCGAGGACGTTTTTGTCATTCAGTCTACCGCGTTTCCTGCGAACGATAACTTGATGGAGCTGCTCATCACCCTTGATGCGTTACGGCGCGGCTCTGCGAGGCGGGTGACCGCAGTCATTCCATATTTCGGCTATGCGCGACAGGACCGAAAAACGGGGCCGAGAACGCCGATTTCTGCGAAATTGGTCGCGAATATCATTACCGAGGCGGGGGCAAACCGCGTGCTGACCATTGATTTGCATGCTGGGCAGATTCAAGGGTTCTTCGATATTCCCGTTGATAATCTTTACGCGCAAGCACTTTTCGCGCGGGACATCAAAGCGAGGTTTGCAGGCCGTGATATCATGGTGGTGTCACCCGACGTTGGCGGTGTGGCACGAGCGAGAGCGATTGCGAGCCGGCTCAATTGTGATCTCGCCATCATTGACAAGCGACGCGAGCGCGCTGGTGTGTCCGAGGTAATGAACGTGATAGGCGATGTGGAGGGTCGTAGTTGCATACTTGTCGACGACATCGTCGACTCTGGCGGGTCGTTATGCAATGCCGCGGAGGCGCTGCTGCGGCAAGGGGCGGAATCGGCATCTGCCTATGTCACGCATGGTGTCCTTTCGAACGGGGCGGTCGCACGGATCGAGGCTAGCCCGATCGAAATGCTCACGATTACCGATTCGATTCGCGCCACTCCCGACGCGATCGCGACAAGGAATATTCGGGTACTGCCGATTTCCCCGCTTTTGGCGGAGGCAATGCGTCGGATTTCTGACGAAACGTCGGTAAGCTCACTATTCGACTAGATTGGGTACCCTGTCAGATTCAGAGGAAGATCATGAAGCTGCTTTATGCTCCGGGGGCGTGTTCGCTCGGCATCCACATCATACTCGAAGAGATAGGCGCTTCCTATGAGGCGCAGGCGGTTAATCTGCGGGCGGGTGAGCATTTCACGACAGAATTCCGGGCGATCAATCCAAAGGCGAAAGTCCCGGTGCTCGTGTTGGACGACGGTTCGGCACTGACCGAGTGGTTGGCGATCGCCCTGTATCTCGCGGAACAGGTGCCGGCGGCTGGATTGTGGCCGCCGGGACCACTTGAGCGGGGGAGAGCCATGGAAGCGATGGCTTACATAAATTCGTTTATGCACGGACATGGATTCGCCCGGATGTTCCGACCGGAGCGGTTTGCACCTGATGCTGGGCAGCACGAGACGGTACGAACGGAAGGTCGGCGAATTTTTGCTGAAGGATTTGAGTTAATCGCTGGCCTTCTTGGCGACCGGGATTACTTGCTCGGCACGTTTTCGATCGCTGACGCAGCATTATTTTATGTTTCGTTCTGGGGGGAAGGGCGGAAAACTTTGGAATTACCACCACGGATTGCGGCGCATTATGCGCGCATGCTGGAACGGCCCGCAGTACGGCGGGCGATGATAGCTGAAGGGTTGGCGAGCTGATCGCCCAGCCCGGACGATGACACAGACTCTGCGCCTGACTACTGGCGACACCAATCGAGCGGATCCGGGATTGCAACTCCAAGCAGCGATTGCGGTGACGAGGGGGGAGCGAGTCACCAGCGTGTCTGTCTACCCTGAGGCTTGTTTCCTCAAAGTGTGACGGCAATTTGTGGATACGGTTGGATCTTTTGTGGGTCGGACTGCCAATCGGTGAACCAGGACTGGAGATCGACACCGGGCATCGGGCGGGCCAGAACGAAGCCTTGTGCGTAGCCAACGCCCAGCGCAAACAAGGTGTCGAGAACTAAGGAATCTTCAATGCCTTCGGCGATAAGATTGCAATGCAGCTTTTTGGCGCGTCTAACGATGTCGACCACGAAGGTTTCAACTGACGGATCGTGGCTAAACATACCGACGACGCTGCGGTCGAGTTTGACTGTACTGAACGGCAGTTTGAACAGCGAGTCGAGAGCTTCCGTCGCTGGTGAAACGTCATCCAGTGCGACGCGGTAGCCACGCTGCCGCAGACTCGTGATAACTGCGGCGGCGCGCTCAAAGTCTCGGATTGGTCGGGTTTCAGTCAGCTCGAAGCTCACTTTGGGCGGATCTGTGCCAGCTTGCGCCCTGAAGTAGTCAATCCGCTCTAGAAGATCAGGCTGCATCAAGACATCGAGAGGCAGATTTATCGCGTAGATCAGGGGTACGGCCCGTAGGTGACCGGCCACGATATCGTGGATAATGGCTTGCACGACGAAATTCGTAAGGCGGCGTGCAGATTCCCCCTCATAAAGCGCACTTTTAAAAGTTTCGGGGCCAAGTAGATTGCCGGTTTGCCCCCGGCGCCGAGCCAACACCTCTGCCGCGATCGGTCTGCTATCGCGCAGCCGAATAATTGGCTGATAAAGACAGGTCACATCGGCGGCGTCGAACGTTTCAACTTCATACGCAACGGGGCAATCGGCCATGTACAAGATTTGACCCAATCTCCACAAATTAGCAATTAGCGCCGAATAATTTGGAATTTATATTCACTATATTTTTGAGACATACTTAGGCTGATTTGGTCTCATTATGTAGAACGTTGTCGTGAATTTTGCGTTGCTGTTTTTTTTGGAACGGTTGGGTCGTCAATGGGTTTGGCGCCCCCTCGGCGTAGGCGATGCTCGCCAAGAAGGAGAAGAATGGGCGCCGCAATATAGATGGATGAGGACGTCCCAACGACGATGCCGAACAGCATGACCCATGCGAAACCTGCCAGAGAAGCGCCTCCGAACAGTGCAAGGGGTAAAGCAGCGAGAAAGACAGTTCCAGAAGTGCCAAGGGTACGGTTCAGTGTTTCATTGATCGATAAATCAATCAGGCCTCGGAGCGGCATGGTTTTATACTTGCGGAGATTTTCTCGCACACGGTCGTAGACGACGACCTTGTCGTTGGTGGAATAACCGATGACCGTGAGGATTGCAGCGATTGTAACGAGATCGAATGGAATTCGCGTTACGACCATGAAGCCGATGGTTTTGGTCGCATCAAGAACGAGGGTCGTAACGGCACCAACGGCGAACTGCCATTCGAATCGGAACCAGATGTAGATCAGGATCATAACGAAGCTAAGCCCAAGAGCTGTCAGGCCTTGATCGAACAGCTCTGCCGACACCGAAGCGCCAATCGCTTGTGTCGATAGGATCTTCGCGTCCGGTAGGGCCGTTTTTATCGCAGCTTGCGCTTCCCTAAGAGACTCCTGCGTTGCTGCAGCGTTATTCGCCGACTCGAGGCTGATTAATACCCCCTGGTCGTGGCCATAACTTTGCAACCCGGCACCGGCGAGATGGTTGGCATTGAGGGCGGTTCGTAATTTCGCAAAATCTGGTTTGGTGTGGGTTGCGACTTGAATCACGACGCCACCTCTGAAATCAAGACCGAGATTGAGGCCGGGGTGGAAGAAAAGGATCACCGATGCGGTGGATAGAAATGCGGAGACGGCAAGGCCGATGAAGCGCCCTCTCATGAAGCGGATTTGGGTCCCGTCCGGTACAAAACGGAAAGCAGGATGTGTAATGAATTTCATGATAAACTCTCGGCGGTCAGAAGACAGGTAGCTCTGCTGGGCGACGGGCAACATACCAACGCGCCGTGATCAGACGGACCAGGACGGTTGCGGTGAAAAGGGTAGAAATGATGCCGACGCAGATGGTTACTGCAAACCCCCGTACTGGAGGGGAGCCGAAGATAAACAAAGTGATGTGGGCAAGCAGAGTGGTCACGTTCGAGTCGATGATCGTGCCGTAGGCGCGCTTATAGCCAGCTTCCAGGGCGGCAAGCGGCTTTCGGCCAAGCTTTGCCTCCTCGCGCACGCGTTCGTTGATCAGGACGTTGGCATCTACCGCCATGCCGAGCGTAAGCAAAATGCCGGCCATGCCTGGAAGTGTTAGTGTTGCTCCCATAAGAGAAAGAATTCCCAACATCATGAGCAGGTTGACCACCAGCGCGACGTTGGCGAACCATCCGAATAGGCCATAGAAGCTGGCCATGAAAACAATAACCAGGGCAAAGCCGACGGCCAGGGAAATGATGCCTGCTCTTATGGCATCGGCACCAAGTTCGGGACCAACGCTTTGTTGTTCAACTACGGTGAGCGGTGCTGGCAGGGCACCTGCGCGAAGTAGGAGCGCTAGATCCGTCGCAGAGCGTGCCGTAAAATTTCCGGAAATTTGGCCGCGTCCACCGATGATTGGTTCACGGATCACAGGCGCAGAGATGATCTTATTGTCTAGCACGATGGCAAACGGTTTGCCGACATTGGCGGTTGTAACAGCAGCAAACTTCCCGGCACCGCGAGCATTGAAGGTGAAATTGACAACCCATTGGCCTGTTTGCGGGTTTTGGCCGGCTTGGGCATTCGACAGGTCGGCGCCATCAACCGAAACGCGGGAGCGAATCGCTAAGGATTGGCCAGGATGGTCCTGCATCGGCAGGATTTCCACGCCTGGCGGCGGCGTTTTTGTTTCGGGGGAGACATTGGTGGCGACCATGTGGAAGGTCATGTGAGCGGTCTCGCCCAAGAGTTTCTTGATCCGGTTGGGGTCGGATACGCCGGGGAGCTGAATGACGATGCGATCACGGCCTTGACGAGCGATTTGGGGATCGACGACACCGGTCCCATCGATGCGGCGTTCGATAATCGTGATGGATTGACTGACCGCTTGGCTCGCCTTGGCAAAAAGGGCAGGACGCGACAGTGTCAGCCTTGCGTTGCCCGACCGGCTGATTGTGATGTCAAGGTCAGGAACGCCTCCGGCGGCCTCGACCGGCGTAATCAACGGGGTGAGCAACTTCCTGATCGCGGCCGCGTCGAAGGGCGCGATGAGGTGGAAGCTGACGTCCTTCGCGCCGGCATTCGACCCGAGATCAGTGTACGCAACGTTGGCCTTGACCAGAGTGTTACGGACTTCGTCGGTGAGGTCAGCCAAGTCTTCCCGAATGACCGCATTCATATCGACCTGCATCAGCAGGTATGAGCCGCCACGGAGGTCGAGGCCGAGGTGGATTTGTGGCCAAGGCAGCCAAGGTGCCGGGCGTGCAAATAGATTTGGGAGCGCCAAGCCTACGCCTGTTGCGCAAACCAGTATTATCAAGAGAGTTTTCAGGCGGCTGAAGTAGAGCATCGTCCGGTTGTGGGGCCTCCGAATTCCTTTACGACAAGGCTTTACAACGCATGATGCCGGCCGTTTTGTTGATACGGTTCTGGCAGCATACGCGGTTGCGGTGGTATGGCCGCCAGTTCCCCTAGGCGCAAGGGGCATGTTGCTGAATGGCTTGCACAGGCGGAGGTTTGACGGCACGGAAGTGTGCAGAGACAACGGGAGCGGAACAAATGGCACAGTTGCGGGTGGGGGTGATCGGAACTGGGCATTTCGGTCGTTACCACGCTCTAAAAGTGGCGGGAGCCGAGCGCGTCAGGCTGATTGGCGTATACGATATCGACTCGGCGCGGGCTGCACAGGTCGCGCAGGAAGTGGGGACAGCAGCGCTCTCGCTTCCGGAACTCTTGGGGGGAGCAGATGCGGTGGTCATTGCTGCCCCGGCCGATGTGCACTTTCCGACCGCGATGCAGGCATTGGAGGCAGGGCTGCATGTGCTCGTCGAAAAGCCGATCGCAGCGAACCTCGAGGAAGCGGATCGTTTGGCGGCTATCGCGTCAGCACGTGGTTGCGTGTTGCAGGTTGGTCATTTGGAGCGGTTTTCTGCAGCGCACGGCGCGGTTTCAGCGAGGATGGGGCGGCCACTCTACATTGAAGCGGTTCGGGTGGCTCCGTTCAAGATGCGGGGCACAGATGTTTCCGTCGTTCTGGACCTAATGATCCATGATCTGGACCTGATCCTTGCACTTGTCGATCAGCCGATCGAGAGCGTTGACGCTGTTGGGGCACCTGTTGCGAGCCAATATGATGACATTGCGAATGCGCGGGTACGGTTCGCCGATGGTTGTGTCGCGACGATTACCGCCAGCAGGATTTCATTGAAGACGGAAAGAAAGATGCGGATTTTTTCTGAGGCAGGATATCTGAACGTAGATTTTTCCGAGCGCAAGCTAAGTTTGGTTGGACGTGGCAGGGGTGTAGCTCTTCCCGGAATCGGGGACTTCGGAATGGAACAAGCGAGTTGGGAGGATCATGACGCACTCGCGGCTGAGCACGCGGCATTCTATGCGTCGTGCCTCGATCATGCGCCTGTGCTAGTCGATGCCGCGGCAGGGCGACGGGCGTTGGCTGCCGCCACCGCCGTTGCAGAATCAATCAAGGCAAGCCGAAATCGTGCTGAAGCCAGTGGGTTAATCGGGAAAAGCATGTGCAGCATGAGTGAGAACGTGGTTCCCGCGCCGATTCGCTAGGGCTTGGCATAGTAGGCCCGCGCGCCAGAGTGATTGACAACGCGCTGGAATCTAAGGCCAAACGGGAAACGTGTGGGTGAGATGTACGCCCGTTATTGACGCGAGGGGGTACAGATCGCTACGCACTTGATGTGGTAACCGGGGTTGTCTCATTGCCGTCGATTCGCGTGCGAGGCCGTTCGTTGATGGCGCTCGTGGTTGCGCCTGAATCGCCTCTTGATGCGTGGCTTGCGGCACTTGATGAACAAATTGCGCGCTCGCGCGCTTTTTTTGCTGATCGCCCAGTGGTCATCAATTTTCTTGTGGGTGATTCGGAGATGCCTGCGCCGGCCGAAATGCTTGACGATCTGGCATCGCGCGGGCTCAAAATTATTGGCGTCGAAGGGGTGCCGCGCGAAGCCTTAAAGGAATCCCGATGGAAGGACGCATGGATATTAGGTCCCTCCAGCAGGGATCGGTTAGTTGCACTTCCAGACGATCAAGCAGAAAAGGCGGCAAAGGAAGATCCGGTACCAGAGTCTGCGCGTGAAGTACCGGCGGCGCCGACGTTAATTGTGGATCGACCGGTCCGGTCGGGACAATCGATCGTTTCAGAGATGGGCGATGTAGTCGTGATGGGGGCAGTAGCTTCGGGCGCCGAGGTGATCGCGGGTGGTTCCATCCATGTCTACGGCGCACTGCGTGGTCGTGCGGTAGCGGGAGTTCAAGGTAGCAATTCGGCGCGCATCTTTGCCCGCCGGCTGTTTGCCGAATTACTTGCGATCGATGGCCTTTATCGGACGGCGGAGCATTGGGGCGAGGGGCTGCATGGCCACGCCGTACAGGCTCGACTTGACGGGGAATCGCTGCGCATTTCGGCGTTGGATTAAAGGAGCGGAGAGGGATGGCGAAAGTTCTGGTGGTGACCTCGGGAAAAGGCGGCGTCGGTAAGACGACCTCAACTGCTGCGATTGGTGCGGCGCTTGCGCAGGCGGGGCAGAACGTCGTGGTGGTTGATTTCGACGTAGGGTTACGCAATCTCGATCTGATCATGGGGGCAGAACGCCGTGTCGTTTATGATCTGGTGAACGTTGTCCAGGGAGATGCGAAACTGGCGCAGGCCTTGATCCGGGACAAACGTGTTGACACGCTGTCACTGCTGCCTGCCTCGCAGACGAGGGACAAGGACGCGTTGACGCCCGAAGGTGTGGAACGAGTCGTCGGCGATCTTCGTGACAAATTTGATTGGGTTGTCTGCGATAGCCCGGCAGGGATAGAGCGGGGAGCAACTTTGGCAATGCGCCATGCTGACGTTGCGATCGTCGTGACCA
This sequence comes from Acidiphilium sp., assembly GCA_027449105.1. Taxonomy (GTDB): domain Bacteria; phylum Pseudomonadota; class Alphaproteobacteria; order Acetobacterales; family Acetobacteraceae; genus Acidiphilium. Next base: position 9,236 of record DAIDMG010000013.1, on the reverse strand, counting down.
ATCCGGAAGTCTCTTCGGTCCGGGATTCGGACCGAATCATCGGTATGCTGGACTCCAAAACAGCGCGGGCTGAGGCTGGCGAGAGGATTGATAAGCATTTATTGTTGACGCGCTACGATACTGGACGGGCGACTCGTGGTGAGATGCTAAAAGTTGATGATGTGCTCGAAATTCTTGCTATCCCATTGCTGGGAATCATTCCTGACAGCGAGGACGTTTTGCGAGCTTCAAATGTCGGTTGTCCTGTGACGCTGCACAATCCATCATCGGCACCCGCGCGAGCATATTCGGAGGCAGTGCGGCGGCTGCTTGGCGAGGCGATCGACGTCTCGGTCCCGGTCGAGAGGAAAGGGCTAATGAGCAGGTTGTTCGGGCGGAAGGTCGCATGAGCATCTTTAATTTTTTCTCCCGCCCGCGTTCGGCGCCAATAGCACGCGAGCGGCTACAGCTATTGTTAGCCCATGAGCGAGCGTTGAGTGGGCGGTCGGATCTTGCAGCCGTGCTGCAAGAGGAAATCCTTGCCGTGATCGCTCGGCACATAGCGATCGATCGGGACAAGGTGAACGTGAAGCTTGATCGCGGCGCGTCTGTGTCGACGCTGGAAATCGACATCGAGATGCCGGTTAGTCTGTCGCCCGTTAAAAACTAGGCTAAAGCGTCGCGCAGGCGGCCGCCTGCTTGGGCGAGACGCCGGTTGGCCGTGTCGACGTCGACGTTCGAACCGATCATGATGACCGCTGTTTTGACAGCATAGTTTGCTTGTGCCAGCGTCCTTGCCGCACGTTCCTCGTCGCACTTGGTAATGGCGCACACGATACGCGTTGCTCGGTCACGCAGCTTTGCGTTGGTGGCCTGTAACTCAACCATGTAGGTGCCTAAGGTTTTTCCAAGACGGATCATTGCGGTCGTTGAGAGGATATTTAGCGCAATTTTCTGAGCGGTTCCGGCCGACAGTCGAGTGGATCCGGCGAGAATTTCCGGACCTGTATCGAGAACAATCGGGTGGTCTGCGGCGCCTATAATTGTGCCGGTCTGGTTATTGATAATCGCAGCAGTGATGGCACCAATGGATTGGGCATGTACAAGGCCTGCCCGCACGAATTCCGTGTTTCCAGAGGCGGAAATTCCGATAACGAGATCGGTTGCGTTGAGGCCGTGAGAGTCAAGCGCCTTAATCGCAGCCGCTCCATCATCCTCGGCTCCCTCGGCTGCCTGAGTCAGGGCTGTGTCCCCACCTGCAAGAAGGGGAACGATGATTCCAGGAGGGAGTGAAAACGTTGGTCCACATTCGACGGCGTCTAGTACTGCTAAACGGCCTGATGTGCCGGCCCCAAGTGTGAACACGCGTCCCGCGCTTGCGATTGTACGGGCTACAATATCAGCGAGCTGGGCGAGCTGTGTTGTTACCCGTTGCAAACAAGCGTGGGTAGCAGCTTCCTGATTCAAGAGTGAACGAACGATCACTTCGCTTGGCTGCAGATCAAGATCCGAGAGCTCGGGTCGAGCGATTTCGGTTGGCACCAGCAATGGAAATGTTTGTTTTTGCGTGCTGATGACGCCATGTACGGCACGACCACCGATCCAGGTTTCGAGAGGTGAAAAGTCATCATCAAACCAGACAAGATCGGCGCGTGCTCCTGGCGTGATTCGGCCACGGTCGCTCATACCAAGGGCTCGGGCAGCGGCTGCCGTGGCCGAGTGCAGCGCCGCTTCGGGCGGAATGCCAGCGTCAATGAGCCGGCTGAGGCCCTGATCAAGCGTGATAGCGGCACCGCAAAGCGATCCGTCTGCTCGGCGCGCCGCTCCGTCGCGTAGGATGGCTGTCGCTCCGCCAAACGACGCGGTTGCTCCGCTTGGGAGGCCGGTTAGGTTAATGGAATCGGTAACGGCGACAGCACGATTGGGAGCGGCACTGTAACAGAGGCGGAGTATCGATGGGTCGAGATGGACGCCATCAGCGATGATGCACACGGAAACTCGAGGATCAGTTAGAGCGATACCAGGAAGGCCTGGCGCACGGTGGTGTAGCGGCGTCATGGCGTTGAAGACGTGTGTCGCGATGCTGGCGCCGGCGGCGACAGCGCGGAGCGAGGTGGCAGAATCCGCGCCGGTGTGTCCTAAGGCAACGAGAACGCCGCACTTGTGCAGCCGGGTGATTGCCTCCAGCGCTCCGGGCAGCTCCGGTGCGATGGTAACCAAACGGAGTATCTGCCGAAGCGTTTCGCTGCCCAGCAAGGCGTTGAGATTGGCTTCGGATGGCGGGACTAGTAGTTCGGCCGGGTGCGCGCCCCGGTAGGCGTGGGAGAGAAAAGGACCTTCCAAGTGCAGGCCGAGTATGGACGCCACGTCGGCACCGGGATGGGCGGCTGCGATCCGGGAGGCTGACTCGTGCAGCTCGGGAATTGCTGCCGTGACGATGGTCGGGGCAAAGCTTGTGACTCCTTTGGTAGCAAGCATACGGGCGAGGTGGAGAATGCCGGAAGGCTCGGCGGTCGCACAATCAATTCCAAACGCTCCGTTATTATGGATATCGATAAGGCCGGGGGCAAGAAAGCCGTGATCAAGTTGGACGACATTGCGGGTTGGGAAAATCTGCCGATGAACGGCGGTAATGCGGTCGGCTTCGAACTCTACGGCAGCGGAAGAGATAAAAACGCCATCAATAAAAATCCGTGGTGCCGCTATGATCATGGCACAGTTAGCGAGTCAACATGGGGCCGAGCGGCTTCCCCGCGAAGAGATGTATATGGAAATGCGGGACCTCTTGGTGACTGTCCAAACCGGTATTTGCGAGAAGGCGATAACCTGTCTCTTCTACTCCAAGTTTTCGCGCCACACTGCCAATCGCGCGTATGAATCCGGCAATCTCGTTGCTGCTGGCGGTTGACGAAAAGTCATTGAAAGAAATGTACCGGCCTTTTGGAATGATTAGAATGTGAAGGGGTGCCTGCGGGTTGATGTCGTAGAAGGCGAGCGTGAATTCATCCTCATAAATCTTTTGACTTGGCAATTCACCACGCAGGATTCGGGCAAAGATATTGTCATCGTCATAAGATGGCTTGACAGGAATGCCCTTTGAACTGGAATTTGTCGTCATGGAATTTTCCGGGTTTCAGCGATTAAAACGGAAACCTTGCGCGCCGTTTTTTCAGCGATGCCGCTCACGCCTTCGCGTCGGGCCAGTTCGGCCCAGACCTCTTCAGGCCGGATGCCCGACGCGACCAACATCACGAGAAGATGATAGAGAACATCGGCGGATTCGGCCACGAGAGCTGTTCGGTTTCCTGCAACTGCCTCTATCAGACATTCGACGGATTCCTCGCCAAATTTCTGGGCGACTTTGTTGATGCCACGTGACAGGAGGCGGGCGGAATGGCTGACGAGTGGATCTGCATCCTTACGTGAGAGAATTGTCGACCACAGCCGGTCAAGTACCCGCGCATCCGGCAAATCGGGATTTAGTGGTGAGACAGGTGGCAACTTCTTGCTCTGCTTCGGGGTCAAGGTTGGTAGTCCGGCAGGTATCTTTAGCCGGGCCTTTCCAGATTTGCTGCGTTTCAGCTTGCGCGATTTTAGAGCCCGCGAATCGAGAACCTTTTTTGCCATGGGGTCGAGTCTAGGCCGACGTGCGCGGGTGCGGCAAGCGCACTGGTAACCCCGCCCTAGCTAGCGCGGATTTTACTTCAGTGATTGTAAATGTACCGAAATGAAACACACTCGCGGCGAGTAAGCCAGTCGCGCCTGCTTTGGCACCTTCCACGAAGTGTTCGAGTTGGCCGACACCGCCGGAAGCGATTAATGGTACGCGAGTTGCGTCGGACGCTGCGCGCAGAAGTGAGAGATCGAAGCCGCTGCCCGTGCCGTCGCGGTCCATTGACGTGAGCAGGATTTCTCCGGCACCGCGCGCTTCGACTTCGCGGCACCAGGCAATTGCGTCGATTCCGGTTGGTCGGCGGCCACCATGACTGAAGACCTCCCAGCCACCGCTCGGGTTAGCCCGCGCATCTATCGCTACCACAACGCACTGGCTGCCGAACTTGCGCGCGGCTTCGTTGATTAGATCGGGATGGGCTACGCACGCAGAGTTTATGCTGCACTTGTCGGCGCCTGCCAGCAGTAGGCGGCGCATGTCGTCAGTGGTGCGGATGCCGCCACCGACGGTGAGCGGCAGAAAAACGCGGGCAGCCGTTCGGGCGACAACATCAACGATTGTATCCCGATCCTCGTGGCTCGCTGTAATATCCAGGAACGTGAGCTCGTCAGCACCAGCTGCGTCGTAGATGACCGCTTGTTCGACTGGATCTCCCGCGTCGCGCAGGGATACAAAGTTTACGCCTTTGACAACCCGGCCATCCTTGACATCCAAACAGGGAATGACGCGGAGCTTCAGCATGTTGCGGCGGCCAAGGCAGTCTTGGGCGCGAGGCTGCCATCGTAAAAGGCTCGGCCAACGACGGCGCCCACGAGATTTGAATGTCGCGAAGACGCTTCACGGAGGCGCACGATATCTTTAACCCCTGCCACGCCACCCGACGCGATAACATTGATGGCTACGGTTGCCGCGAGCGCTTCGGTTGCTTCGAGGTTGAGGCCAGAAAGCATCCCGTCGCGCGCAATGTCTGTGTAGATGATTGCGGTGATAGCCGAGTCTTCAAAGTGTTTTGCGATCTCTGTTGCTGTCAGAGTCGACGTTTGTGACCAGCCTTCCGTGGCGACCATGCCGTCACGCGCATCGATACCCACAATAATCTGTCCCGGAAAGGTTTTGGCAGCTTGTCGCACGAGAGCAGGATTCTTCACTGCGACGCTACCGAGAATAATTCGGGAAACTCCCAGTTCAAGCCATGAGCTAATGCTGGCCATGTCGCGGATACCTCCACCGAGCTGTACCGGGATGTGGCATGCTGCGATGATTGCGCGGACAGCGGTGGCGTTAATAGGTCGGCCCGCGAAAGCACCGTCAAGGTCAACGACATGCAGTGCCTTGAAGCCGACGGACTCAAAAAGCCTTGCCTGTACAGCGGGATCATCGCCGTAGATTGTGGCATCTTCCATGACGCCGCGTTTTAGACGGACGCATCGTCCATCCTTCAGATCGATTGCTGGATAGAGAGTGAGAGCCATGGCGTCAGTCGGGTTGCAGCATTTTGTAATAGAAATGGCCTGCTACGGTTTTCCCCTCTATGCGGGCATAGGCAGGATGTGTGCCCCAGCGCGTGAATCCTGCGGCTTCGTACAGCGAAATCGCTGCAGTTTGGGAGGAACGGACATCGAGGTTTAGCACCTTGAAGCCGAGGGCGCGAGCACGTTCCTCTATACGCGCGACGATCAGCCGGGCAAGGCCGTGGCCGCGAGCATAGGGGGCGACAAAGTTGTGCATCAGTGTCGCGCAAAATGCCTGAGCCTCGTTATGGCGAGGAGGACGCACCAGTTGGGCGGCACCGTAGATCGAGCCATCCATCCGGCCAACAAAAAGCTCACGCTCGGGTACCAGCACGAGGCCCCGAAAATATTGCTCAAGCATCGCTCGCCGAGGCGCACGGACCCAACCAAAGCCGCCGCCATCAAGGATTGCAGCGTCCGCGGCTTCGCATAAGGCGTGCAGCTCGTCATCACTGAGATCAGAAACACGATCAACAGTGAGAGATTGGGGTGGTGGTAGATCTTGAGTCTGCGACTGGTTCATTGAGGAGTCCAGCGGAGGAAATTGCGCAGGATCGTGAGGCCGACCTCTTGGCTTTTTTCGACGTGAAATTGGGTGCCGGCACAATTCCCCGATGCGACCATCGCAACGATTGTGCCTCCGTAATCCGTGGTGGCGATGACATCAGCTGAGTTGGCGCCGGTCAAAGCGTACGAATGCACGAAATAGGCATGGTCCCCCGGCTCAATACCGTCAAGCAGTGGGTGCGAGGCCCGAAAAAAAAGTTCATTCCAGCCCATATGAGGCAAGCGCAAGCCTGTCGGTCGTATTGGGCTGATATCCCCCCGAATCCAGCCGAATCCTTTGGTCATCCCGTGCTCAAGGCCGCGTTCGGCCATTAACTGCATACCGACACAAATCCCGAGAAAAGGTACTCCAGACTTGACCCGGGTGAACAGCGCTTCCCGAAGCTGTGGCTTGATCGCTAGGCCCTGGGCACAATCAGCAAACGAACCTTGGCCGGGAAGAACGATTCGCGAGGCGGTGGTCACGATGGCGGGGTCGTCTGTAATGACGACGGTCGTAGGGCTGCCGATGTCAGCCGCCGCGCGCTCAAGGCCGCGCGCGGCGGAGGCCAGGTTGCCACTGCCGGTATCGATAATGGCGACGGTCACAGAATGCCTTTGGTGGAGGGGATGTTTTCCATCTGGCGTCCATCGAGTTCCACAGCCATCCGCAGTGCACGGGCCGCAGCCTTGAAAGCGGCTTCCGCCACGTGATGCGTGTTGCGGCCGGCACGGCGGCTGAGATGGAGAGTAAACTGGCCGTTCGTGGTAAGCGCACGGAAGAACTCTTCCACGAGTTGCGTGTCCATATCCCCCAGCATGGGTCTCTCAAATTCGATGTCGAATGCCAGAAAGCCGCGTCCACAGAGGTCGACTGCCGCCTCAACGCGGGATTCGTCCATTGGCAGGATCGCATGGCCAAAGCGTGTAATGCCACGTTTATCGCCGAGTGCTTGGTGCAATCCGCGACCGAGGACGATGCCGACATCCTCAATCGTATGGTGGGCGTCAATATGGAGGTCACCCTCCGCATGGATGAAGAGATCGAAAAGGGTGTGACGGCCTAAGGATGTAAGCAGATGATCAAAAATGCCGATGCCCGTTGCGACGTCGGTAAGGCCAGTTCCGTCAAGATCAAGGCGGACGTCGACAATGGTTTCAGCGGTTTTGCGTTTAATTTCTGCGGTGCGGGTCATGACGCACTGCGTAGCTCAATTCCCTTTCCCAGCCAATAAGCGGAACGGAAGGCCTGTTTTCTTCACGCGCGCAACGAGTTGGTCATACAGGTCGGAAAGATTCTGCTTGACCGTTTGTCCTATTTCCGGCAGGAGGGGGCAACGGGACATACACGCCCGTGGTCGTTTGCTCGCCATTTTTTAGACGAGTTTATCCCCCCTCCGCCTAGAGCCCGGTTTTTTCGTGTGGCTGCTGCCTCTGGATTTTCCATGAATCTCGCTGAACTCAAGAGTAAAACCCCAACCGACCTGCTTAATCTTGCGGAAGAACTGCAAGTTGAGAACGCTTCGTCTCTTCGCAAGCAGGACATGATGTTTGCCATTCTCAAGGCGTATGCCGAGAATGACCAGCCGATTCACGGCGATGGGACGCTGGAGATTCTGCCGGACGGGTTCGGATTCCTGCGGAGTCCGGAGAGCAACTATTTGCCAGGTCCGGATGACATATACGTTTCCCCGGCGCAGGTGAGACGCTTCGGCTTGCGGACGGGCGATACTGTGGCCGGCGAGATACGGGCACCCAAGGATGGTGAACGGTATTTTTCGCTGCTCAAAGTTGAGACGATCAACTTTGAGGCGCCTGATTCCGTTCGTCATCGGATCAATTTTGACAATTTGACGCCACTCTATCCGACGTCAAGACTGAAGATGGAGACCGAAAAATTTGAGTCCGTCGCAAAGGGGCCGGCCAAGGATTACACGCCCCGGGTGATCGACCTGATTGCACCGATTGGCAAGGGGCAGCGCGCCCTTATTGTCGCGCCGCCACGGACGGGTAAGACGGTCATGTTGCAAAATATTGCAACCGCAATCTCTACGAACCATCCAGAGGTATTCCTTATCGTTCTGCTAATTGATGAGCGGCCAGAGGAAGTGACCGACATGGCACGCACCGTGAAGGGCGAGGTAATCGCCTCAACATTCGATGAGCCGGCGACGCGGCACGTGCAAGTAACTGAAATGGTGTTGGAGAAAGCCAAGCGCCTGGTGGAGCACAAGCGCGACGTGGTTATCCTTCTGGATTCCATCACAAGATTGGCGCGCGCCTATAACACGGTAGTCCCGTCGTCGGGCAAGGTGCTCACGGGGGGTGTCGATGCGAACGCCCTGCAGAAGCCGAAACGGTTTTTTGGCGCCGCGCGAAATATAGAGGAGGGCGGCTCTCTAACGATCATCGCTACCGCTCTGATCGATACCGGATCGCGCATGGACGAGGTAATCTTTGAGGAATTCAAAGGCACAGGCAATTCTGAGCTGATCCTTGACCGGAAATTGTCGGATAAGAGGACTTTCCCGGCCATCGACATTACCAAGTCGGGAACCAGGAAGGAAGAATTGCTGGTCGAGAAGGGTACCTTGTCCAAGATGTGGGTACTGCGGCGGATTCTAAATCCGATGGGTCCGTCCGAAGCAATGGACTTTCTCTTGGACAAGCTTAAATATAGCAAAACTAACAACGACTTCTTTGACGCAATGAATACCTGACGTCGACTGCGGTTGCGGGAGAAGAAATGCTGTTCAAGGCGATCGGGGCCGGAGCCGTTCCTTTCTCATAGCACATGCGTGCTTATGAAGATCAGGCTAGGCTGCCTGACCTTCGCATAATTCACGGTGGCCTGGGTCGGGACGGTCCAGAAGCGTCATCGTTTCTTGATCCTCGACAGATCGGTTGCGCTTGCGGCGATATAATACCGAGATTATCGGAACTGGGGATGGAACATGGTTCACCGTCGAGGAGGTTTTCCTAGAAGTCTAGGCCGTCAGCGATCGGCAAGATCGTAACGCGGTACCGACCAGCACCGGCGCGTTACGCGATGATCGTCGGATAAATATGGCCATCCTATTGTTTGGCAATCATTCAGCCATCGCCTATATGCGATCGGCACGAGATGGAGAGTTGTTATGCCCGAGGCCAGCCAGTCCAATGATTATAAAGTCCGCGATCTTTCCATGGCGGAGTGGGGGCGCAAGGAAATCAGTATGGCTGAGGACGAAATGCCCGGCTTGATGGCTCTCCGCAGGGAGTTTGGCACGGAACGCCCTCTGGCTGGTGCCCGCGTAGCTGGGTGCCTGCACATGACAGTCCAGACTGCCGTGCTGATTGAGACACTTATAGCGCTTGGGGCAACGGTGCGCTGGTCATCATGTAACATTTTCTCGACGCAAGATCATGCAGCTGCCGCTGTGGCCGCAGTCGGGGTTCCGGTTTTCGCGTGGAAAGGGATGAGCGACGAAGAGTTCTGGTGGTGTATTGACCAGACGGTCCATGGACCTAATGGTTGGACGCCAAAC